>NZ_BAABBE010000004.1:0-427230 GCF_039537795.1 Lentzea roselyniae
ACGGCTCGATTCGTTCCCACAGGTCGTCGGACACGATCCATGGTGGCTGCTCACCCTTCCTCACCCCACCATGATCAACGATCATGGAAGTTCAGTCACCACAGTTGATCAATCTGTTAGGAACTCTTACGAGAACGCACCACTCGGTCAGGAGCGGCCTTGCGGAACCGCACGACGTGACCGGCTCCGACGTCCTCCGGGTCGAGCAGCATCTCTTGGCGCGTCCAGCGCCCGAAGAACGCAAAGCCGGTGTAGCGCGGGTTCTCCAGAATGGCTCGGACCGTGCTGCCCTGCCATCCATCGGCGAGCCGATGCCGGTTCTGGTCCGGCCTTCGAGCCGACGGGCAGGGAATCCCGTCGCGGTTGAGGCCGTTCGCGATCGCCCGGTCTCCCATCTCACCGGTCAGGTACTCGGCGAAGATCCGCCGCACGACCGCCGCGCTCGGCTCGTCGATCGCCAGCACGCGTAGCCGGTAGCCCTCTGCCGCCTTCCTCGGGTTCGGGTGCGGTCCGGCATCGACAACGGTGTACCCGTACGGTGCGCGTCCGCCCTGGTGCCGTCCGTCGTTCACGACCTGGGCATCCATCGCCGCCCGGACGCGAGCCTGTACGTGCTGACGCTCCGACTCGCTCATGCCGCCGAGGACACTCATCAGCATCTTGTGGGAGGGGTTCCGTGAGTCGAACTTGCCGCCGAGTTCCGGCACCCACAGATCCACGCCGTAGGCCGCGAACTTCGGAGCGATCAACGAGAACTGGTTTCCGAACCAGCATCGCGTCCCTTCACCGACCACAACCGCGTTCCATCCTCGGTCCTTGTCCTTGAGCGCTGCCAGCAGGCGTGAGGCTTCCGGCCGTCGCTCCCACGGCACCGAGCGCGACTGACCGATGTCAAAGAACTCCTCGACGATCACGCCGCCCAACGGCTCGACGAACTTGTGGGCGTTGCCGTACTGCCAGCCTCGCGACGTCTCCGGATCTTGGTTGTCCTCGGTCGAACACCGACCGAGGAACGCGAGCGATCCGATCCCATCGCCGATCGTCTCGACGACCTCGACGCCGAGCAGGCCGTCGAACGCCGCCCAAGGCTCCTGACTGATTTCAACAGTCATCTGACCTCCCTTCCCGAGGCCCGTCCGGTGCCTCGACCTCAGTGACTCTGATCAGTACTTCTAGCAGTATGCGACTTATCTCCCTGGTGAGGACAGGTAGTTCAGCAGGTGGGTTGAATTTGAGTTCGCCCCGAGGGGGCTCGTCGGCGATCACTGCCGGGTCCCGTCAGCTTCGCTCGAAGTGCCGATTTCATCATCGGCCGCGATGCGCTCGACCGCCGCGCGCAGGTCGGCTGTCAGGTAGCCGCGTACACGTCGGGTGCCCTCATCGGTCGGGACGTACTGCCGTGTCGGCCGACATCCCAGCTCTCCCATGTCGACGCCGAACGCCGTCGCCTCGACTTCGAGCGCCTCGACGAGTTCGGCAGTGGGAACGAAGTCCCGCTCGTTCAGGTCGTCGCCGAGGTAATCGACGACCGAGGCCAGCGGGTCGGGTAGCTCTACCTCGGCCAGGCTCGCCACAGTGCCGGTCCCAATCGCCTGTACCGCCGCCGTGCGGTCCAGCATCGGCGGAACGTCCTGCCCTGCCGCGTGACCGCTCAGCGTGCCCTCTGCCTCCCGCAACGCACGGCCACGCTCACAGATCGCCCGCCAATCCTCGTTCGGCATGTAGTAGGTCCGCACGGTGAGCGCGAGTACGTCGGCACCGACTTGGGTCTCGCCGTCCGGCCGCAGGATTCCAACGCCACGATGTGACGGGAGTAGGCGGCTGCTGTCGTATCCGCGCGTGTTCATCTGCTCGCCGAGGATGATGTTGCTGTCGCGGAAGTCCATGACGCGCAAGGCGAAGCGGGACCCGAGCACGGCACGCAGCTTGGTCGGGATGGTCTTGCTGTCCGGTCGCTGTGTCGCCAGAACGAGGATGATGCCGGCCGCCGGGGCCTTCTTCGCGAGCCACGTCAGCAGCTCACCGATGTACTCCCCTGCCGTAAGCTTCTTCCCTTGCACCTCAACGGGAGTACGGTCCTCCAGTGCAATATGGACCTCGTCCACGATCAGTGCCGTGATCGGCATCCCCAACGATCGGTCGCGAGACATGTCCGGTGTCACCTTTGACTCGGGACACGTCACGTCGTCGAGGTCCTGCATCCTCCGGTAGCGGTTCTGGACGTCGGCGATCAATTCGACGAGCCAGTCCAGGAACGCAAGGACGTGTTCGGCGTCGTCTCCTGCCATGAACCGGTGGGCGACCTTCTCGGCGGCTTTCCAGTCCTTGCCGTTCTTGAAGTCGGCGACGTACAGCCGAACGTACGGGTCCAAGATCAAGCCCGCGGCTGCCAGTCGTTCGGCCATTGTCTTGCCCTGCCTGGGAAGTGCGCCGATCAGAAGCGATGTCCACACGAGTGGCAGCGTGATCCGCCTGCCTCGCGCGTCCGCGCCGAACGGCACCGGCCGCCACGCGTCCCACCGCTCGACCGCCAGCAACGGCGTCCGGATCGGCGGCTTGGCGTATGGGTCCTCATCGGCAACCCACATCGCGACGCGTCCGGCGTGTCCGCCGTTGCCTCGCACGCGCTCGACACTGAGTTGGATCTCATCGACCGCCAGGGCTGACGCGAGGTCTTCCCGATGCTTCACGACGTCGGCTGCCTTGCGGGTGGCGGGGAGATCGACGGTAACCGCCCATCCCCCGCCCTGGTGCTTCGCCCGCTCGACGAGCCGCAGGCTTTCGTCCTTGCCGATCAGCTTCGCGTCGCGGAACGCGTCCACCAGGATCTGTGGGTCCATCGTCCACGCGAGCGAGCGTGGCCCGGCGAGAGCGGCCTTCCGTCCAGGGTTCCCGTCCTTCTGTCTGCCGAGGATCGCCAACGCCACCGAGACAACGCCGGCAATCCACAACACTCGGTGCCCGTAGACGAGATCGAGAATCGCAAGCGAGACAAGGAAAACGGCGGCTACAGCACCGGTCACCTTCCACGGGAACAACGTCAGTCCACGGATCTCGGCGAACTTGTCCGCCAGCTTCTCGGACTGCTCGGCCGCCTCGCGGTAGTCCTGCACTCGCACCCATCGCCGCCAACCGCGCACGGCGACCACCAGGCCACGAAAGGTGGCTCGGACGAGGCGGAATGGCGACCGCGCCAGCCACACGAGCCCGTCCTTGGCCGCGTACCCGAGCGCCTGCCGTGACTTCAACGCCGCCGGAACGAACCTCGACCGCTGCCACCAGCCCGCCACGCGGTGAACGTGTGGCGGCTGAGTCGCGTCTGTCTGGTCGTCGACGAGTTCACCTTCGAACACCGGTCCAGCCGGAACCATCTCGCCGGTCATGACGGCACCTCGGCGTTCAGCGCCGTAGCCAGCCGCGACGACAGGCCACGCGAGCACTCCGTCACCTCACGTACCCACGCGGGCGTGACCGTCACGTCCGGCGTGCGAGCCGCTCTGGCAACCGCGAGGTAGTCGTCAAACGACGTCCTTGGATTCGCGCGCTTCTGCGCCTTCCGAGGACTCGGCGGAACCTGCGGTTCCGCCTGCACGGCCGTGAACGCGGCGACCGCCGAGCCGAGCTTGTCCCGTAGGTCGGTCACCGCCTCGGCGGCGACGAACACGACGAGCGGCGGAACCGAGTGCAGCACCACCAGCGCGGCCGATCCGGCGGCGTAAGCGCTCCAGGTGTTCATGACGTACGTCGCGCCGAGCGTGAACCACTTCGCTGCACGCACCCAACCACCCATGCGGATGCCGCGCCGGGCGGTGACTTGCTCGGCTCGAAGGATCGCCAGCAACACCAGCGACACCATCGGATCGAGCAGCCACGCCGCGCACCATGCGAGCGACCACACCGGAGAGCCAGCCGCCGCGAACTGCTGAACGTTGGTCATCGTGAACGCCAGCCCGAGCAGGATGCCGGTCCAGCACAACCGATCGACCTGTACCGCTACGCGCTCGATCGGCTCGCTCATCGCCGTTCACCGCCTCGGCGGCGTGGCTCGTACGTCGTCACGGTCAGCGCCTTGGTCAGCGTGTACGACGCGAACAGCGCGGGCACGACGAGCACCGCAACGAGCAACCAGCCGCTACCTCGCTGGGTGATCACGATCCATTGAGCCACGACGATCAGTGCCGCGTTGAACAGCACCCGCCCGGCGAGCGAGACGAACCGAGCACCAGTGCGCGCCGCGTTCGCCGCCGCTTTCGCGCGACGTGACGCCATCCGCCATACGAGCACCAGCACCAGGAGCGCGCCGACGCCCGCCATGACCTGAGTCGGGGTGAGAGTGAGGGCGTTCATGAACGCGGCCCCCTCTCGAAGCGCTCGCCGCGTCGGAGCCAGTGCGGGTACAGCGCCCGCCTGTCGTCGTCGGTGAGCGCACCCCACACGCCGGTCGTCTCCTCACCAGCCGTGCGGAGTTCGAGTTCCAGGCACTCGTCCTGCACCGGGCACCCGGCGCACGTGCGCTGAGCCAGTTCACGAT
The DNA here is from genome assembly GCF_039537795.1 of Lentzea roselyniae. Classification (NCBI taxonomy): domain Bacteria; kingdom Bacillati; phylum Actinomycetota; class Actinomycetes; order Pseudonocardiales; family Pseudonocardiaceae; genus Lentzea; species Lentzea roselyniae. Next base: position 4,532 of record NZ_BAABBE010000004.1, read on the forward strand.
CGGTCAGCTCCTCACCGACGTCCGGCGGCTCGTTCGTGAACACCCACATGCACAGGCCGTCGCGCTCGACCACCTCGGCGAGCTGGTCGGTCGGCACCCAGCGCAGGCGGTCGAGTGACCACGCGATGCCGATCAGTCGGTCGTCAGTCACGGAGCACCCCCGGACCGGCGTTGGCGAGCAGCGGCAGGAGCGCGCTCACGGGGATGACGGTCTGGCCGCGCCGACGCTCGGCGTGCAGCTTGCCGAGTCGGATGGCGCGGCAGACCTCGGACCGGTCGACGCCGAGGAGCCACGCGGTCTCGCGGATGGTGTGGGTGGAGGAAGACAGAGAAGTACGCATGAGGAATAGCCTTTCTACGAGAAATGATGATTTCAGTTTCTTCTGTGCTGATTTCAGCACGCTTGAAGACATGAGGGGTCGCAAACGGCGCGTGAAACGCCGTGTCACGCCGCAGCGCTCGAAACAGTGACTAATCTCAGCGCCGAGGCGGAGCGCGGAGGAATACGTGTCGGAGGATTGGGCGGCAGTCGCCAAGGCGATCAACCAGCGGGTGGACGAGCTGGGATTGCGACAGAAGGAACTCGCCGAGCGGTCGCACGTATCGCTCGCGATCGTCCGCGAGATTCAGCACAACCTCGTAGAGCGCCGGCGGAGCCCTCGAACCCTGGAATCCCTGTCCACAGCGCTGGGTTGGCACCCGCTGCACCTGGACGCCGTGTTGCGGGGGCGCACGCCTCCCGAGGTCGGCGACCCCGTGGTGGACCTTGCCGACACCCTGTGGACTCGAATGGACCGGGTCGAAGAGCGACTCGAAGACATCACCGATCGGCTTGACGCTCTCAAATCGGATATCGCATCGGTAATGGGTCAGGTCGCGGAAGTGGCAAAGCATGTCCGCGGTCGTCGTTAGCGCGTTGTTCCTGCTGGTGGAGCGGCTGTTTTCCATGGCCCTAATTCCACTGCGGAATCGCGCCGAATCCCATGCAAGGCCTATGCAACTCCACCACAAAACCGCAGCAAGTTCCCTGCAAGTCGCACTTCGGGGGTAGCGACGAGATGAGCTTGACCAACGGCTGGACCGGTGCGGACGCGCGCATGTTGCAGGACGCTCTGCGGCTCAGTCAGGAGGCGTTCGCCGAGTACCTCGACGTCCACCCTCGAACGGTCGGCTACTGGCACCAGAAGCCCAGCTCACGACCCAAGTCTGAGATCCAGCAGATGTTGGACACCGCGCTCGATCGAGCGCCCGCAGACGTTCAGGCACGCTTCGCCGAGCTACAGGGCACCAGCACGTCCCCCGCCGCGACCGAGGCAGCCCCAGTCAAGGCGGCGACCGAGGCCGAACAGCGGCTCGCCTCCGATCCGAACGTCGTCGCCGCGCTCGACTGGCTCGACGAGCGTGGCACGCGCGAGCCCGGAACCGCCCGCCGCGCCGTCGCGTCACGGCTGACGCAGATCGACGTGAATTCCTTGCGAGACAGGGGAAGTCGTCGCGGTCGCGTTGATCAGCGCACGGTCGCGCAGGCTCTCGCGGACTACTACGGCCGTGGTTCCAGCGGCTACGGCCGATATGCCGCGCGTTTCGGCGACGTCGAGGCCGACACGAGCGTCTTCACGCGCTCCGACTGGCTCGACCTCAACTGTCCGCTGATCGCGACTCATGACCGTCTTAAGCTGATGCGCGCGGCTGGTGCCGCGCCTGTCTCCCTCGACGAGGAGGCGTTCGACCAGGCCGTTCAGCGTCTGGCCGAGTCGCTCGCGCTCGGCATCCGCTTCGTCAACATGCCGCTGTATCGCCTGCTCGGCGTGGACATGCGCAGGGAGTCGCTCGGCGGCACGGTCGGGATCTCGTCGTTCGTCGAGTACATCGTGACGATGGATCTCCTGGAAGGTGAGCTGGTCGACGCACTGGCCGGCGGCGTGCAAGCGGGCGAGCTTCCGCTTCGTGACCGCTACCTGCCGGACCTCGACACCGTGCTGGACGTCGGCGGACGCCTCACCGCAGGCGGCACGCTCGCGCTGTGCGCGTTCGCTCGACCGGCCGACCCGTTCCGAGGCCCGGCAGACTACGTTCTCCTGGTGCAGGAGCGCTCAGGTCACGTCATCAACGCCGCGCGTCGGCTTGCCGTGATCCCGAAGGGCTTTCACCAGCCGCTAGTGGACTTCCGAGCCGACGCTCAGGTGGGCGCGACGATGCGTCGCGAGATGGAAGAGGAGCTGTTCGGCCGCCACGACATCGACAACACGGTGGGCGACCAACGCAGCGCCGATCCGATGTACCCGAGCCGCCTTTCCGAGCCGATGCGCTGGCTCCTCGGCGAACCGGGCCGTCTGCGGATGGAGTGCACAGGCTTCGGGCTGAACCTCGTCAGCGGGAACTTCGAGTTCCCAAGCCTGATCGTCGTCGAGGACGAGGAGTTCTGGCAGAGGTACGGCGGCCAGATCGAGGCCAACTGGGAGACCGCGAACCTTCGCCAGTACTCCAGCGCGGACGCCGAGCTCGTCGAGGAGCTCGCCTCCGACGAGGCGTGGAGCAACGAGGGCTTGTTCGCGCTCCTGCAAGGGCTTCGCCGACTCAGTGAGATCGGCGGAAGCCGCGTGAACGTGCCAACGATCGAATGGGAGATACGGTGACCGCGAACTGGAGCCAGGGCAACGCTGCGGAGGACGGAAGCGCCACGCGCGGCTGGCTAGTCGGGCATTTCATCGACCCGTCCGAGGGCGTGCGGTCGTCGAAGGACGTCGAGGTGAAGTGGTTCAATCACCCGGCTGGCGACAAGCGTCTGGAGTGGACTTCCGACGACCAGCGGACGACCCTGGTTCTGTTGGTACAAGGGAACTTCCGCGTTGACGTCACTGAGGGCACCGCCACGATGACGCGCCAGGGTGACTACGTGATGTGGGGTCCTGGTATCGACCACTCATGGGAAGCCGTCGAGGACTCGGTGGTCATGACAGTCCGCTGGCCGTCCCAGACCTGATCAGCCGCCAAGCCGCCACTCGACAGGCGGCAGGCTGACGCGGTCACCGCCGATCTCACGCAGCCGACGCAGACCCTGGAGCAACGCGAACAGTCCCTCGTTGCTCCAGGCCTCTAGCGAGATCAGCTCGGCCACCAGGTCGCTGTCGAGGCTGGAGTACAGCCGCAGTCCGCTTGCTTCCCAGTTGGCCTCGACCTGTCCACCGAACCGATGCCAGAACTCCTCGTCCTCGATCACGACGAGACTCGCGAACTCGTAGTTCCCGCTGACGAGATTCAGCCCGAAGCCTGTGCACTCCATCCGCAACCGCGCCGGTACCTCGGCGAGCCACTTCATCGGCTCCGACCGTCGGCTCGGATGCATCGGCGCTGCCGAGCGCACGTCGCCAGAGGTCGCGTCGACGTCGTGACGGCCGAACAGCTCCTCTTCCAGTTCCCGCCGAAGCGTCGCGCCCACCGCCGCCTCGGCACGCACATCGGTCAGCGGCTGATGGAAACCCTTCGGGATCACCGCGAGCCGCCCGGCCGCGTTCAGCACCTGATCGGACCGCTCCTGCACCAGCAGGGCGTAGTCTGCGGAACCGCGGACTTGATCATGCGGCCGAGCGATCGCACACAGGGCGAGTACGCCGCCCGCACATACGCGGCCGGATAGGTCATGTATCGCGCCGAGACTCGGCAAGTGCTTGTCCCGCAAGGGAGTTCGTCGAGCAAGACTTCCGGTTCCAACGGCGTCGGTGAGTTCGCGTTCGAGTAGATCGGCGGTCAGCGCGTACTCGGCGAACGGCACGACCCCGACGTGACCCCGGACCCGCCCATGACCGATGTCCACGCTCCACAGGCGGTAGAGCGGCAGGTTAGCGAAGCGCACGCCGAGCGCGACCGACTCGGCGAGCCGCGACACGGCCGCCGATGCCTCGACCTCACCCAGCGGCAGGTGATCACCGGTCTCCTCGGCGAGCGTCAGCTCATCGTGGGCGCCATCGAGAGGGCATGCCAGGTCAAGCCATTCCGCACGGGTCACGACGCTGGTCAGGACCTCGACGTCCGCACATATCGCCCGGTAGACACCCCGGTCGCCGTAGTACTCGACGAGCGCGCGAGCCAACGCCGTTCGCTCAACCCTCGTCCGCCGTGCTCCCCGGTCCAGCAACTCCCCTAGATCGAGTGCTTCAAGCCTCGCGCGCACCTTCGAGCGGCTCGTTCCTTGCTCCCAGCCCGCGCGTTCGTCGAGCCAGTCAAGCGCAGCAGCCAACTCGACCGCGTCCCGCTCGGGTCGCTGCCGCTCGACGATCTCGGGTCGCTTCGGCGGCGACAACAGGTCGTCGATCCCGACGTCGAAGATCCGTTCCAACAAGCGCGCGGTCGCCGGCTGAACAGTCGGGCCGAGCGGTTCCCCAGAAGGCTTCCGACCAGCGATGAGCCGCTGAAGATGACGCTTTCCGATCGTGCCCGGCTCGTTGTGCTCACGCGCGAACACCTCGGCGAAGTCGACGAACTCCTGGAGAGTCTCGCGGCGGTCCCGGATCTTCTGCTCCAGGACCGTTCGGAACGTCCGCACGCCGTCCCACCTCCCGAGTCGCCCATGTCGCCTACATGTCGCCGCCAGGTCGTTCCGCTGACCGAGTGCTGATGAGACGTTGATTTCAGTTTGACATGGGTCGCGCACAAGCGGTCCACCGAGCCGTCCGGCGGCGTGGACTCCTCCAGTCCGCCTCAGCGCCGCCGGACACCTCGCAACGGAGGTCAGCGTGACTACGCCCGGCGAACGACACCCGGCGGCCGAGGGACTTCTCGGCTCGGGATACGTGGTCACCGTTGTCCGGTCAAGCACACCGATCGAGGCGCACCTCGGCGACGATGACCTGATCTACGTCACGCTGCCCGGCAGTCCGTGCCCGGTGCTGATCGGCTTCCTCCCGCAAGGCGCCGAGAACTTCTCCTCGATGCTGTCGGAGCAGCTTCGCGCGCTCGCCGATCGCCAGGAGCAGCACCGATGACGCCCGGCGCATTGTGCATCTGCGGACTCGACACGGTCCTAGCGGCAGTTCTCGCCGTGATCATCGCCGCCGTGTACGGCGAACTTGTCGCGCGCCTGGCGATCTGCCGAGCTTCACCAGACCAAGCGCGACATCGTGCACCTGATGCCACGCCTCATCGACGTGATCGCCGATGACAACAGCAGTCCGGATGCGACACGCCGACGAGGACCACAAACGGGTCGTTCAGGCACGAGAGCGATGCGTTAGTTGGCTATGCGGTCGCTGCCCACCGGCCTGCACCAGGTGCGTCGATTGGCATTCACCGATACCTGAGGCACCAAGTGATCAACCTGCGCCGCGAGAAGAATAATGGCCAGACCGTAGGTAACGACGCGAATCCGGCATCGATATATCCAACATGCCGTCCGTCGCAGACCTTCCGAGCGCAGAGCTAGAGCGCATACTTGAGCAGCTTCTCGATCAGTGGGAGAAGAACGATCAAGCGTTCAGCGGCAGGAAGGGCGTCAGCACACCACAGGCCGTTGGCGTCATCGCGCTCGCCGCACATACACACAGACTCGCACGCGGCGTACTGAAACTCCGCGAAGCAGCGATGCACCTCGAATCACTGCCGCTCACGCGAGAGGCCTTTCAGTTCGCACTGACAGCGCAATGGATCGCACAGTACGCACCAGCCGTATCCGGATTTATCAATGAATCAAGCCGTCAACACAACGCAACCATAAAGACGATCAACGAGACCGGCTGGAAGGCCGCGGCAGACAACGAGGACGCCCGCCAACTAGATACTCCAACGCGGGAAAAATCTTTCGTTGACCAGTCTGCACGAAACTTCAGCCAGCTGTGCGAAGACCTGAATCCAGGCGGCACAGAAGCATACGCGATCTATCGGATAATGTCGTCATATACGCATCCTGGATACAGGGTCGTCGATCAGTACCTGCAGGCCGAACCGCTCGCCGCCTATACGTACCCTACGAACTTCGACGAAGACGACTCGCGGCCATGGCTGTATGCAACCTGCACGTCGGTCGTGTGGGCGGCCCGCGCCGTTGACATGCTCGACCAAAATCACCCTAACAGGGCAGCCCTGCGCAAAATTGCTGACACTCTGGGCATACGTCCAGAGCTTCAGCTATCTGAAACATTCAAGCAACGCGAGCAGGCCGACAGAAAAGAAAAATGGAAGGGCCCACAAAAGAGCTAGCGCAGCGCAAACCTTGCCGTCACGACGATTTGCGTGACCACCCCAACGCCAAGACGCACCATTCAACGGTCGCCCCTCGGTTCAGCCAATAAATTAACGACCGATCTTTAACGCGCGCGGCAAGGTCGGCAGGACTAAAACCTTGCTCCACCAAGGCCGTTATCTGCTCCAGTGCCAGCGGATTCATTCCGGCATTCCACCAACGTTGAGCTAAGTCAAGATTCTCAGCCGTCAGACTAAACCACGTCGCCGTTACATACTCCTTCGAGAGAGACGTGGTATCCCAATCGACGATCTGCGAGATGTAGAACTCGTAGCGCTTCCTGTTCACGTCCCGATGCCGCGCATTTTTCGGACGAGGAACCGACTTGCCTCGCCTAATGCGATCACGGTCTTTGTAGTCGTAGCCAAGGGCTCGAAGTGCCTCGTTTACCTCAACTCGTCGACGCTCTGCAAGGTTCGCGATCTCACCTCGAAGGTCGCCCGGAACGACATCCGTTGCCCCACTCTCGGCTAGCCACGCTTCGAGCATGGCCTTCTCGTCTGGATCAAGCGCGTCGCTGTGGTCGCTCATACACGACCTCCCGTCACACCGTCAGGGCCAATCGAGTCATCATGCTCACACACACGTTCGAGTAACGTCAAGGTTACGAACAGGTGATTCACTCAAGCCAAAGACGACTCTCACCAGGTACAACACAGCTAGGTCGACCCTGTCCCGTCCCGTGGGCAACGCCGCCTCAGCAGGCTCACCGAGGCCAGAGATAGAAGAGCGGGACGGGTTCACCAACCCGTCCCGCTCCTGGCGATCGAGCTGTTTGCGCAGCTTGATGCAGCTTCCAGCCGTCCCGCCAAGCCGTCCCGATTCGGCGCCTTACAGGACGACTAGGACCGGTGGCACAGGCCTTGACCACTCCAGATGAGGCGTGTGCTTAGCGAGCAAGATCGCCCTCGGACGCAGTTCGACCCCGTCGGCGCTGTCGCGGCCGCAGCGAACGCTCCGCAAATCAGCAGGTCAGCACGTACTGAACTGCTGAGAACTCCGATGTCGAGATCCGCCATCAGGTTCTACAAGGCGACGAGTTCAGCGATCTTCTTGGCGATGTCTTCCAACGAGTCCTCGTCAGTGCTGAGACCGTTGCGGGAGCCGAGGAGCGGGCTGACCGCCCGAATTTCGTCGTAGGTCACCCCGTGCGCGACGGGAATCAGCTGGTCGCGAGCCAGCAGCTCCGAGAGTTCCTTCTCGGACACACCGCCGCTCTCGACGCGCTTGAGGAACGCGGGCGTGATGAGGACGAGACCGATGCGCGTCTTGGCCAGGCCCTTGTCAATCTCCCGCATGAACGGCAAGCCGAGGAGGATGTCCTTCTCACTGAACCAAACCGAGACGTCTTCTGCTTCGAGAAGGTTATGCAGCTTGGTCGCGGTCGCCTTCCGGTCGTCCCAGGCGTGGCAGAGGAACAGGTCGTAGGACTCGGCGCGCGGTCCGACCGCCTCGACCTTCTGACGGTAGCGATCCAGCGCCGCGACTTCGCCAGAGGTGTAGGTGACGGGAGAGGTGGCCGGCGACCAACGCGGACGGAGCCGATCGACCACCTCCGCCTCCACCTCCACCGCTCGAAACGCGAGAGGGCGAGGTGTAGGAGGACGGGGCGTAGGCCGGGGAGTAAGACGACCGGCAACGACCACCGTGCACAGGACAATCTGCGCCACCACCACGGATGTGGTCGCGTACTGGCGCTGTACATCTACTCATGGTTTAAGTCTAGAAGCGAGGACCGACAATTATGCGTGTCAACAACGGTGAACGCCCTGGTCCCGGCGCTGCTCACCGTCGAGCGCGACGCGGCCGCCGACCCGCAACCGCCGTAGTGGCCGAACTGGTCGACGCCGCCCCTGCCGGGCAGGCGCATGAACACGGGTCGCCCTGAGGGGCACCAAGGGGCTCTGCCCTCTGACTCCAGTGCCCGCGCGGGAAAGCCATCGAGGACTCGGTGGTCATGACGGTCCGCTGGCCATCCCAAGCCTGACCAGGTCCTACTTGCGCACACGAGGTCTCCGACAAGTACCGGGGACCTCGTGGCAAACGCGACAGGCGCACCACGGCAGCACTCACCGCCTGAACTTCTTGTGCACCAGGAAATTCTCACCGAGAGCTAGGCGGGAAGCGGGGTACAGACCGCATATACCTCGAAGGGCGCGTAGGGATCATGAGTGGGCGATTGAGCGGTTCGCTCCTCTTCCACCGTCCACCCGGACAAATCCGGCTCAGGATAACTGGAACGGATGGGTGCGAAACCGGCGTCGGCCTTGATGCCGCCACCAGTGACCTGAAAACCCTCCGGGCATTTCGCAGTCACCACCCCGACATACACCCCAGGGCCACCGCCCTTCGCGGTAACGACCTTGTTCGTCGGCTCTGAATCGCTGGCCGCAACAGCCGCCGCACCGCCAACGCCGCCGATCACGATCGCGCCCGCCGCAACTGCGACGACAACACGCCTACGCATACCCCGACTCCTTCCGTGTCACCCGTTGTCGGGCACAGAGAGCCACCCTCCTGGCACAAGATGCAACCGGCATGATCAATGTGGCTGCTGCGACTGTTGCGACGCCAGCGACAGCCAAGCACCTGATCGGTTGACCTGAGAGCAGGGCCTGTGGTGCTAAATCGCCGCCGAGTGACCATTCGACTGGCGGTACGTTCACTCGCCGGTGGTCGAGCCCCCTCAACCCGTCCTAGGCCCTGGAGCAGCGCGAACAGCCCTTCGTTGCTCCAAGACCCTTGGCTGATCAGATCGGGTCAGCAGGTAGCCGTCAACGCTGGAGCACAGCCGCAGTCCGGCCGCCTCCCCGTTGGCCTCGATCTGCCCGCCGAACCGGCACTAGAACTCCTCGTCGTCAATCACCACGAGGCTCGCGAACTCGTAGTTTCGCTGACGAGGTTCAGGCCGAACCCAGTGCACTCCATCCGCAGCCGCGCAGGTTCCTCGGCAAGCCACCTCATTGGCTCCGACCAACGCGCCGGATGCATCGGTGCGGCCGGACACGCGTCGCCGCGGTCGTGTCGACGTCGAGCCGCCCGAACAGCTCTTCTTCCAAGTCCCGCCGTAGCGTCGCCACCACCGCCGCCTCGGCACGAAAGTTCGGTCAGGGGCTGATGGAAGCCCTTCGGGATCACCGCGAGCCGTCCGGCCGCGTTGAGCACCTGGCCGGACCGTTCCTGCACCAGGAGTGCGTAGTCGGCCACACCACGGGCTTGATCATGTTGCCGAGCGATCGCGCACAGGGCCAGGACGCCGCCTGCGCACACGCGCCCTGATAGGGGTCGTGCACCACGTGAAAGATCGAGGCTAGTCCCGCAACGGAGTTCGGCGTATCGCGGTGCCCTCTGCGATTGCGTCGGTCAGCTCACGTTCGAGCAGATCTGCCGTCAGCGCGTACACGACGAACGGGACGACACTGACGCTGCCGCGACGATCGAGGCGGTGCCACAGGAGCCGAACACAGAGCGCGGCCGCCAGAACGTCGTTCTTGAACTCGGCTTCTTCCTCGGCAAACTCGGACGTAGCCGCGTGGTGATCCTGTATGAAGATGATGTTGGGCTGCCGAGCGACCCTTCACGGAATTCTCTATGTCGCGCTCGACGGAGCTGGAGCCTAGCGCAGCGCCGCAGCAGGTGAGCTCCGTACGGCAGGGATCGAAGTGGACCTCAATGCCCTCGTTCGGGGCTGACTCCTGACTGCACGACGCGTCCCGTCCCATCAGAGGCGACCACGCCAGGACCATATCGAGGCACGAAACGCGATGACGGGACGGGGGTCTGTCGCCCCGTCCCATGCTGGCGATCACGTCGTCTATGCAGGTAGCAACCTGGTTGCAGCTGTCGCGCTACCCGTCCCAGCCGCTGACGCTCGCGGGACGGCTGGGACGGGCCGACCGTGCGTCGTCACTCCAGGTCAAGCCGTAGGGATAGAGAACAAGTCGCTCCTCGGACACGAGCGTTATTCACCCCCACGGGGTTGATGGAAACATCACCTTCGTGGGGGTTTTGCTTGTATCGGGCTAGGAACTGGGCATGCTGACCGGCCGGATGATCGAGCCAGGCGAGATCGCCCGCGCGGTCCTATTGCTGATGCCGAGCGTGATCGGGTCGACCTGGGGTTCCACCAAGGCGGCGTGACCGCTAGCCGGCGAACAGGTGCCCGAGCCGGTAGTCGATGATCCGCGTCGCCTGCTCGGTGTCATAGGCCTCGACCAGCATCGCGCTGAGCAGGCCGGCTGTCATGGTCGCGAGCGCGTCGGCCTCCAGCCGGGTGTCGAGGTGCGCCGGAACGCCGCCGCGCTGCTGGGCTTGTTCGAGCTGGTCGGCGAGCAGGCGTACGAGGTGGGGCATCATGGCCTGCTGGTCCGGAGCCTGGCCGCCGCGGGTGACGTCGACGGCGAAGTAGGCGATCTGCACCGCGCACAACATGCGGCTGCGTTCGTCGGTCGGCAGCACGGCGAGCAGGCACGCGCGGATGACGGCGCGCTCGTCGCCTGTCTGCAACGCCTCGGCGATGTCTCGTCCTGCCCGCTCGCCGCTCAGCTCGGTGATGCGGTGCCAGGCGTACCGCAGCATCTGCTCCTTGGTGGGGAAGTAGTACTGCACCTGGAACATCGAGATGCCGGCCTCCGCGGCGACCGCCCGCAGCGTCACCGCCTGAAGGCTCTGCGTCGCCGCGATCCGGAAGAGCGCCTCCGCGATCTCACGCCTTCTCTCGTCGTGGTCAACGCGTTTCGGCACGTGATCACTGTGCCACACCGGCCGTTGTCGGCTGGACGGGCCGACTGCTATAACATTGCATCTGCATTGGAAAAACGGCCTGGGGGTTGAGATGCTCGGAAAGTTCGTGGATCAGAAGGCGCAGGAGAGGTACTTCGCCACGTACGACGCGATCTTGCGGAAGTGGCCCGTTCCGGCCGAGGAGCTGGACGTCGAGACGCGGTTCGGGCCGACCAGGATCCGGCGCAGCGGCACCGGACAGGGCACGCCGATCGTGCTGCTGCACGGTGTCATGGGCACGTCGTTGTCCTGGTATTCCTACGTTGCCGAACTGGCCGAGCGGCACACGGTGTACGCGGTGGACACGATCGGCGAACCGGGTCGCTCCGTCCAGACGCGTCCCGTGCAGAGCGGCCAGGACCAGGCGGACTGGCTCGCCGACGTGCTCGCCGGCCTCGGCCACGAGAAGTTCCACCTCGTCGGAATCTCCCGCGGCGCCATGATCGCGCTGGACCTCGCCATGCGCTCCTCCGACCGGATCGCGAGGGTGATCGCCTTCGAACCGGGGGGCTTCGGGACCATCGGGCTGCGGTTCGTCCTCTGGAGCTTCGGCCAGATGTTCCGCTGGCTGCTGCCGGCGCCGATCCTGCGCCGGATCATGCCCGGAGATCCCTACGTGCGCCGCACACTGGCCCCGTTGCTGCTCCGCGGGCTCAAGTACAAACCGCACTTCCCGCCACAGTCCGAGTTCACCGACGACCAACTGCGCGCGATCGAGGTGCCCGTCCACTTCGTGCTCGCCGAACGCTGCGCCGTCCACAACTCACGCGAGGTCGCTGCCCGCGTCGAGGCGCTCAATCCCCGCCTCCGCGCGGAGGTCGTGCCGAAGACCACCCACGCGCTGCCCCTGGAGGAACCGGACCTGACGATCTCCCGGATCCTCACCCTCGTCGAGGACGACAGGGCGGACATGCCGGAGTGAACACCTTGGCGTCACCTGTCAGCGCCGTGTCAGCACCGGCTCCTAGCTTGTCGAGGCGGGTCACCCCCGTCCGACCATGAAGCTGGGAGTCCGATGATTCGCTTGGCCAGAACGGTTCTCGTTGGTGTCGCCGGTGTCGCGCTCGCCGCCGCGATCACGCCGCCCGCCGCTGCGGCTACCTACTACAACCTGGTGAACCACAAGAGCGGCAAGTGCATGTCCGTCGCGGGTGGTGGCAGCACCGCCAACGGCGCCAAGATCGTGCAGTGGACCTGCAACGACAAGGGCGAGCAACTCTGGTACCGGGTTGGTGACCAGCTCAAGAACCGCAAGAGCGGCAAGTGTCTCTCGGTGTCGGACGAGGGCGCGCCCGTCAACGGCCTCGAGCTCGTCCAGTGGAGCTGCAACGGCGCGTTCGAGCAGAAGTGGAGGCCGTCGGACGGCCTGCTGATCAACCACAAGAACGGCAAGGTCGCTTCGGTTGCCGGCGGTGGCAGCACCGAGAACGGCGCCAAGATCGTGCAATGGACTGCGACCGGTCGTGCGGAGCAGGGCTGGACGTTCGACGCTCGCGTCATCGACGCCTGAGTCCTGCACGAGGGGACAGCAGGACGGACCGTCCCGCTGTCCCCTGTGAAACTGTCTGCGCAATTCCATTCGGTACACCTGCAATCCGTTAGAACGGCTGGGGTTACCCTTGGCCGCGATGGCGACCCAGCGGGCACCTTGGCTGCGCGAACTTGGAGGAGCTAGTGGTGGCAACGGCGCGGCAGGTCGGGCGCGAGAAGCTCGAGGGTGTGCATTACACGCCCGCCGAGCTCGCTGGGTACGTTGCCAGGAAACTGCTCTCGTACGGCTCCTTCCCGAAGGGGCGCGCCGTCAAAGTGCTCGACCCCGCGTGCGGCGATGGAGAACTTCTGCTGGCCATTGCACGGGAACTCGCGGAACGTGGCGTTGCGGCTGAGCTCGTCGGTACGGACACGGACGCGAATGCCATCGAGGTCGCGGCCGAACGGCTGGCGAACACCATTCCCGGTGTGAGTTTCCGGGGCGACGTGGCCGATTTCCTGCTGGGACTCGCCAAGATCGACAGTCGGCAGCCGGCAAGCCTCTTCGACCTGGGAAGTGGTGACGAGGAAGAGAAATTCGACCTCATCATCGCCAATCCGCCGTACGTTCGCACGCAGCACCTCGGATCCGAGCGGGCGCAGGAGCTCGGACGCAGGTTCGGTCTCACCGGCAGGGTCGACCTCTACCAGGCGTTCATCGCCGCATTCCAGTCGGTGCTCGAGGACAACGGTTCGTTCGGCATCATCGTGCCCAACCGGTTTCTGGTCACAAAAGGTGGCGAAAGCATCAGGAGACTGCTTGCGAGCCGCTACCAGGTGAACGAGATCATCGACCTGGGCGACACCAAGCAGTTCGCTGCCGCAGTCCTTCCGGCGATCGTTTTCGCGTCGAACATCAAGGTCGACTCCCAGAAGATCCCCGTCTCGTCGATTTACTCGGTGGAGACCGGAACTCAGGCGACCAGCACCGCCGCATCGATTTATGACGCGCTTGATGGAACCCCCAACGGCGCAGTTCAGGTCGGAACGAGCACCTGGACGGTCGAGCGTGGAGAAGTCGTTGTTCAACCGAAGGCGCGTTTTGACGCGCCCTGGGTGAGCCGCTCGTCTGATCTGAACTTCCTGGCGGCTGTCGATGAAGCGTCGTACGCCAGGTTCAGCGATCTGGGAAAGATCAGAGTCGGCGTGAAGAGCACCGCCGACAAGGTCTTCATCCGGCGAAGCTGGGACGACCTCGAGGCGCGTGTGCGTCCGGAGCGAGAGCTTCTGCACCCTCTCGTCAGCTCGGACACCGCTGAGCGCTGGAACTGCCGGCACTCGGCGCTCTCGATCCTCTACCCGTACGACATGACCAACCGAAAGCGCGTTCCTCTCGACATCAGCCGATTTCCGCGTGCTGCTGCCTATCTTGAACTGCACCGCGAGCAGCTTTCGGGACGCAAGTACGTCATCGACGCCGGCCGGCACTGGTGGGAGATCTGGGTTCCGCAGAAGCCGGCGGACTGGGCGGCACCGAAGATCGTCTTTCCGGACATCTCCACGAACGGGAAGTTCGCCATCGACCGGACCGGTGCCCTGGTCAACGGCAACTGCTATTGGATCTCGCTTTCGCCAGAGCAGGAAGACCTGGGCTACCTGGCGGTCGCGGTGGCGAACTCCTCGCTGGCGATGCGCTACTACGATGCCCGGTTCGGCAACAAGCTGTACGCGGGCCGGCGTCGGTTCATCTCGCAGTACGTCGATCACTTTCCGCTGCCGGACCCCGGGAATCCCGCGGCCAAGCGCGCTGCTGAGCTTGCGCGCGAGCTCGAGGGAACGACCGAGTCCGCTCCCTCGCTCGAGCGTGAGGTAGAAGCTGCGGTGTGGTCAGCCTTTGGTCTCGAACAGGCCTGAGGGCGGCGGGATCTGGAGCTTGCGGTTCGAGACCAGCCCCTCGAAGCGCCTGAACTCGGTGAAGAAATCTGCCCCGGTGGTCGTCACGACGGCATCAAGAGTTACCACTGACCCGCTTCGAGCGCCGAAGAAGACCGCGTAGCGGACATCGCGGTGCCGGAGGCCGCCGCCGACGTCCTCGGCGGGGTGGTCGCTGTCGGGAGACACCAAACCCAGGTCGATCGTCGGGCTGAGCTGAAGCTTCACTTCCAGGGCCTGGTTCAGGATGTCCGGGAACTGTCCCTTGTCCCCGTAGGGGCCGACCCCGAGTGTCTCGGTCACCAGCTTCTGAAGCACGACACCGCGCCCACGCTCATTTGTCAGTCCCGGGTCGTCGAAAGTGACCCCTTCAAGCGGCAACAGCCGGGAGTGCACTTCGCTGATCGGCAGTACCTTGCCGCGACGAGGCGGGCTCGCGGGACTCAGACCGGTGATGTCGACTTCTGCTGTTGCACCGGGTAGAAGCACCTCGCGGAAGAGTTCGGTGTCGAGAGCGCTGACGAGCTTCGAGCCGGTGCGCGAATCGAGACGTGCGGCCTGGAACTTCGAAGTCAGGGTGCCGGTCTTGTCCCACAACGCGACGGCCTCGCCCGTCACGACACGAACTGCGGTGACCGTGTTCGTCGTATCCAGCCGGACGAGCGCGTAACGCCGCTCGGGGTCGACCTCTTCGTTCCAGATCTGAAGGTTGTTGCTCTGCTGGAGGAACAGATCAAGGTTCTGGCTGGGGAACCGGGGTTGAGTTTTCCTGAAACTCCGCGGCACCGGGTATCCGAGGGCGACGGTGACTGCCGCCTTTCCCAGCTTCGAACGAGTTCGAATCGGAGCGTCCCCCTGCTGGCCGACGAGTGCGGACTCGAGTCGCTCCTCCAGGGTTTGGTTGTCGTAGTACTCGTCGCTGTCCCTGTTGAACAGGTCGTAGATCGAGGCTCCTGAAGCGGCAATACGACGAGCGATCTGGTCACCGGCCATCTCGGTCATGAGATGAGCATATGCATCGAGGCTGCTCCTCAGGCGCCCTGGCGAGGCCGGGAACACGAGAGCCGGGACGGGGGTTCGTCACCCGTCCCGGCCGCTGTTCCCGACTCGACCGCTGGAGCTCAGGCCGCGCTCGTGGCGTCTTCCGTCCCGCCGGCCGGTTCACGGAACAGACCCGTGTACGAGCGCTGGTCCTCCGCGGGTGCGGGGCCGGACGTCGCGCCGCCGTGGTCCTGGTCCGGGTGGCTGAAGAGCCCGTCGAACTCGGTGGTTCGAGGTGCGTCGGGCTGAGAGTCTGACTGGGCGTTGTGCATCGGTTCCGGCTTTCTTCACGTTCTGGGCACACCCGCGGCAAGGTGCGTCCACAATGGACTCTGGCTTGGTGTTCCACCGCGCTCGGTCGATCCGGCAGTCAGTCGCGGCCAGGTGGCCCCGCCGACGCGGGTGCGGCCGCGTCGAGGTCCGCCACGCGAAGACGGAACACCTGCAGGTCGAGACCGAAGTACTTCCTGGTCTCGCCGACCCAGTGCATCCCATTGTTCCGCACGGTGGACGAGGCCCGCGTGTTGCCCGGCCGGACGACGGCGAACACCTCGTAAACGTCGTGGTCGAACGCCCACGCGGCGAGGGCGTGGGTGGTCTCGGTGGCGTAGCCGTGGCCCCACAGGTCAGGCCGGAGCTGCCAGCCGACCTCCAGGTCCTCCTGACCCGGTGGCAGCGGGAGCAGGATGGCGCCGCCGATCACCTGACCGTCGGCGGTGTGCTCGATCGCCCATCGGCCTGCGGGTGCCCGGAGGCGGGCGGCTTCGGCGATCCACTGCTGCAGCAGCAACCTCATGGCCGCCTCGTTGGAGACCTGGTCCATCTCGGGGCTGAGCCAGCGGGTCACCTCGGCGTTGCCGTAGACGTTCAGCGCGGCCGACGCGTCCTCGACACGCCAGGGGCGCAATGTGAGCCGGTTCGTGGTCAACACGTTCGTCATCACGGTCACCGGCAAATACATCCTCGAGTGAGCGCTGACGCCGTGGTAGCGGTGCAGTACCGCGCGCCGAGCGGGTCGTGCTCGTGCCACGGGTGAGGACACACCTCGCAGCTCGCGTCGTTGTCGAGGGCGGCGGTTCGTGGCTCGGGCATGCGGACACTCCGGTGATCTGTGCTGGAACGAGAGAACGGGTTGGTCAGCGCGTGCGCCTGGCCGGGGAACCGAGCACCGGCACGACGATGGCCGGGTCGGTCGACAACGGTCGCCAGCTCCCGGCGAAGTGCGGGTCCCGCGTCAGTCTTTCGCCGCGTGACGCGGCCAGAGCCGCAGTGGTGCAGAGCTGATCCGAGTTCATCTCGGCGCTCCCGCCTCCAGCCGAACCGGCCGGGCTTCCTGATGCGCCCAAGGCGGCACCAGCTTGAGCGCTGCTGCACGACGTACCCTCGGTGACCCCATCGTACTCCGCCACGGGCAGAACCCGCTCAGCGCCACGACGGGGCGAGGTCCTCTTCCGCCTGAACGACCATCGACTCCAGCCGCGGGCCCCCGAACGTGGTGACCATGGCGACGTCCGCGGCGTCCCGGCCGCGGCCGATGACGACACGTCCCTTGCGGGGCTCGTTGTTGCGCGGGTCGAAGGTCCACCAGCGGTCCCCCAGCCAGACCTCCATCCACGCCGCGAAGTCCATCGCCGCGTCGCCGGGTGGCACGTCCAGGTCCGGCAGGTAGCCGAAGACGTACCGGGCGGGGATGTTGAGGGCGCGGCAGAACGAGATCGCCAGGTGCGTGAAGTCGCGGCACACGCCGAAACCCGCCGCGTTGACGTCGGCCGCGGTGGACAACGCGGTGGAGGTGCCGTAGCCGAATTTCAGCGATTCGTGGACGTGCCGGCAGATCTCCTGCACCCTGCCGTAGCCGGGCGGGTGAGCGCCGAACCTCGACCACGCCTCGTCGCCCAGCACGTCGGACACGCAGTACCGGCTGGGCAGCGTGTACAGCAGCACGTCGTCCGGAAATGCATCGGGCAGCATCTCCGGCACGGTCTCGTCCACGTCCTCCGCCCTGTCCGGCACGTCCACCCACGCGCTGTAGTGCACTGTGGACAGACCTTGGGGCAGCACGACACGGGTGCTGCGGTTGCCGTACAGGTCGAGGTGGTGCCTCATCGGGACGTCCGGCTTCACGTCCAGGTTCTCGTGACTCAGCCGCACGTCCGCGCTCCAGAGCGGCTTCACCAGGAAGACCGCCGGTGTGGGCACCTCGGCACGGTAGGTGAACGCACAACCGACGCGGAGCAGTCGGGTGCCCCACGTCAGCTGTACCGCGCCGGTGCCGTAGTGGCGCGAGTTCAACGCACCCGCTCCGGGATGTGGTCCAGCGCGCGCAACACGCGCACCGCGAGGTCCCGTGTGGCCTTGCCGCCGAGCTCGGTTCGCTCGGTCAACACGTCCTCGACCATCTTGAGCCTGCGCTCATACGCGGATGTGCAGGTCGATGCGGTCATCTAACTCCTCGAGTCGTCTGTTCAGGTATGCAGGCACTGCCGGCTTCCGCAGCGTCCACAGTGGACTCGCCCGTCACGCCGTCGTGAAGCAGAATCTCGACGGTGTCGGCGTTTTCGCGCTGGGCGGCGCACATCATGGCGCGGTGGGCGGCGGAGGGTTCGGTGTCCGGCGGAACGAGGAGCAGCGTCAGGTGGCGCCGGTCTCCCGCGACGACGTCCACGGTGTGCGGGGGCCTGGACCAGAAACCGCTGAGCCGCACCCGGACGCCGCGTGCGGCGATCTGGCGTGGCGCGGTGTCCCACTCGGTCAGGTTGTAGCTCACCCGCGGGGTCTCGCCCAGCCGAACTGCCAGCACCGCGAGCAGCGCGGGCAGCGCGGGCAGTTCGGCGGCGAGGTCCCGGGAACGTGGCCACCAAGCACCGTCGACATACCCCGTGGTGAGCGCCTTCGGCCGCAACCGCAATCGCAGCGGATACCGAGGCTGCTCGTTGGCCGTGACAGCCGGAGGGGCCATGGAATGGTGAGGAGCCGACGTCATGCCGGGACTCCCGTCTCCGGCCCGAAGTGGACCGGTTCAGGTTTCACCGAGTGCGACGTGGGCTTGAGCGCTCACGTGCGAGATGCTCTCGGTAGAATCGACCTTACACGCTTTCCGGCATGATCGACCGAAAAGTGGCTTTATTTCGAAAATTCACGACCCGACATTCGCCGTGGAATTTCCGGGCGAGGGCGCTGCGTCGTCAGGTGCGTAGCGTTCCATGCACTCGGCGAGATCCGACCAGCCCATGGGCCGTGCGTCCGCCGCCGGCGGCTGCCGGTCGCCCGCACGCGTCATGGATTCGGTCACGAAACCCGCGACCGCCTCCGGTGCCTGCACGATGTCCCCGGAGAGACGGGCGAGCACGATCAGGGGCTCGGCCGGATCGGTTTCGATCGACACCGCCCACCCCTGCGTCGCGCTCCAGACGAGCATGACGTCGCGGTCCGGGTGGGCGACGGCGCGGCAGCCGAGTGCGATGTAGGCCGTCGCGGTGTCGGTGACCTCGAAGCTGGCGCCGTCGCGCGGCACGCCGAGAGCCTCGGCGACCTTCCGCACGTAACGCTCGAGGGCTCCGGTCAGCAGGTGCGTGCCCTCTGACGTGGGCACGGTCGCTGTCATGCGGACTCCGTCTTCCTCAGGTCGCTGCGAAGCCACGGCGGGCGCACAGACCGCGAGGTGACGAAGCGAGTGAACGAGCCGAGCAACGACTCTGCGGCCCCCACTCTAGCCGCTCGGAGCGGAGATGACGCTCTCGCGGCGACCGGCGCCGGGGTTCTGGCCGCCACATTTCTGGTCACCATTCGCTACGAGGAGATCGATCACGGCTGCCAGGTTTGAAAAGCTGCGCCAAGCCTGACGAAACTCCGCGAAACGCCGGAAAGCGCTCTCCACCGAATGTCAGACTCGGAGATGACGACCGGATGGTGGGGGGCGCATGGAGTTTCGCGTGATGGGGCCGGTGGAAGTGCGCTGCGACGACCGGGCGGAGGTGTTGTCCGGCCGGCTGCAGCGGACACTGCTCGGAGTGCTGCTGGCGCGGGCGAACCAGCCGGTGCCGGTCGACGTGCTGACGGACGCGTTGTGGGGTGATCAGCCGGGTCCGAGGGCGCCGCAGAAGCTGCAGCTGCACGTGCATCGGCTGCGTGGCCTGCTGGACACGCCGGACCGGCTGTCGTTCGGCGAGACCGGCTACCGGTTGCGGGCCGGGCAGGACGAGGTCGACGCCGGGCGGTTCGACGCGCTGGTCAAGACCGGGACGGCGACTTCGGAACGGGAGCCCCAGCGCGCGATCGAGTCGCTGCGTGCCGCGCTGGCGTTGTGGCGGGGCGAGCCGTTCGCGGACGTGGAGGTGCCGGTGCTCGCCGACTGGGCGCGCCGGCTCGCCGAACGCCGCCTCACCGCCGTGGAGGCGCTGTACGAGGCCGAGCTCGCCTGTGGTCTGCACGAGGCGGTCCTCGGTGAGCTCACCGATCTGGTGCGGGAGCACCCGCTGCGGGAGCGGTTGCACGAGCTGCTGATGACGGGGCTGTACCGGGCCGGGCGGCGGTCGGAGGCACTGGAGGCCTACCGCGCGGCCCGGCACGCGCTGGTGTCGGAACTCGGCCTGGAACCGGGGCCGGAACTGCGTGAGCTGCAGCGCCGCATCCTCGCCGACGACCTGCCGGAACCCGGGCCCGAACCCTCGGCGGACCGCCGGGACGTTCCCGCCCAGCTCCCGGTGGACGTGCGCGGGTTCGTCGGCAGGGAGGCCGAGCTCGCGGAGCTGGACGGGCTGCCGGCGACCGTGGTGATCACAACGCTGGCCGGCACCGCCGGGGTGGGCAAGACGGCGCTGGCCGTGCACTGGGCGCACCGGGTGCGCGCCCGGTTCACCGACGGCCAGCTCTACGTCGATCTTCGTGGCTACGGTCCCGACGAACCGGTGTCGCCCGCCGACGCGCTGGCGGGCTTCCTGCGCGCGCTGGGCCTGGACGGCGCGGCGATCCCCGAGGACCTCGACGAGCGGGCTGCCCGCTTCCGCACCCTCGTCGACCAGCGCAGGATCCTGATCCTGCTGGACAACGCCCGCACCGTCGACCAGGTGCGCCCGTTGCTGCCGGCCGGCTCGTCCTGCCGCACGGTCGTGACCAGCCGTGACTCGCTGGCAGGACTCGTCGCCCGCTACGGCGCGCATCGGATCGACCTGGACCGGCTTCCCGCCGCCGACGCGGTGGAGCTGTTGCACGACCTGCTCGGCGCACGGGCCGATGCCGAGCCGGAGGCCGTCGGAGCGTTGGCTGAACGGTGCGCGCGGTTGCCGCTGGCGTTGCGGATCGCTGCCGAGCTGGTTCGGTCGCGGCCGGGCCAGGCCATCCGCGAGCTGGCCGGTGAACTCGCCGACCGGCAGGACGCGCTGGACCTGCTGGCCGCGGACGACGACCCGCACACCGCGGTCCGCGCGGTGTTCTCCTGGTCGTACCAGCGGCTCGACCCCGCCGTCGCCCGGCTGTTCCGGTTGCTCGGCGTGCACCACGGGCACGACGTGGACGCCCACGCGATGGCGGCGATGGCCGGGAGCGGGCTGCGCGAGACCCGCCGGGCACTCGACGTGCTGGTGCGCGCCCACCTCGTGGACCAGCCCTCCGCCGGGCGGTACCAGCCGCACGACCTGCTGCGCGCCTATGCCGCCGAGCTGGCCGAAGCCACTGACGATGCGACCGGACGCGCCGCGGCACTGACCCGGCTGTGCGACTACTACGTCGGCACCGCGTCCGCCGCGATGGACCTCATCGCCCCGCACGAGGCCAAGCGCAGGCCGAAGGTCGCTTCACCGGGCTCCGAGTCACCTGTGTTCGGCAGCTACGACGCGGCGTTCGGCTGGCTGGACCGCGAACGGGCCAACCTGCTCGCCACCACCCAGCACGGTGAGCCCGACCACGTGGTCAACGTCTCGGACACCGTCTGGCGCTACCTCCACATCGGCGGGTACCGCGACGACGCGTTCGCGCTGCACACTCGCGCACTGCACGCCGCCCAGGCTCTCGGCGACCTCGCCGCGGAAGCCAACGCCCGACGGGTGCTGGGCGTGGCGGCCCACCGCGTGGGCCTCAACGTGCAGGCCATCGACCACCTGGAGCGCGCACTGGCCCTGTATCAGCAGGTCGGCGACCAGTCGCTACTGGCCGTCACGTTGAGCAACCTCGGCGCTGTGACCCGGCGGCACGGGAACCTGTCCGACGCCGCGGACCTCATCCGCCGTGCACTGGCTCTCCACGAGGAACTCGGCGACAAAAGCCAGCAGGCGGCAGCCACCAACAACTACGCACTGATCCTGCACGCCCTCGGCCGGTACGACGAGGCGTTCGGACTGCTCGAGCAGTCGTTGGCCATCGCCAGAGACAACGGAGACCGGAACGTCGAGATAACCGTGTTGTGCGGTATGTCCGAGATCAACACTGAGCTGGGCCGAGCCCACCAGGCACTGGACTACGCGCGTCTCGCCCTGAGCGTCGCGCAGGACGCCGGCCACCGTCCCTTTCAGGGCACCGCGATTCGCATGATCGGAATCGCCCTCCGCGAGGGCGGCGAACACGAGGAGGCGATCAGCCACCTCGACACGGCGTTGCACATCGCACGCACCGCCGGTGATACCGCACAGCTCATCCCCGCGTTGAACGGACTGGCCGCCACGCACACGTCCGCAGGAAACCCCGCGAAGGCGCTCAGCCTCTATCTCGAGGCGCTGACCGTGGAGGACGGGCCAAGAATCTTCCTCGAGAACGCACACACATACGCGGGCATCGGCGACGCCCATGCCGCGCTCGGCGAACACGACCAAGCCGCTGAGCACTGGCAGCGAGCACTCACGATCTATCGCCGGCTCGGCACGCCCCAGGCGGACGTGGTGGCGGCCAAGCTGGCCGTCAGCCCGTCGTCCACGGACGGAGCTTCTCGGGATTGCGCACCGCCCAGATGCGGGTGATCCGGTCACCGGCGACCTCGAACGCGTACACGGACACGGTGACGCCGTCCTGCTGGGCGATCAGGCCGGGCTGGCCGTTAATCGTGCGTTCGAGGATCGTCAGGTCCTTGAGCCTGTCCTGGAGCAGGAGCAACGAGCGCGCGACCCGCTCCGCGCCCTCGATCGGGCGCAGGGTGGTGCTGACCTGGCCGCCACCGTCGGCGATCGCCGTGACGCCGGGGTCGAGCAGGCTGACGAGCGCCTCGACGTTCCCGGACTCCAGTGCCACCTTGAAGTTCCGGACGATGCCCGACTGCCTCGGCACCGGTGTCACGGGAGCGTGCGCGGCCCGGATGCGGCGGCGGGCGGAGGAGGCCAGCTGGCGGCAGGCCGCCGGTGTGCGCCCGACGACGTCCGCCACCTCGGCGAAGGTGTACCGGAACACGTCGTGCAGCACGAACGCCACGCGCTCGGCCGGGGTCATCGCGTCGAGCACGACGAGGAAGGCCATCGTGACCGACTCGTCGAGGGTGACCCGGTCCGCGGGGTCGGGGGCCGGGCGGCCGGGTGATCCACTCGGTGGGTTCCGGCAGTGGTTCGGGAATCCACTCGCCGACGTAGGTCTCGCGCCGGGCACGGGCGGAGGAGAGCACGTTGAGGCACAGCCGGCCGGTGACCTTGTTCAGCCAGGCACCGGGTGAGTCGATGGCTTCCTGTTGCCGCTGCGTGAGCGCGTACCAGCGGGCATAGGCCTCCTGCACGACGTCCTCGGCGTCGGCCAGCGAACCGAGCAGCCGGTACGCGAGATTGATCAGCTGGCGGCGTTCGTCCATCGGTTCTGGCTGCGTGGTCATCGTCCGGCCCCCTCGGTCCGCATCTTCCCTCACCTGTTCGACCGGACAGCGCGGCGAAGTGTGAGGTGCCGTGCATCACCTCACACTTCGCGGCGGTGCGTGGTCGGACTTGGCGAGACACCGTTCAGCGAGAGGGGAAACTCGCCATGCACGCACTTCACCAGGTTGTCGTGATCGGCGGCGGTTACGCGGGAACGCTCGCGGCCAACCGGCTGCGGCAGCGCGACGACATCGGCGTCACCCTGGTCAACCCGCGGCCGGAGTTCGTGGACCGCGTCCGGCTGCACCAATTCGTGGCGGGCACCGGTGAGGCCACAGTGGACTACCGCACGCTGCTGGACGACGGCGTCGACCTGGTCGTCGACAGCGTCACCCTCATCGACACCGCCGCCCGCGAGGTGCGGCTGGCATCGGGCCGTGCGCTGGCCTACGACTACGTCGTCTACGCGGTCGGCAGCACCGCGCCGATCCCGTCGTCGGTTCGTGGCGCGGCCGAGCACGCCGTCTCCATCGCCGAACTGGAGTCCGCGCAGCTGTTGCGCGGCAAGCTCGCAGGGCTGCGCCGCGATGCCCCGGTCACCGTCGGCGGCGGCGGGCTGACCGGCATCGAAACCTCGGCCGAACTCGCCGAGCAGAAACGCGAGGTCACGTTGGTGTGCGGCGGAATCCTCGCGCCATCGCTGAGTGCCCCTGGTCGCCGTTACATCGCCAAGTGGTTGTCGCGGCACGGCGTCACCGTGCTCGAAGGCGGTGCGGTCACCGAGGTCCGGCCGGAGGCCGTCGTTTTCGCCAACGATGAGGTGCGGCCGAGCGCGCTGACCATCTGGGCCACCGGCTTCGGCACACCGGAGCTGGCCGCCGCCAGCGGGCTGCGCACCGACGAGCTCGGCCGGTTGCTCACCGACGAGACCCTCACCAGCGTCGACGACGACCGAATCGTCGCGGCCGGCGACGCCGCCGCGCCGTCCGGCCTGCCGCTGCGGATGTGCGGCCAGATCGCCGCGCCGCTAGCAGCGCAGGCCGTCGACACCGTGCTGAGCCGCATCGCGGGCACCTAGCCGCCGGTGCTCGACGTGGCGCTGGTGGGTTCGTGCGTCAGCCTCGGCCGGCGCGCGGGGCTGCGGCAGTTCGCCCGCAAGGACGACTCCGCGTTGAACTTCTGCTTCGGCGGTCGTCTCGGTGCGGCCTACAAGGAGCTGACGTGCAAGCTCGGGGTGGCGAAGATCCGCCTGGAGGCGCGCAAGCCCGGTTCCCTGCTGTGGGCCAAGGGCGGGCCGCGTCCGGTCTCCGCCTGAGCACGCGTACGGCGGCACCATCCGATGTGGACGGTGCCGCTGTGTTCGGTCACTGCACCGGGATCGCGTAGACCGCGCTCATGTCGGAGTTGTGCCGCCCCGTCGAACCGCGTCCGTCGGTGAGGTTGTTCGCCGTGCCCTGCACTGCGCCGGTCTCACCGCCCAGCCACTTCACGAGAACGTAGGCGTTGAACCGCGGCGCACAGCCGGCGTCCGTCTTCACCGTGAACCCGGACATCTTCAGCGGCACCACCACGTGGTGCACGTAGTAGGGCGTGTCCAGGGTGACGCCGGTGGAATCGGTGTGGCACAACGTCCCGTCCGACTTCCACTGGTTCACGAACAGCGTGTACGAGGCCTGGGACGACTTCGACTTGTTGCACGCGCTGATGGTGTGACAGACGAGGTACTCGACGTCGGCGACCACGTTCAGGCTCTTGGTTCCCGCCGGTACGTCGAAGATCGGCAGCGCGGGCTGACGGACGATCGGGTTCGCTGCGTCGACCTTCAGCAGCCCGGCGGGCACGGTGGCCTGGATGGCCGGCCCTGTCGTCGGCACGATGCGCATCGAACCGCTGACGAGGTTGACGGTCGAGTCGTCGAAGCCCAGCGAGGCCGTGCGGATGAAGGCGGTGCAGGTCACCAGAGCGGCCTTGCCGGGGTGGACGAGCTGGCTGGTGGTCAGCGTCAGGTCTTCCCACTGGGGTGCGCCGCTGCCCTTCTGGTACACGTTCTGGCCCAGCACGGCGTTCTTGCCGCCACCGTCCCATTTGCAGACGATCTCGTTGTCGAACAAGGTGCGAATGGTCGCGGAATTCACCCGCATCACGGCGACGACCTGTGCGGATTGGGCCGCCGTCAGATTCATGGTGACCGAGCCGAGCTCCACGACGTTCTGGTCCGTGCGGGAGCCGTCCCGCGGAATGCCGGGGCCGAGCACGGTGCGCGGTTCGAAGTTGACGCTGGTGGCGGCTGATGCCGCCGGCACGTTCAAAGCCAGTAGCGCCAACGTTGTGGCGACGACCGCGGACAAGGCCTTGCGCATGTCTACCCCTCCCGAGAAACGAATTACGGGAAGGAAGTTACGGAGGCGTTCTACACGTCCCCTACAAGAGCCGCACCCGGCCAGGCCGGGCGCGGCTCCGGCTCCACAACGAACTCAGGCCTTCGGCTCACCGATGCGGACCAGAATGGCGCCGCACTCCTCGCAGCGCACGATCTCGTCCGCGCCCGCTTCCTTCAGCTTCGACACCGCGCCGCGGTCGAGCTCGATCCGGCACGCGCCGCAACGGCGGGACTGGAACGGTGCCGCGCCGATGCCGCGCTGCTCGCGCTGGCGGTCGTAGAGCTTCAGCAGGTCGTCCGGGAGGCCCTTGGCCATCATCGAGCGGTCGGCGCTGCGCCTGGTCTCGGTCGACTCCAGGTCGGCGAGGACGGCGTCGCGGCGGCTGGTGGCGTCCTCCAGGGCCTCACGGGCCTTGTCGAGCTCCACGCGGGCGAAGGAGACGTCGGCTTCGACGGCCTCGCGGCGTTCCATCAGCTCCAGCAGGTCGTCTTCGAGGATGCCCTGGCGGCGCTGCAGGGTGGCGAGCTCGTGTTCGAGGTCGGTGAGCTGCTTGGCGCCGACCGCGCCGGACTGCATCAGCTTGCGGTCGCGCTCCCCGCGGGCGCGGACCTGGTCGATCTCGGTCTCCTGGCGCTTCAGGTCGCGGTCCAGGTCGGTGAGCGTCGTCTCGATGGCCACCAGCGCGTCCTGCTTCGCGCGCACGAGCTGCTCGGCCGCGGCGATCTCGGCGATCTCGGGCAGCGTGCGGCGACGGTGGGTGACACGCGCCAGTTCGGCGTCGACCTCTGCCAGGTCGAGCAGCCTGCGCTGCACTGCGGGATCGGCTTTCACGCATGTCCTCCTGCTGCTGTTCTCGTCGCACCGACGGTCCACGGGTCGGTCCGGCGGGTGGAGACGAGTACCTGGACCCTACCGCCGAAGGCCTCGCGCAGGATTTCCGCCGCCTGCTCGCACCACGGCCACTCGCTGGCCCAGTGCGCCACGTCCACCAGCGCGGGGCCACCGGACTCGATGTGCTCGCTCGCGGGGTGGTGGCGCAGGTCGGCGGTGACGTAGGCGTCGACGCCCGCGCGCTGCACCGTGCTCAGGAAGCTGTCGCCCGCGCCGCCGCACACCGCGACCCGCTTGATCAGGCGTTCCGGGTCGCCGGCGGCGCGCACGCCCTGCACCGTGGCGGGCAGGGCGTCGGCCACGCGCTGGGCGAAGACGCGCAACGGTTCCGCCTCCGGCAGCTCGCCGATGCGGCCAAGCCCGGTGTCACCCGGCAGGTCGGCGAGCTCCTGCAGGGTGAAGTCCTCGTGCGGGTGCACGGCTCGCAGCGCCGCCAGGACGGCCGATCGCCAGGCCCTCGGCAGGACCACCTCGAGACGTGAGTCGTCCTGCTCGCCGATCGCGGCGGCGCCGGCGTCGGTGAGCGCCTTGAGCACCTGTTCCGCGTTCGTCACCGGCACGAACACGGTCAGCACGTCCATCGGTGCGCGGGACGCGGCGTCCAGCGGTCCGGTGATCGTGAGGCCTATGGCGCGGGCGAGCGCGTCCGAGACGCCGGGCAGAGCCGAGTCCGCGTTGGTGTGCGCGCAGTACAGGGCGGCGCGGTTGCGGATCAGCTTGTGCACCAGCGCGCCCTTGGGGTCGTCGGCCGGAACCCCGTTGACGCCGCGCAGGAGCAGCGGGTGATGTGCGAGAAGGAGCTGCGCGCCGCGTTCGACCGCCTCGTCCACAGTGGACGACGTCGGGTCGACGCAGACCAGCACGCGCGTGACCTCCTCGGCCGGATCGCCGCAGACGAGGCCGACCGCATCCCACTTCTCGGCGGTCTTCGGCGGATACGCGGACTCCAGTGCCGCGATCACGTCGGCGAGCTTCACGCCAGTTCCTCCATCACTACCCGCAGCGCGTCCACGAACACCGCGAACTCCTCCGGCGGCCGGATCGCCACGCGCAGGTACGTGTCGTCGAGACCGGGGAAGGTGTCGCAGCGCCGTGCCGCGATCCCCTTGTCCCGCAACGCCTCCCGCGTACCCCTCGGCACCCTGATCAGCACGAACGGCGCTTTCGGCGGCACGACGACCAGATCTTGGAGCTGCTCCAACGCGTACGCGGCGTGCTCGGTGGCTTCGAGCGCGAACCGGTGCGACGCCTCCAGCGCCTCCGGCTCGCAGCACGCGGTGATCGCTTCGAGCGTCAGGCTGCCGACGGGCCAGTGCGGACGTCCGTGCGCCAGGCGCTGGAGGGTCTCCGGGTCGCCGAGGAAGTAGCCGGCCCTGAGCCCCGCCAGGCCCCAGGTCTTGGTGAGGCTGCGCAGCACCAGCACGTCCGGGTCGTGCGCGAGCGACTCGGGCTCACCCGGCACGGCGTCCATGAACGCCTCGTCCACGACGAGCTTGCCGGGCAGAGTCTTGAGCGCGGCGCTCGGGTGCAGCACCGACGTGGGGTTCGTCGGGTTGCCGATGACGGTGAGGTCGGCGTCCACGGCGGTGCCGGACAGCGTGAAGTCGCCGTCGAGCAGCACGTGGTCCACCGGAATTCCGGCATCGCGGAACGCCACTTCAGGCTCGGTGAAACCGGGGTGCACGATCGCGGCCCGGCGCGGCGCGAGCTTCGGCAGCAGCGCGAAGCCCTCCGCGGCGCCGTTGAGCAGCAGAACCTCGTCAGGCGAGCGCCCGTGACGGCGTGCGACGGCCGCACGGGCGCGTTCCTCAGCCTGTTTCGAGGGATAACGGCCCAGGTCGCCGAGCGCCGCGGCCAGCCGTTCGCGCAGCCAAGCGGGCGGGTGCGGCACCCGCACGTTGACGGCGAAGTCGGCGAGGCCGGGTGCGGCGTCGACGTCACCGTGGTGGCGCAGGTCTGGGCTGGTCATCGCCGGAATTCTAGGCGACCAGCTCAGAGCACCGCGTCACTGCATGTAGCGGCGGAGCTCGGTGAGGTGGCTGATCAGCTCGTCCAGCTGGAAAGCGTCGAGCTGGGCCGACTCACCGGGCGGGGTGCGGAAGCAGACGCGACCCTTCTCGTTGAGGTACACCTCGAACGCACGTCGGCGCCCGAGGGCGTCGGTGCACCCGATGATCTCCCGTTGCGGGGGCACGTCGGTACCTGTCTGCATGGGCGGCCTCCATGTCGTTTGTCCATACATCTTGTGACAGCGGTTGAGCGTTACCGTGTGGCGGTGAAGGTCGCCTTTGTCTGCACCGGCAACATCTGCCGGTCCCCCATGGCAGCGCTCGTCTTCCGAGAATGGCTGATCCGGGAAGGATTGTCCTCTCTGGTCGAGGTGTCCAGTGCCGGTACCGGTGGCTGGCACGTCGGCGATCCCGCCGACGCGCGAGCGATGAAGACGTTGGCGGACAACGGATATCCCACCGACCACGTGGCCGCGCAGGTGTCTGACCTGCACTTGGACGCCGATCTGCTGGTCGCGCTCGACTCCGGCCACGCACGGGCGCTGCGCCGGATGGCCGATCCCGATCGCATCCGGTTGCTGCGCTCGTTCGACCCGGACGCCGACAGCGCCGACGTGCCCGATCCCTACTACGGCGACGACTCCGGCTTCGAAGAAGTGCTGGTC
Organism: Lentzea roselyniae; assembly: GCF_039537795.1. Lineage (NCBI taxonomy): Bacteria > Bacillati > Actinomycetota > Actinomycetes > Pseudonocardiales > Pseudonocardiaceae > Lentzea > Lentzea roselyniae. Next base: position 33,698 of record NZ_BAABBE010000004.1, read on the forward strand.
ATGATCGAGGCGGCGATGCCGGGGCTGATCGCGTGGGTTCGCGAGCAGCTCTGAGGACGAAGCACCAGTCACCGCAGGCCACCGCTGCCGAGGCGGCGGGCCTGCGGTGGCTGCGCGTCGAGGGCGGCCCGCCGATCCCGTTCGTGCACTCGTCCGACGGCGGCGTGCTGGTGATGGACGAGATCCCGCACGGCTCGCCAAATCTTCAGGCAGCCGTGACCTTCGGGCGCCGCCTGGCGACCCTGCACCTGGCCGGCGCCCCCGCGTTCGGCGCCCCACCGCCGGGCGGCCCGCGCGAGGCGACCATCGGGATGGCCCCGATGGTCAACGAGCCGGCACCGTCGTGGCCGGAGTGGTTCGCGTCACAACGCATTCAGCCGTACGCCCGGCAGGCAGGCCTCGACCTGGACGAGGTGTGCTCCCGCATCACCGAGCTCGCCGGCCCGCCGGAGCCGCCCGCGCGGCTGCACGGCGATCTGTGGAGCGGCAACGTGCTGTGGGGCGCGGACGGCCAGGTGTGGCTGATCGACCCGGCAGCTCACGGCGGGCACCGGGAGAGCGACCTCGCGATGCTCCAGCTCTTCGGGTGCCCGTTCCTCGACGACGTCCTGGGCGCCTACCAGGAGGTGGCTCCGCTGGCCGACGGCTGGCGCGCACGCGTCAAGCTGCACCAGCTGTTCCCGCTGCTCGTGCACGCCGTGCTGTTCGGTGGCGGATACCGGTCAGAAGTCTTGGCCACCGCACGCTCTGTTTTGCAAGGATGAGCTCATGGACCTGACTGGGTGGACGTGGCTGAACGAGCCGCGGAAGTGGTCGACCGAACCCCTGACCGTGCACGCCGATCCGAACTCGGACTTCTGGCGCCTCACCGGCAACGGCGTGATCCGCGACAACGGTCACCTCTACGGCGTGACCCTGGCCGGCGACTTCACCATCACCGCGACGTTCAGCGGCGAGTACGCGGCGCAGTACGACCACGCGGGCATCGGGCTGGTGATCGACGGCGAGAACTGGATCAAGGCCGGGGTCGAGGTGTTCGACGGCAAGCTGCAGGCCAGCACGGTCGTGACCAGGGGGTTCTCGGACTGGAACCTCGCGCTCACCGGGGAGTTCGAGCGGTTCACGATCTCCGCCGAGCGGAAGGGGGACGCGGTGTGGGTGCGGTACGGGGTCGACGGTGAGGAACCCACCAAGGTGCTGCGCAAGGCGTACTTCCCGCCGCAGATCGAGACGAAGGTCGGGATCATGGCGGCGAGTCCGGAGGGCGAGGGGTTCGTGACCCAGTTCCACGAGGTCCAGGTCACGCAACTACCGTGAAGTCGTGCGGTTCAAGTTCCTCCTCAGGCCGGGCTGGCTGGCGCTGACCCTGGCTGTCTGGGTGTTCGCGGGTGCCTGCATCTACTTCCTGTCCCCGTGGCAGTTCGGCCGCAACGACGAGCGCCAGGCGCAGAACGCCGCCATCACCAAGTCGCTGCAGAGCGACCCGGTGCCGTTCGGGGCCAGGCACGACGAGTGGCAGAAGGTCGAGCTCAAGGGCCTCTACCTGCCGGAACTGGAAGCGCTCGCCAGACTGCGGACCGTCCAGGGCGAGGCCGCGTTCGAGGTCATCACGCCGTTCAGGACCACCAGCGGTCAGACCGTCCTCGTCGACCGCGGCTACGTCAGGCCGGTCAACGGCATCAAGCCGCCGGACTTCGCCGCCGCACCGGCCGACGAGGTCACGATCGTCGGGCTGGCCAGGCCGAACGAGTCGAACGAGCAGCCCGCGTTCGAGCAGGACGGGCGGAGGCAGATCTACTCGATCAACAACAACGCCGTCGGGCCCGGCATCGAACCCGGCTACTACCAGCTGATCGAGAAGCAGCCGGGGGCGCTCGACACGTTGCCGCTGCCGCGGATCGAATCGGGGCCGTTCTTCTCCTACGCGCTGCAGTGGATCGCGTTCGGTGTCATGGCGGTCGGCGGGTGGCTGTACTTCACCATTCGCGAGGCACGGCCGGGTGGCGTGCTGCACGAGGGCACGAAGAAGCGCAAGAAGTCGATCGCCGAGCTACTTGCGGAAGAAGGCGATGACGGCGCTGACGAGACCAGCCGAGAAGCCGATGACGCGGGACAGCTCGACCGCACGCGTCACGTGACCTGAGTCCGGGTTGCGGCCGTGGCCCAGCACGGGGCGTTCCTCGACGCCGTGCGAGTACACGGTCCGGCCGCCGAGCCTGATCTCCAGCGCGCCGGCGAAGGCCGCCTCGACCTGGCCCGCGTTGGGCGACGGGTGCGCTGAGGCGTCACGGCGCCAGGTCTCCAGCGCTTGCGAGGCGGAGCCGCCGACGACCGGGGCGCCGCCGACGGTCAGCAACGCCGCCAGCCGGGACGGCAGCAGGTTCAGCAGGTCGTCGAGGCGTGCGGACGCCCAGCCGAAGCGCAGGTAGCGCGGGGACTTGTGGCCGACCATCGCGTCGAGCGTGTTCGCCGCGCGGTACCCCAGCAGACCAGGAACGCCGAAGACCGCGCCCCAGAACAGCGGCGCCACGACGGCGTCCGAGGTGTTCTCGGCCACGGACTCGACGGTCGCGCGCGCCAAACCGAGCGTGTCCAGGCGGGAAGCATCACGGCCGCACAGATGCGGCAACCGTGCACGAGCGGCGTCCACATCACCCGAATCGAGCTCGCGGCCCATCGAGGTGCCCTCGGCCGCCAGCGAACGGCCGCCGAGCACCGCCCAGGTCGCCACACCGGTCGCCAGCGCCTGCGTCAGCCAGTGGCGGCGGGCAGCGCGTTCGACCGCCACGCCGAGGGCCACGGTTCCGCCCACCAGCACCGCCGAATACGCGACGCCGGCGGCCTGGGAGTCCGCGTACACGCGCTTCTCGAGTGCCGCGGCAGAGCTGCCGAATGCCGCTACCGGGTGAAATCGGCGTGGATCACCGAACACCGCGTCCGCGGCCACGCCCAGCAACAACCCCAACGCGCGCCCCGCGCCCACGGCATCCTCCCCAGCTCGCTGTAGGCACGGTAGCGCCGCATCACACCAGCGCGCGCATTAGGGTGGCCGGTCGTGGAGCACAAGCGGCTGAAGCTGTACGCCTATCTGGACGCGCGCGATCATCAGCGCACGTACCTGGCGATCATGCGGCTGTTCACCTCCACGCTGCTGGCGGATCTCAGCGCGGGCGAGGTCGCCGGGGCGCTGGCCGGCCTGGAGCGCGAGGGCAGGGTCGAGCAGGGCGAGAGCCGCATCGAGAACGTCATCAACCGCCTCAAGCAGCTGGTCGAGTGGGGCAACCTCGTCCAGGGGCGGCGTGAGGTGGTCGCGGCCAGCATCGCCGAGTTCCAGCACGGCAGCGTCCGCTACCAGGTCTCGAAGCTCGCCGTCCGCGTGCAAAGAGACGTCGACGAGCTGCTCAGGGTTCCCGAAGGCGCCCGCGAGGTGTCCCGCGAGCTGCTCCCCGCCATCGAACGCGGTCTCAACGAGCTGGGCGGGTCGCTGTCCGTCGCGCTGCTCAACGAAGGTGACAAGACCAAGGAGCTCCTGGCCGAACGCGTCACCACCCTGTTCCTGCAGCACGCCGAGCTCGCGGCGACGGTGCGCGACTTCTACGCCTACCTCGGCCAGGTCGTGACGCGGAACCACCTGGCGCCGGACGAGATCGCGGGCTTCCGGAACCTGCTGGTCGAGTACATCCAGCGGGTCGTCGAGGACGTCCTGAAGTACACGCCGCCGATCGCGGAGGCCCTCGCCGGCCTCACCAGAGCCCGGTCGGAACTGCTCAGGCTCCTCGGCACCGACCTCGGCCACAACGTCGAACGCGCCCGCGGCCGCACGCCGGAGGACTGGCAGGAGCTGACGGACTGGTTCGTCGACCGCCCCGGCCGCCCGAGCCAGGTCACGGCGCTGCGGGAAGCCACGGCCCGCGCGATCGGCAGCCTGCTGGCCAGCGTGAAGCGGGCGACGTCCGGCGGCGGCCTCCTCCCGGGACGCCGTGCCGAGCTGCTCAAGCTCGCGAGCTGGTTCGACAACTCGACCCGTGAGGAAGCGCACGAGATCTACGCGTCCGCGTTCGGTCTCTACAGCGCCCGCCACCTCTCCCCCGCACCGGAACACGACTCCGACAACGAGCGCACGCCGTGGCGCGACGGCCCGGTCTGCGACGTGACGGTCTCCGTGCGGTCCCGGGGCGACCGCGGCGCGCGCGGCAGGCCGTCCAGGATTCTCGACGACCCGATGACCGAGCAGTCGCTGCTCGCAGAAGCCCGTGAGGCCGACGAGATCCGCGCGAGGCACGTCGCGGAGCTGACCAAGGCCGCGGGGAACCTGGAGAACACCACGCTGACGCACGGCGCGCTGGAGGTGTTCTGCGAGCTGCTGACGCTCGCGATGGCCCAGCGGGACTCCCCGCAGGACAGCGGATCGGCCAGCGACCCCGTGCGCGGCCTCAAACTCGAGATCGCCCACGGCACCACGACGCAGATCAAGTCCGCCGCCGGGACGCTCACCCTGCACGACGCGACGGTGGCCCTGAAGCGATGAACCACTTGGACAACCTCTCCGACATCGACGCCGCCAACGTGGTGCGGTGCGCCAGGACGTTGCTGCGCAGGCCTTTGCTGCGCAGCGACGGCCCGGACGGCGAGCTGCTCAGCCTCGTCTACCGGCACCGCGCGGTGCTGCAGGACCTGTTCGCGGGCCTGCTCGGCTACCGGCTCGTGGTGGAACGCCGGTTCGCGCGCCTGTACAAGTCCGGCCCCGGCCACGACGACACGCGCGGCGTGCTCAGCATGTCCCCGCGCGGCTACGCCTACCTGGCGCTCACCCTCGCGGTGCTCACGGGCATCGGCCGCCAGACGCTGCTGTCCCGGCTCGTGGCCGACATCCGTTCCGCCGCGGTGGAGGCGGGCATCGACGCACCGGACGACGTGACCGAGCGAAGGGCGCTGACAGCTGCTTTGCGGCACCTCGTCTCCCTCGGCGTGCTGCAGGAGACCGAGGGATCGGTCGCGCAGGACGTCACGCCGCAGGAAGCGCTGATCACGATCGACACGGACCTGCTGGGCCAGCTCGTCACGGGCCCGGTCGGTGAGGCCCAGAGCCCCGCTCACCTCGTCGAGCTCGCCGCCCGGCCCGGACCGCGCGGCATCGAACACGCTGTCCGGCGCAAGCTCGTCGAGACGCCGCTGGTGCTGTACGCGGACCTGCCGGACGACCAGGCCGAGTGGCTGCGCCGCAACCAGCGCAAGGAGACCGCGTTGCTGGAGCAGGCGTTCGGCCTCTACACCGAGTGCCGCGTCGAGGGTGTGCTCGCCGCCGACCCCGAGGACTTCCTGACCGACCTGTCGTTCCCCGGTGTCTCCACGGTCGCGCGCATCGCGTTGCTCGCCCTGCCCGACCTCGTCGAGGACGAGTCGGAGGACCCGCCGGCACGACACGTGGTCGCTGCCGAACGGATCCGCGAGGTCTGCGCCGGCCTGGTCGAGGACTACCCCGCCGCGTGGTCGAAGCAGTTCACCGACGATCTCGACCGGCTGGTCGCCGAGGTGACGGAGTTGTTGCGCCGCATGGGTCTCGCCGTACCCTGCGAGGACGGCTGGTCGATCAGCGCGGCCGCGCACCGGTGGCTGCCCTCGCCCGACGGCGACCCCGAACGAGAACAACCGGAACCCGTTGTGGTGCCTGAAGTACCGAGCTGGTCCCTGTTCGATGAGGAGAACGTGTCATGAGCAGGTGGCGGCTGCACCGCGGCGGCGTGGTCAACATCTGGCAGTACAGCGAGCAGACGTTCGACTTCTCCGGTGGCCGCGCGATCTTCCAGGGCACCAACGGTTCCGGCAAGTCCCGCACGCTGGAGCTGCTGCTGCCGCTGTGCCTGGACGGCGACCTGCGCCAGCTCGGCTCGAAGGGCTTCGACACGGTCAGCATCCGGCGCCTGATGCTCGACGACTACGACGGTGGCCCGAACCGCATCGGCTACGCGTGGGTCGAGCTGATCCGCGAGGCTGCCGACCACTCGGGCAACGAGTACCTGACCTGCGGGCTCGGCGTGAAGGCGTCGAAGACCTCGCAGGCGATCACGGACTCGTGGCGGTTCGTCACGCCCATGCGCGTCGGCGCGGAGCTGCAGCTCGCGGGCCCCGAGCGCGTCCCGCACGGCCCGGCGCAGCTGCGTGACCTCGTCGGCGCGGACTGCATGTTCGAGGAGCCCGCGTTCCGCGCGAAGATCGCCGAGACCGTCTACGGCGTGCCCGCCGCCCGCTACGGCGACCTGCTGCACCTGCAGCGGACGCTGCGCAACCCGGACGTCGGCCTGAAGGTGCTGGAAGGGCAGCTGGAACAGATCCTCAGCGACGCCCTGCCGCCGCTGGACCAGGCGATGGTCGAGCAGCTCGCGACGTCCTTCGACGATCTCGAGTCGATTCGCGAGAACATCGTGCGGTTGTCCTCTGCGGACAGTGCGCTCAGCACGTTCCTCAAGACCTACAGCGACTACGCGTTCGGTGGCCTGCGCAGCGCCTCCGAACGGCTGGAGTCCGCCGAGAAGTCGGTGACGAAGCTGCAGCGCGAGCAGGCGAAGCTCACGCAGGAGCTCGACGTCACGCGGATGGAGCGCGCGGCGTCCGAGCAGGCACTCGCCGACATGGAGACCGGAGAGCAGCAGGCGGAGGAAACCATTGCCGCGCTGAAGGAACTGCCGGCGTTCCGTGACCTGCAGGATCTCAAGACGCGCGAGAACCTGGTGGCGGAGAAGCGTTCTTCGGCGGTTGCCGCGCTCGAAACCGCTCACCGCCAGCGCGCGCAGGAAGACGCCGCCGTCGACAACGTGCTGCGGCTCCTGCGGCGGCTCGCCGAGGATCTCCAGGCCGCCGACGCGCTGAGCGACCCGTTGCGCGAGAACCTGCGCCTGGCCGGCATGGACTCCGACCTGGCGCCGGACGTGCCGCAGGCCCCGCCCGCCGAGGCCACCGTGACCACGGATTCGGTGCGCGCCAAGCCGGATCCCGAGGCCGAGCCGCTGCCGATCGAACGCCGGGTGCCACCCGCCGCGGCAACCGAGGACGTGCTGGCCGCGCTGGCGTCGGTCATCGACCAGACCTCGGGCATCGCTTCCCTTGCCCGCCAGCGGGGTGCGCTCGCGCTGGCGTTGCACGAGCAGGCTCTGGCCCTGGACTCGCAGCAGCGCGAGGTGGAGTCGTTGCGGCAGAAGGCCCGCGACGCCCAGCTCGGCGCGACCGAGTCGACCGCGCTGCGCAACCAGGAGATGCAGGAGCTGGCCGAGGTCGTGCAGACCTGGCTGGAGCAGGTCGAGGCGTGGACGTCCAGCGGCCCGCTGCTCGACGAACGCCCCGCCGAGGCCCTGGTTCTCCCGCAGACCGCCGATCCGGCCGCTGCCAAGGCGTTGAGCACGACGGCCCGCGAGTGGGCAGGACCGCTGGTGCAGGCCGCTCGTGACGCCGCGCACGCGTTCACCCAGCAGCGCACCGAACTGCGGGCTCGTCTGGACACGCTGGACGAGGAGCTCGTCGGCCTGCGCTCGGGCAACGAGCGGGTGCCCGTGCCGGGCCAGTACACGTCGGCGGACCGTGACCCGGCCGTGGGCGCGCCCTTCTACCGGCTGGTGGACTTCGCACCGTCGCTCACCGACGACGAACGGGCGGGACTGGAAGCCGCGCTGCAGGCGAGCGGCCTGCTGGACGCCTGGGTGAGCCCGCAGAACGCCGAGCTGAACGACGTTCTCGCCGTGCCGAGGCCCGCGGTCGACGGGCGTTCGCTGGCCGAGTTCCTGGTGCCGGCCGTCGAGGGCTCCCCGGTGCCCGAGTCACTCGTCGCCGACCTGCTGCGGGCGGTGTCGCTGGACGACATGACCACCACCGGCGACTGGCGCACCGGCGTGCTGACCGGCCGCTGGACCAAGCCGGAGGCCGAGTTCATCGGCGCGGGTGCGCGGGAGGCCGCGCGTGGGCGCCGAATCACCGCCCTGGAAGAGGAACTCGCCGAGCTCCGCACCCAGCTCGGCACCGCGGAAGACGAACTGGCCCGCGCGCACGAGCACGTCGCCACATGGGAGGCGCACCTCGCGGCGTTCCCCGGCGAGGGCGAGCTCATCGCCAAGCACAGCCGGGTCCAGGCCGCCGACGAGTCCGCGGCACGGGCCCAGCAACGGACGTTCGAGCTGCGCGACGCGTTGGAGAACGCCAATGCGCGGCTGGAAGCGGCGCGCAGCGAACTGACCAGGCAGGCGGGTGACGCCGGGCTGCCGTCCGACACCGAGGCGTTGCGCCAGGCCCAGGCGGCGGCCTCGGAAGCCCAGCGGACGGCCGACCTGCTCGGTGACGCGGTGCGGAGGCGTTGCCAGGGCACGATTTCCGACCTCACGGACGCCTCGCACCGCTACCACGAGGCGGTGGCGGACCGGCAGACCGCGGAGAGCGATGCCGATGCCCGGTGTGTCGACTACGCGGCCCAGGCGGGGACGCTGGCGGAGCTGACCGACGCGGTCGGTGGTGAGGCCAAGGAAATCAGCGAGCAGCTGACGCAGCTGGAGAAGTCGCGCAAGAAGATGCGCGAGGACCTCAAGGGTGTGCGCGAGAGCATCACGACCGCGCGTGAGCAGGCAGCGAAGCTGGAAGCGTTGCTGGAGACCAACTCCACTCAGGTCGCCGAGGCCACGGAGGCGCTGGAACGCGCCAGGGCCAGCTTCCAGGCGACCGTGCGCGCACCCGGCCTACTGGCCGCAGCCTTCCCCGAGGCGCCGGAGGAAGCGCTGGTGCGTCAGGCCATCGCCGACGCGGGTGACCGTCGTGGCGGCACCGAGGCCACCGTGATCGCCAAGCTGCAGGCGTTGCAGACGTCGCTCGCCGGCAGCCACGACATCGCCGCCGAGCAGCACGCCGGCCTGCTGACCGTCACGGTGACCGGCGAGGAGGGCGCGAAGCCCGTCGCCGTCGCCGCCCGCCAGGTCACCACGAAGCTGGCGGAGCAGCGCGGGTTCCTCGACGAGCAGTACCAGGGGATCTTCGCCGACTACCTGATCCGCGACCTCGCCGAGTGGCTGCGCGGCCAGATCACCGTCGCCGAGGACCTCACCAAGCGCATGAACGAGGTCCTCTCCCAGGCCCGCTCCAGCCAGGGCGTGCACGTCAAGCTCGCGTGGAAGTCGTCCAGCGCGCTCGACGACCAGACGAGGCAAGCGCTTGCGCTCGTGCGCCTCCCGTTCGGGGAGCGCACGCCCGAGCAGGACGCCACGCTGCGGCGCGTCTTCACCGAGCGCATCGAGAACGAACGCGACACGCACTCCGGCGGCTACGCGGAGATCCTGTCGCGGGCCCTGGACTACCGGACGTGGCACCAGTTCACGGTGACCGTCGCCGACACGGGCCCGGACGGCAACCCGCGCGAACGGCGACTGCGCCAGCTGTCGTCCGGCGAGACCCGCCTGATCTCGTACGTGACGCTGTTCGCGGCCGCGGCGAGCTTCTACGACGCGGTGAGCGACGAGTTCGACCCGCTGCGTCTCGTGCTGCTGGACGAGGCGTTCGAACGGCTCGACGACCCGACCATCGCACGCATGCTGGGGCTGCTGGTCGACCTCGACATGGACTGGGTGATCACCTGGCCGAGCGGCTGGGGCGTGTCGGACAAGATCCCTCGCATGCACATCTACGACGTGCTGCGGCCCAAGAACGGCCGTGGTGTGGCGTGCACGCAGACGACGTGGGACGGTGCCGCGCTGGACCGGGTCGACCCCTGATCAGCCGTGCCAGTCGCGGAGGTACTCGGGGAAGTCGATGTCCTCCGCGGCGTCGTTGCCGATCATCCGATGGCCCGCGGTCTTGGTGTATTCGGGGCTGTGGCCGAAGACGACGCGCAACGGCTGGTCACCGTAGTCGGCGAGGAACTTCCACAACGCCCGCGTGAGGTCGGAGTTGCGGGAGTTCTGGCTGCCGTCGTGGAAGTGGTCGACTGTGCGGTCCTCCCGGCGGATGGGCTTGCCGAGGCCGAGCTGCACCCGATGGGCGTCGCTGACCAGTCACGCTGACTCACTCACGTCTGCTCCTCATCTCTCACCTGGGCGGGAGCCGCTGGCCCAGGTTGTACCTGCCGATCTCCCAGCCGTTGGAGTCCCGAACGACCACGACGACGTCACCGTATTTGGTAGCGCGCGGCCTTCTGCTCGAAACCCGCCACCCACTCGTCGAGTCCGCGCTCGACGTCGGCCGGATCGCTCCGAACAGGTTCACCCCCTGTGTCATAGCGCACCCTCCCCATCGCGCAGCGTTCCGAGACCGGCCGTCAGCGGAAGGCGGCAGCGGAAACCTGGTGCCGTGGCAGTCAGCCTTTGCCCCGTGTTCGGCGGTCAGACGGCCGCGAGGTGGCCCGCTGAGCGCCGAAGACGCGGCGAAGGTTGGCTGTCGCGGCACTAGGGTGAGGGCGTGAACATGGACGAGCCCGCGCTGGCGGAGTTCTGGCGCCTCGCCCGCGAGACGATGGAGGGCGGCGGCCGCTCGGCGTTCAGCTTCCGCGTCGAGGACGCGCACACCGCCACCGTCCTCGGCGAGCTGCTGCGCAAACCTGTCACGCACCCGGCCCGCCGGCAGATCTCGTTGGCACGCCTGGACGAACACATCCGCGCGCACGGCAGCACGTTGCCCGAGGTGCTGGAGTCCGTGCACGGCAGGCCGGTCGGCATGTCCACGTCCGAGGAGGCCTCGACCGCGGACGCCGTGCTGAAGTTCGCCTTGCGGGAGCACGGGTTGCTGCACGCGCCGTGGGCCGCCGAGTGGATCGAGCACGTGCGGAGGTACGGCAAGATCCCGCAGCCCGCGCTGCCGATGATCGCGAACCAGGCCGCGGCGATCCTGGCCGGGCTGAGCGCAGAACCCCGGCGGTGGACGACCCGCTTCGCCTTGGCGGGCAACGACCTCGACGACGGCCGCCCGCTGACCCGCGTTGTCCAGAAAGCCCTGCAGCTCGCGGGCACCGACTGGGAACGCTCCGGTGTCCTCCCCGACGCGTACTCCGATCCGGTGCTGACGTCCGAGGGTTACCTGACGCTGAACGACACCCTCGAAAGCCAGGAGGTGCTCGTCGTCCGCAGCCCGCGGCTGCTCGAGTCCGGCGTGCCCGGCCCGTTGATGGTGCTCCCGAACGGCCTGACCCCGCAGGCCAAACACCACCTCGACGGCAAGACCGTCCGCTGCCACAACGACTTCACGCCGGACGGCATCCGCGCGGCCAACGAGATCCTGGCGTGGACCGGCGGCACGGCTTGGCGGATGTCGGCGGCCGACTACCGCGAGGCCGTCGCCACGCTGATCGCGCGCGGCGTCGAGCTGCCGACGTTGAACAGCCGCCCCTCCGACGCGAGCTGGGATCCCGATCTTGCCGAGACCATGGCCACCACGGGACTGATGGTCACCGAGGAACACGTGCTGCCGTCACTCCTCTGACGGCGCGAACCTCTTCACGTCCCACCGGCCGTGCCCTTCGAGCAGCTTGCGCCCGATCCGCCGCAGGTCCGCCAGGTCGCGCTCGTTCAGCAGCCCGGTGAACTCCTCGGCGAGCGACGCCCGGTACACCCTCGCGGTGCTGCCGAGGCACGCCTCCTCGCCTTCCGGCGTGAGCACCGCGTAGACCTGCCGCCGGTTGTCGGGCGGCTGCTCGCGCGTGACCCATCCGCGTTTGACCAGCCGTTCGATCAGCCGCGTGACGCCGGACGGGCTCACGTCGAGCAGCTCGGCGAGCTCCAGCATCTTCAGCCGCCCGCCGTTGTGGTGCAGCTGGTAGAGCGCCACGTGCTCCAGCAACGAACACCCGGCCTCCGCCTCCATCCGCTGCCCCATCGCGGCCTTCACCGCGTCGACGCCCTGCTGCACGTACAGCCACGAGTAGATCGGCTCGGTCACGCACCCATCCTAAATCATGTTTGACACCGGGATGTTTTCACGCTCAAATGTTGAGCGTGAAAACTACTGGGGACATCACCGTCGTCGGCGCCGGACCGGTCGGCCTACTGCTCGCCTGCGAACTAGCCCTCCAGGGCGTCCGCACCACCGTGCTCGAACGCCTCACCACCCAAGCCGACACCATCAAGGCCCAGATGATCAGCGGCCGCACCTACCAGATGCTCGCCATGCGCGGCTTCGGTTCCGCCATCGACGCCGTGAGCGAGGCGGAGTCCGCCCGCCTCGCCTGGCGCCCCACCGGTGCCACCGGCCACTTCGCCGGACTGTTCAAACTGGACGGTCTGCCGCTCGTCATGCTGACCCAGCAAGCACTCGAACGAATCCTCGAAGCCCGCGCCCTGGAACTGGGCGTCGAGATCCACCGCGGTGTCGAGGTCACCGACCTCGGCTTCGACGCGGGCTTCATCGTCGGCTGCGACGGCGGCCGCAGCACCGTCCGCAAGCTCGCGGGCTTCGACTTCCCCGGCACCGGCCCGACGCTCACCGGCTACCAGGCGATCGTCGACCTGGAAGGCGACCTGCCGCGCGGCTGGCACCACACCCCGACCGGCGTCTACGCCTGCGGCCCGCTCCAGGGCCGCATCATGACGATGGAGTACGACGGCCCTCCCGCCACCCGCGACGCAACGCGCGAAACGCTGGAAGCCAGCCTGCGCAGGGTCAGCGGCCACGACGTCCGCATCACCGCCGTCCACACCGCGACGGTCTGGACCGACAACACCCGCCAGGCCACCACCTACCGCCGAGGCAACGTCCTCCTGGCGGGCGACGCGGCCCACGTCCACTCGCCGTTCGGCGGCCAGGGCCTCAACCTGGGCCTGCAGGACGCCCTGAACCTGGGCTGGAAACTCGCGACCGGCGACGACGCCCTGATCGACACCTACACCACCGAACGCCACCCGGTCGCGGCCCGCGTCCTGCACAACACCATGGCCCAGGTCGCCCTGACCCGCCCCGACCCGCACTCCCGCGAGCTGTACTCGCTCTTCGCCACCCTGCTGGACCTCCCGGACGTCAGGAAGCACATAACGGCGATGGTCCAGGGCACCGACATTCGCTACGACACCGGCAGCGACGACCCGCTCGCAGGCACGTTCGTCCCCGGCCTGGACCTGTCCGACGGCAAGGGCACGTCGATCGCCCTGGACGGCGCCGAGGCCACGGTCCGCCCGGACGGCTACATCGCCGAGGTGACCCGGTGACAGGCGCCTGATCCCGGAGCGTCAGGCGTGCGTTCGCCGGGAGTCCTCGCCAAGATGGCGGTCATGGCTCTCCGAGGGCACGCATGAAACCGCATCACTGGCCGTTCGTCGCGCTGGGTGTGTCGGCCGTCGCCGCGATCACCGCCGTGGTCGTCGTGGGCAGCAAGTCGCCCGCAGTCAACATGCCGATCCTGTTCGGGATCCCGCTCGTGGCGACGTACCTCGCTCATCTGGTGTCGAAACGCGCGCCGAACAAGGTGCTGTTCGAGTTCCGCGTCGACCCCAGGCCCAGCTGGTACAACGACGCGGTCGAGGTCACCACCAACGGCCTGGAGATCACGGCGATGTCCGGCGGCGGACGGATGGCCTCCACCGGACCGACCAGGCTGTCCTATGGGTTCGACGACCTCCTCGGCATCAGCACGCGGCAGGCGGTGCCCGGCGAGGCGCCCTGGATCACGCTGACCGACGGTCGCGGGCTGCCCGTGCCGGCGGGCGACGTCGTGGTGCTGCGGACGACCTCGGGCGAGCAGGTGCTGCCGGTCGAGGACCCCCAGAAGTTCGTCGCGCTCGTGCGAGCACGGGTCTCGGGACTGCCAGAGGTTCACTCCACCCCCGTCGTGCAGACCGACAGCCACCTCGACGAGGTCGGCGAAGGTCCACCGCCAACCGGGGAAAGGACCACTCCGGTCGAGGGCCCGGCTGTGTCGCTCACCGGGCCACCGCTGGCGGTGCGCTGGCTGGCCGGGGCGACGCTCGCGCTGGCCGGAACCGTTGTGCTGCCTTCGGTTGCGCTGCTCACCACGCCCGGTGTGCCGTGGGCCGTGCTCACTGCCGCAGGTGTCGCGGGCGTGGCGTGGGTGCTGAACCGGAACGTGCCGTGGGTCTGGGGCAGGGTGGCGTTCCTGTCGGTGCCGATCAGCGTGATCTGGTTGATCGGCAAGGGCGGGTACGTCTGGATCCCCGTCCTGCTGGTGCTGTGTCCGATGCTGGGATACCTCGGCGGACGGATGTTCCGGCTGGGCGCCAACCTCGGCCGCAACGTCGAGGTGCGGGTGCCGTTGCGCGACGGCTCATCGCTGTACGTGCAGCGAGATCGCCTGGTGCACAAGCCGAACAGGGCACACGCGACGGGTTCTTACCCGCAAGCCGTGTGGCTCGGTGACATCACGCTCCTGCAATCGGGCACCACGCCGGATGTGCATCCGTGGCCGACGCCAACCGGCACCACGACGTTCGTCGGCCAGAATCCGTTGCTGCGGCTGGTAGCGCGGCCGCAGCAGTGGATCCTGCCGGCAACTCAGGCCGGTGAGCTCGCCGAGCTGATCCGGTCCCGCGGTGGCACGCCGGCGTCGCCCACCCGGATGTCGGTCGAAGAGTGGCGCGAGCTGCGGCAGTGGGCCGTGCGGCGGCAGGTGGGCTTCATGCAGCAGACGGTCGGGATCGGCAAGGGCGCCTTCATACCGGCCGGCATCGGGTGGCGGCTCTTCGCGGCGGCGTTCACCGGCCAGTTCGCCTGGATCTTCCTCTACCTCGGCAGCACCGGCGTCGACGTACGGGTCGGAATCCTGATCTCGGTGGTGCTGACGGCGTGGCTGCTGGGCGACTGGTGGCGGGTGCGCCCGAGGATGCGGGTCGCCGAGCACAACGCGCTGCCGCCGGGTAGCCGGGACTGGGGCGAGACCCGTCCGGATCACGCCCCACTTCCCGGCTGGCAGCCCTGGCGGTGACTACTTTCGCGGCGGCGGGTCGGGTAGATCGAGGTGCCCGACCATCCGCGGTGGGTTCGCCCCGGACTTGACCTGGTAGTCGCTGTCCTCCTGATCGTTGACGTTGTTCGGCCCACCCGCGCCTGGGATCTTGCTCGCGTTCTCGGACCCCCAGCCACCGTGGTACGGATTGCCCTCGGTGTTGGCGCGCGTCGTCGACCCGTCGGGCGTCGTGTAGGTGTGCCCCTGCGTGTTCGCTCCGCTGGTCGTGCGAATGCCGGTCTCCGGATCCGTGTGGGTCCCGGTATCCCAGGTGTTCGACAGGCCCTCGTGCCTGTTCTGCACACCTCCGAGCGCACCACCGACGCCGCCGGAGATACCGCCGGACAGGATCGCCGAACCGAAGTCCTTCGCCTCGAACTTGCCGTGATAGACGTTGTTCAGCACGTTGCCGCCCGCACCCGAGACGGCGCCTTCCACCGCGCCACGGCCAGCAGCCGCCAGGAAGTTCTTCGACGTGTTGCCGAGCGCGGCGCTGCCCGCGCCGACCGCACCACCCGCGATGCCCGCGGCGACACCCGCGACGCCCGCGTCGACCGTCTTGCCGACGTCCCAGGACTTCCGCTCACCCGTCGCGAACTGGATCGTCTGGATCGCGGCGTCGACACCGACGTTGATCGCGACGTTGAGGATGATCTGCTTGATCAACTGCTGGAAGAGCATCTGGACGAAGGTGCGCGTGGCCACCTGCGCGATCGGGATGCCCGCGGTCGACGCACCGAACGTGGCCACCGCCGAGGCGATCATCGCGGCGATCTGGGCGGCCAGGATGATCAGAGCGGCGATGATGCTGAGTTTCGTGTACTCGACGCCGAGTGCCGCGTTGTCACAGCCTGAGGCCAGGTCGGTGCACAGCTGCTGCAGGTTGACCAGGTAGGCGTCGCCCTCGGTGTACTTCTTCCAGTACTCCTCGAACTTCTCGGCGGTCTGCCCGCGCATGCAGCCCAAAGCCGCTTTCGAGGCGCTGTTGCCGTCGTTCAGCACCTCACCGATCGACTTGGCGGCGGCCTCCCACGCGTCCCGCATGGCGCGCAGCTTGGTCTCGTCGCCCTCCGGCCACGACGCCCCGACCACGATGGGCGTGAGCCATTGAACAGCGCCCGGAATCTCGATGCCCACGGCTCACTTCCCTCCCAGCGACTTGGCGCCACCCTGGTCGACGGCTTCCCAGGTGTCGGCAGAGGCGTCCAGACCTTTGCGGATCGAGTGGATGCCCTCTGCGACCAGCGGAATCGCCTGGCGTGCCGACTGTTCGAGCGGCAGGTAGGACTTGGCGAACTCCTGGCCCGCCTCGTCGTTGCCCCAGCAGCCGTTGTTGGCGTCGAGCACGCCCCGCAACGTCTCCCACGCGGTCTGCAGCTTGTCGCCCGCCGCCGAGAACTTCGGCGACGCCGAGCGCAGCGCCGTCGGGTCGACCTCGAAGCCGGTCACCACTGACCCCCTCGGCGGTCCATGAAGGACTCCGGCGGCTCGTCGTCGTCATGCTGCTGCGGTTTCGGCTGCACGACGGGCGGCGGGGTCGGGATGAGGTCCTTGAGGGACGGCATGCCCGGGAACAGGTCCGGCAGGTCGGGAATGCCCTCCTGATAGGGCGCGAGCGCGGCGTCGGCCTGCTCCCGCGCGGAGAGGGCGGCCTTCTGGATCGTCGCGACGACGCTCTGCGCCAGCTTCTCCGGGGTGCTGCGTTCGAACGCGGCCGGCGCGAACTTGACGTCGGTGACGATGCCCCCGGCGTTGACCGTGACCTCGACCAGGCCGTCCTGCGAGGTCGCCCTGCCGACCTTGGCCATCGCCTCGGCCTGCGCCTCTTTCAGCTGCGCGGTCTGCCGTTCGAGGTTCGCCAGCATCTGGTCGACCTGGCCGCGCAACGCCGCGTTGCGCGCTTCGAGCTCAGCGTTGTTCACGAGCCCCCCTCACTCTCGGTGTGATGTGCGCTACTAGACCACACCGGATGAGGCTAATTGGCGCAACCTGGTCGCACCGCCGAATCAGCTGAACGGATGTCGTGTCACCCGCTGTGGCCGGCCGCCGCCCAGCTCTGCAGCATCCGGAACGCGATCGACGAACCGCCCGCGAGCCCGAGCCCCGGCACGCTGCCGGGCACCTCGATGGCCTGCCGGACGTCGGCCCGCGACACCCACCTGGCCTCGGCGATCTCCCCTTCGGCCAGCACCAGCGGCTCCGAGGGATCGGCCACGGCCTCGAAACCGATCATCAGCGAGCGCGGGAACGGCCAGGGCTGACTGCCCAGGTAGCGGATGTCCCGGACGGCCACGCCGACCTCTTCGAAGATCTCGCGCGCCACGCAGGCCTCGAGCGACTCACCGGACTCGACGAACCCGGCCAGCACAGAGAACCGGCCCTCCGGCCACTCCGGCCCGCGAGCCACCAGCACCTGGTCCGCCCCGTCGTGCACGAGGCAGATCACCGCGGCATCGGTGCGCGGGTACTCCTCGCGGCCGCAGCCGGAGCACACCGAGATCCAGCCCGACTTCTCCAGCACGGTCGGCGAACCGCACTTGGCGCAGAACTTCGCGAGCCGGTGCCACTGGAACAACGCCGCCGCGGTGGTGAACAACCCGGCCGACATGTCGTCCAGGGTCGCCCCGGCCTGCCGCAGGTCGAGCCACTGCGGCTCGTCCGTCAGCTCCGGCGGGCCCCACGCCCGCGAAGCCGGCACCTGCTCACCCTCCTCCGCCGGCGTCAGCACGGCGAAGTAGGCCACTCCGTCCTGCTCACCCAGCAGGACGGAGCCCGGCGGCGGTTCCTCTCCGAACTCCACGGCCGGCCGGTCGACGACACGGGTGCCGCGCTCCGCCACGAGCGTGCGTCCCCGCGTGTCGACGACGACCATCCTGGCCTTGGGCCACAGCGCGGCGATCCGCTCGGAATCGCCGCGCAACGGCTCGCACCTGTCGATCACGAATCTCGACAGCGCGGGCAGACCGACCAGATCGAAGCTCACTGGAACGAGACTCCACCCAGCGCGGAGAGCTTCGGCTTGAGCAGCTCGGCGTCACCGACCAGCACACCGGTGAAGTTGCCGGGGGCGAAGAACTCCAGCGCCGCCGCGGCCACCTGCTCCGGCGTGACCTTCTGCAGCCGGGCCGGGTGCTCGACCAGCCAGTCGATGCCCAGCCCGAGCGCGACGAGGTTCACCAGGAACGACGCCAGACCGGACTGCGACGACGTCGTGGTCAGCAGCGTGCCGATGGCGTACCGGCGTGCGACGTCCACTTCGGACTCCGACGGCGGCACCAGGCCGAGGCGCGCGAGCTCGTACCGGGTCTCCAGCAGCGCGGCCGCCGTCACGTCGGACGCCGTGTCCGCGTCGATCAGCAGCGTGGCGCCGTGGACGGTGAACTCGGGGTGCGAGCGGGCGCTGTAGGTGTAGCCCTTGTCCTCACGGATGTTCTCGACCAGCCGGGACGAGAAGAACCCGCCGTAGACGAGGTTCGCGAGCTGCAGCGCCGGGTAGCGCTCGTCGGTGCGCGGAATCGCCTGCGCGGCAAGGCGGATCTGCGACTGCACGGCACCGGCGCGGTGCACGAGCAGCACGTCGCCACCGGAGACGGGCGGCAGCGGCGGCAGCTGGACGGCCTCGCCGTCGCCCTGCCACGCGTCCAGCGCCTCGCCGATCTGGGCCACGGCTTCGGACGGCTCGACGTCGCCGACGATCACGAGGACCGAACCGCGCGGCAGCAACGCCTTGCGGTGCAACGCCAGCACGTCGTCACGGGTGACCGCGGCGACCTCGTCGGCCTCCGGCATCTCCTTGGCGTACGGGTGGTCGCCGTACAGCAGCTTCTGCAACGCCTCGCGCGCGATCACGTTCGGCTGCGAGCGGGCGATCGCGATGCGCTCGACCAGGCGGGACTGCTCGCGCTCGAGCTCCTCCGCGGGGTACGACGCGGAGGTCAGCACGTCGCGCAGCACGTCCAGCACGGTGCCGAGGCCGCTGGCCAGCGCGTTGCCGGTGATGCTCAGGCGCTCCGGGTCGACCACGGAGTCGAGCTCGCCGCCGACCAGCGCCAGCTCGGTGTCGATCTGCACGCGGGAACGGGACGCGGTACCGGTCAGGATCGTGTTCGCGAGCACCTCCGCCTGGGCGGAGTGCTGCGAGCCGGCGCTCGACGTGGCCGGGTCCGCGAACGGGACGCGCAGGCGCACCTCGACCATCGGCACGGTGGCGCGCTTGACCGCGATGACGCGCAGGCCGTTCGGCAGCACGGTGTCCACAGTGGACAGGTCAGCGGCCGCCTTCTGCACACCCAGCTCGGGCAGCGGACGCGGGCCGGTGGGGGTGCGACCGATCTCCTCGGCGGAACGGTGGGTCTTGGCCGAGGTCACTGGGCTCCTCCGGTGGGCTTGACGAGAAGAAGGGCGCGGGCGTCGGGACGCAGCGCCTTGGCTGCGGCGGACACCTCGTCCACGGTCACCGAGGCGATCCGCTCGGGCAGTTCGTAGATCAGCTCGGCGCGGCCGAACAGCAGCTCCGCGGAGCCGAGGCCCAGAGTGCGGTTCGTGAGCCGGTCGTGCTCCTTGTGCATGGTCGACGCCCAGCGGGCCGTGACCTTCGCGAGCTCCTCCACCGACGGCGGCTCCTGCGCGAGCTTCTGCAGCTCCTCGTCGATGGCCGCGACGACCTGGTCGGCGGAGACCTCGGCGGTGTGGATCGCGGTGATGCTGAACGTGTCCGGGTCGCGGGCTTCCAAGGGCCCGAACAGGCCGCAGCCGGCGTTCAGGTCGATCACGATGCCCTCGCGGTGCACCAAACGCTGCTGCAGGCGCGAGCTGTCGCCGTCGGTCAGCACGCCGGCGAGCACCAGGTACGCGAGGTAACCGTCGATGTCGGTGACCGGGTCCGGCACGCGGTAGCCGATCGCGATAGCGGGCAGCGGGGCCAGCGCGTCGCCGTGCTCGTGCCGCACCTCGCCCTGCGGGGCGGGCTCGGCGAACGAAGGGCGCTCCGGCTTCGGCCGCGCGGGCACGTCGCCGAAGTGCTTCTCCACCAACGCCTTCGTGGCCTCGACGTCGAGGTCGCCGGCCACGGTCAGCACCGCGTTGGACGGCGAGTAGTAAGTGTCGAAGAACTCCGCGCAGTCGTCGACGGTGGCGCTCTCCAGGTCGACGAAGTCGCCGTAGCCGTTGTGCGCGTTGGCGAACGTCTTGAACAGCACCGGCGGCAGGAGGATCCAGGGGAACCCGCCGTACGGGCGGTTCAGCACGTTGAGCCGGATCTCCTCCTTCACCACGTCGATCTGGTTGCGGAGGTTCTCCTCGGTGATCTTCGGCGCGCGCATGCGGTCTGCCTCGAGGAACAGCGCCCGCTCGAGCGCCGCCGAGGGCAGCACCTGGTAGTAGTCGGTGTAGTCCGGGTGCGTGGACCCGTTGAACGTGCCGCCCGACGACTGCACGTGCCGGAAGTGGGCCAGCTTCTCCAGGCTCTCGCTGCCCTGGAACATCAGATGCTCGAACAGGTGCGCGAACCCGGTGCGCCCCTCCGGCTCGGAGCGGAAGCCGACGTCGTAGTGCACGCTGACGCCGACGACCGGTGCGCTGGCGTCGGGGGCGAGCACCACCCGCAGGCCGTTGGGCAACGTGAACCTGTGCAGTTCGGGTGAGGCCATGCCCGCAAGCCTACGGGTTCGGCGCCCGGAGCGATCGCAGGTGGCCCGCCTGGGCGAGCACACCGTCCAGCGCCCCGAGGAACGCCGGGAAGCTGCGCCGGAAGTCGGTGTTGGTTCCCGAGTTGCCGTACCAATAGAGGTCTTGCTGACCGAACGTGGTGAGCCAGCGCTCGGTCTCGCCGAGCACCACCGCGTACGGCAGGGAACGCGAGAACACCAGCTCGCGGTCGGCCTCGGGGACGTCGTCCGGGGTCACTCCGTGCAGGTAGCCGCGCAGCCCGCGGACGTGCTCCAGCAGCTCGCTGCCGCGCTTGGTCCGCGCGGGCATCGACCGCGCGCCGAACGCCAGGGCGACACCGCCGACCGCGACCGCGAGGCCGAACAGCGCGTTGCCGATCGTCAGCGCCAGCACGACCGTGGCGGCCACGCCCAGCACCGCGATCACGATGCCGACCCACCAGAAGAGGCTCCGCTCGGCGTCGGGGCGGCGCACGAACCAGCGCTTCTCCACGACGTCCGCGTAGAGCCGGTCGCGGACCAGGGCGAGGTCGATCCGCCGGCCGCGCAGCTCGGACACCGTCACGGCGTCGACACCCTGCGGCAGCAGGGCGTCGTAGACGGCCTTCTCGTACCCGGACAGCGAGTCGTCGGCCGGGTTGCGGCGCACGATCTGCCAGTCGTGGCCCTCGACCTCGGCGATCCACAGGTAGTTGCGGACGGCGAGGTCGATCACCGTGGCCGTCACGTCGACGACGTCCACGTGCTCGTCGACGACCGTGCCGACCTGGCCTGGCAGCACGCCGTCCGGCGAGGCGAACGCAACCCTTCCGCTCTGGTCGCGCACCAGCACGGACACCGCGCCGACCTCGCTCGCGAGCGCCGCCGCGTCCCGGCCGCGCAGGTACCAGAGCAGGCCGACACCGCCGAGCAGCAACACGAGCAGCCCGCCGAGCGCGGCACCGCTGATCGGGGTCAGCGCGAACGCGGCCGCCAGCCCGGACTGCTCGACCACGACGGCGTTGGGCGGCACGACACCCGCGGACAGTCCAATCGCGACGTCGACCCGTTCGCCGGCGCCGAGCTTGATCTCCTGCGCGCGCACGCCCTTGCCGTCCGCGAGGTCCGCGCTGGTGCACGGCTGCGACGAGCCGACGGGTCCCGCGAGGCAGTTGACCGACGTGGGTGAGTCGGGGGCGGAGAACGTGACGGCGACCTTGTCGAGCTCGGTGTCCCAGCCGCCCGCGACCTGCCAGCGGACCTCCAGCGCGTCGCCGACCGGGGCGACCGCGCCGACGACCGTGTAGGTCAGCGTCGCCTGGCCGCCCTCGAACGTCGTGGAGAACTGGTCGTCGCCGACGGACGCGCTGCCCTTGCCCTCGACACGCGCATCGGTGACCTGGTACCGGCGCTCCAGGCCGTTGCCGACCGCGAGTCGCAAGGGGACGGTCCGCTTGACCGTCTTGCCGTCCGGCACGTGGACGGTCTCGGTGATGGACAGCCTGGAGTCGCGCTCCAGCTTCATCCGGACCTCGGTGCTGACGGTCCCTGGGAGCGGCTGCGCGAGCGCGCCAACAGCCGTGCCAGAGGTCATGGCTGTCGTCAGCGCGGCCACGGCGAAGATCGCCGCTCCCCAGTTCTTCAACACGGCTGCGGACAATAGCGGAGTCCTCATATGCTCTGGCGCACTTTCGAACAGACGCCATCTGGGGGATTTTCGGCGATGACGCAACCACCGCCGCCGGGCAATTGGCCGCCGCCACGCCCGGTAGGCCCACCGCCCGTGCCCGCACCACGGCAGTACGGGCCGCCGATGCCTCCCCGGCCTGTTCAGGGACCTCCGCGTCCACCCCAGATGCGTCCGATGGGCCCGCCTCCCGGCTACCGGCCGTTGCCGCCGCCGCGTCCCGTGATGCCGCCGCCGCAACGGATGTGGGGCCCGCCGCCGCCCGGAGCGCCCGGCGGGTTCGCGCCGCCGTACCCGGTGATGCCTCCGCGCCGCCAGAGCAGCAACGGCCCGATCCTCGCGTTGGTGCTGGGCGGCGTCGTGGTCCTCGGCCTCGGCGCTGTCGGCGTCTTCGCGGCGACGTTGAACAGCAAGGTGAAGGACGCGGGCTACTCCAACTACACGACGTACAGCCCGACCTACACCTACACAACTACGGCGGCAGCGACCACCACGACGACGCCGTCCACCCGTACGTCGTCGACGCGGACGTCCTCGACGCCGACGACGCCGCCCGGCCCGAAGGCGGTCTACAAGCTCGCGGACCACCCGATCTTCGCCACCGGGGTCGGCGCCAACGACTTCCCGTCGTGCCCGCTGCCGAGGATGGAGTACAACCCGGCGGGCGAGGAGCGGTTCCTCTCGGCTGCGCTGCCGTGCATCGAGAAGGCGTGGCAGCCGGCGCTGAAGGCGGCCAACCTGCCGTACCAGCCGGTCGAGCTGCAGGTGTTCACCGGCACCGTGCAGACGCCGTGCGGCTCGCGCCAGGCGAACTCAACCGCGATGTTCTGCCGCGGCGTCATCTACTGGCCCGGCAACTTCTACGCGAACGAAGGCGGCTCGACGGTCCGTCACCCCGGCGTCTACCTGGGCCAGCTCAGCCACGAGTACGGCCACCACGTCCAGTGGCTGACCGGCCTGCTGCGCGCCGCCGACCAGGCCCAGTACGACGTCGGCGGCTGGGACACGCCGAAGGGACTTGAGCTCAACCGCAGGCTGGAACTGCAGGCCACCTGCATCGGCGGCATGACGCTCGCCCCGTTCTCGCACAAGAACGTCGTGCCGATGGACGTCGTGAACACCGGTCTGCAGGACGCGGGCCAACGCGGCGACTACAACCGCACGCCAGACCACGGCAGCGCGCCGAACAACCAGCGCTGGGTGATGCACGGCCACAAGCAGAACGACATCAAGGCCTGCAACACGTGGGCGGCGAGCCCAGCGGACGTCTCGTGAACCGATCCCCCGGCCCGTGCGTCACAAGGACGTGGACGGGACGCGTTAGCCCGGTCGGGGGACGCACGAAGACAGTCCGCATATGCTCGTACCCGACCCAGGCTCACCAATGGGGGGACCTCAGGCGATGACGCAACCACCGCCGCCGGGCAACTGGCCGCCGCCACGCCCGGTCGGCCCTCCGCCGATGCCCGCACCTCTCGGGCAGCGTCCGCCCCAAGGCCCACCACCTCCCTATGGCATGCCGCCACAGGGAAATCCGCCACAGGGCCCGCCGCCCACCTACGGTCGGTACGGCGCTCCACCGCCGCCACCGGGCCCGGTCATGCCACCCCCGCAACCGTCGTGGGGCGGCTACCAGCCCGGTTACGCGCCGTACCCGACGATGCCGCCCCCAAAGAAGAGCAACGGCCCGATCGTGGCGCTGATCCTCGGCGGCGTCGTGGTCCTCGGCCTGGGCGCCGTGGGCGTCTTCGCGGCGACCCTGAACAACAAGGTGCAGGACGCGGGCTTCTCGAACTACACGACGTACAGCCCGACTATCAGCTACACGACCACCACCACCGACGCCACGACCACGACAACCACCCCGTCGCGCCCGTCGGCCTCCCGCGCCCCGTCGACCTCAACGGCCCCGGCAGGCCCGAAGGCCGTCTACGCCCTCGCCGACCACCCGTTCCTGAAGGGCAACTTCGGCGCGAACACGATCTCCGGCTGCGCCCTCCCGGCGATGGACTACTCCCCTGCGGGCCAGGACCGCTTCCTGCGCGCCGCCCTCCCGTGCATCGAAAGCATGTGGAAGCCGGCCCTGCAGGCCGCCAACCTCCCGTACCAGCCGGTGGAACTGCACGTGGTCACCGAAACGATGCAGTACCCGTGCGGCACCGTCCGCCCCGACTCCACGGCGCGCTACTGCCAGGGCGGCATCTACTGGACGGCCAACGCCTACGCCGCCGAACGCAACCCGAACAACCCGAACCACCCCGGCAAGTACCTGGGCCAGCTGGCCCACGAGTACGGCCACCACATCCAATGGCTCACCGGGATGCTCAAAGCCTCGGACCGCGCGCAGTACGACGCGGGCGGGTGGGATACTCCAAAGGGACTTGATCTGAACCGCCGGATGGAGCTGCAGGCCACCTGCTTCGGCGGCATGACCCTGGCCCCGCTCTCGCACGGCGCAGTACCGATGGACGTGATCCGGGTGGGCCTGTCCGACGCAGGCAACCGAGGCGACTACGACATCTACCCGACGAAGGACCACGGCACACCGCAGAACAACGCGAGCTGGGTGGACAGGGGCTACCGCACCAACAAGGCCTCCGAGTGCAACACCTGGGCCGCCGACGCAGGCTCAGTCTCCTAGACCCGGAAGGGGCAAACGTGACCCAACCAGCCAAGAACAACCCGGTAGTGCTCGGGTCCGTCTTCGTGCTGGTGGTCGCCTTCGTCCTCGGAATCGGTCAACTGAGCCGCCCGAGACTGGTGACGGGCCACCCCTTGGCGGGTTCCCGCCCGGCCCCGTCCCCGTCCACCACGGAACCGTCCACCCCGGTGCGCCCCCGCGCGGTCTACCGCCTGGCGGACCACCCGTTCCTGGTGACTCCGGCCTCGCTCCCGCAGGTGACCTGCCAGCTCCCGGTCTTCGGCCTCTCCGACCAACAGCTGGCGGCCTACTACTCCGCGGGCGTCGAATGCCTGGACAACGCCTGGGGCCCGCTCCTGACGTCGGCAAACCTCCCGTTCGAAAAGCCCACCCTGGACGCCTCCCCGGAGCTGAAGGACGGCCCGTGCGGCGCCGCCCCGGAATCCGACCACGCCGTCGCCTACTACTGCGGCCGCAACCGCACCATCTACATGCCCACGGCCCGCCTGCGCGACAACGGCGGCGGCGACGCCCCGGCAACCCACCTGGCCACCCTCTCCCACGAGTACGGCCACCACGTCCAAGCGCTCTCGGGCCTGCTGCGCGCCGCCGACCTGAAAATCACCGACGCGGGCGAGAAGACCCCGGCGGGCCTGGAAATGTCCCGCCGGCTCGAACTCCAGGCCAACTGCTTCGCGGGCATGTTCCTGACCAGCGTCTCCGGCAAGGGCTCCATCCCCGCCAGCCTCGCCAGGCAGGCGCAGGAGGACTTCAAGTACGCCATCGAGGAAAAGCCGGAGAACAACGCCCACGGCTCAGCGGCCAACCAGGCCCAATGGGCCACCACAGGCTTCAAGTCGAACTCCACGGCCGCCTGCAACACCTTCGCCGCCCCCGCAGCCCAAGTCGCCTAACGCAGCCGAGCCCGCTCGTCCACCAGCCGAGTGGGCTTCCCGAGGAACACCTTCAGGTCCGCAACGCCGCCGTACGCCAGGTTGAGCGTGGTCATCTCGTAGTTCCACCCACCGTCACGCGGCCGCACCCACCGGTGGTCGAGCTGCCACCGAACCCACTCCCCACGCTGCAACCGCACAGGCGAAGGCCGGGCCCACCGACGAGGCGCGGCCAGCATGACATCCTGCAACTGCACCGCCAGGATCCCGTCCTCCTCCCGGAGGCTGAGCCGCATCCGGTCGATCGAGGAGCTCTCCTCGGACCACACGGGCTCGTAGTCTTCCCACTCCCGCTGAAACACCTCGTGCAC
Source organism: Lentzea roselyniae (assembly GCF_039537795.1). Lineage (NCBI taxonomy): Bacteria > Bacillati > Actinomycetota > Actinomycetes > Pseudonocardiales > Pseudonocardiaceae > Lentzea > Lentzea roselyniae. The sequence continues at coordinate 59,843 of NZ_BAABBE010000004.1, forward strand.
AGCAGCCTTGGTGTGCGGCAACGCAATCGCCACAGGCAGCGAGTTCCGCAGACCGGCCGAAACCCCACCCCGTGAGGCCTTGGTCCACTCAGTCCGCACCCACTGCACAACAACGTCAACGTCCATCTCTAAAGGGAACCAAACCCCGCAAAACGAAGCGACTGGTTGACCCCAGAGGACGGGAGCCGAAAAGACCAATGCGGCCTACCCCACGCATCGCAACCACCTGCGCAACCGGGAACGACCTACGAAACCGGCGCGCCCCCAGAAATCACCCCAGGCAGAACAACCCGAAACACCGCCCCAGAATCCGAAGGCTCACAGGTCAACTCCCCACCATGAGCCAGAACGACCCCACGAGCGATGGCAAGCCCCAACCCAGACCCCCCGGACCGCCGATCCCGAGCATCATCCAACCGAACCAGCCGGTCAAAAATCCGCTCCCGCTCAGACTCCGGCACCCCAGGCCCATCATCAGAAACGGTGAACCCAGAAGAATCCACGGAAATCCGAACCGACCCCTGAGGCCCAGTGGCCTGCCGAGCGTTGTCCACCAGGTTGGCCAACACCTGAGCCAACCTCTGCCCGTCCCCGACCACAACCGCCGATTCCCCAAAAGCGGCAATGTCAAAATCAGGGGCCACAAACCGAGTCCGAGCCACCTCAGCCTCAGCCAGCCCCATCAGGTCCACGCTCTCCCGCTGCATCTCGTACCCGGCATCCAACTGGGCCAGCGCAAGCAGGTCATCCACCAGCCGCCCAGCCCGCCGAGCCTCCCTCACCAGCAGGAACGACATCTGATCCCGATCAGGAGAGTCGACCGGCGCCTGCACCAGAGCCTCAGCCACGGCCTGCACCCCGGTGATCGGCGTACGCAGCTCATGAGCAGCATCAGCGACAAACCGCCGAGTCCGCTGCTCCGACCCCTCCAACGAATCCAGCATCCCGTCAAAAGCGGCAGCGGTCCGCCCCAGCTCGGTGTCCGTCCGAGAGGGATTCAACCGCCCACCCCGATGCCCAGCGGCAATGGCCTGAGCCAGCGAGGTCATGGCGTCCAACGGCGCCAACGCCCGCCGAACAACCCAAATCATCAGAACCCCGGTGACCACGATGGCCCCGAGCCCCAACAAGATCAACAGCTTCCGCAACCGGACCTGAGCCTGCGAAATGGCCTCGGTGTCAGCGTAGAACGTGAACTTGGCCCCGCCGATGACCCGGTTCTTGCGCTGAACCGATCCCCCGTCCGGAGCCTCCCCGAACCGAGCACCGTTACCCAGCTCCACGGTGACGTGAATGTTCCGCTTGCTCAGCTGCCGAACCACGTCCCGAGGCGCCGCCCCGCGCATCATCTGCGCGACGGCCCGGTTCTCGGCATCCCGCAGAACGACATCGACGTCCCGGTTCGAAAGCCCCTGGAACGTCCGGTCCACCGAGATCACCAGCGCCACCAGCACCAGGAACAGCACCAGCAGCACCGAAACAGCGACCCGTCGCCGCAGCGACACCGTGCGAAGGTTCATTCGTCAGCCCGCAACACGTACCCCAACCCGCGCACGGTGTGCACCAACCGGGGCCCGTGCTCCTCCAGCTTCCGCCGCACCGCGCTGATGTGGACCTCGACGAGGTTCGGGTCGTAGTCCTCGTACCCCCACACAGCGGTGAGAATCTGCGTCTTGGACACCACACGCCCACGCTGAGCCGCCAGGTACACCAGCAACCGCAGCTCGGTGGCCGTCAGCTCGATGGCCTGATCGGCCCGCATGACGACGCCGGCGTCCGCGTCCACCACCAGGTCCCCGACCTGGACCGTCGTGGGCGTCCGCCCGAGCCGGCGCAACACCGCGGACACCCGCGCCACCAGCTCAGCCAGCACGAACGGCTTGCCCACGTAGTCGTCGGCCCCGCCGGACAGCCCGCGCAACCGGTCGGGCACCCCGTCCCGCGCGGTCAGCATGACCACCCCGGCCCCGGAAGACCGGCGGATCACCTCCAGCAGCTGGAAGCCGTCCCTGCCGGGCAGCATCACGTCGAGCACGACCAGATCGGGCCGGAAGCGACCGAGATCGGTCTCCAGCTGACGCCCGTCCAGCCGGTGCTGCACCTCGTACCCGGACTCGCGCAACGCGGACGACACCGCGGCGCCGATCGCCTCGGCGTCCTCGATCACCAACACCCTGGCGGACACCTCACCATTCTGCTGATCATCCGGACTTCGGGCGACTTGCCTTCAGCTCACGCTCAGAATGCGCGCGCACTCTGAGCCACATGTCGAAGAAATCTGCGTGGGCCGGCGCCATCGTCGCGGCCGCCGGACTCACCGTCGGCGGCATCGCGGTCGCGGCAGCGGCCGACAACCCCGACGGCCCGCCCGCGGCGTTCGCGGAACGCCACCCCGGCGGTCCCGGCAAGCCCGGCCGCCCGGACAAGGTGAAGCTGAAGGACAGCACTCTCGTCGTCGGACGGGTGAAGTCCGTCGAGTCCGGCAAACTCACGATCACCAAGGACGACGGCAGCGACGTGTCGTTGACCACTGACGGCTCCACGAAACTGCGCGGCGGCGACCTCAACGGGCTCAAGGCCGACCAGCGCGTGACCGTGCGCGTGAAGGACGGCAAGGCGCTGAACGTGGCGCTGGCCAAGGCCCACGAGCAGGGCACGATCAAGGACGTCAACGGCAACAACGCCACGTTGATCCAGCTCGACGGCCTGCAGACGCCGCTGGACCTGTCCGCGGTCAGCGAGAAGCCGAAGAACGGCGACCTCGTCGCGGTGACCGGAACGGTGTCCGACGGCAAGACGGTCAAGGTCGAGCAGCTGCGTCAGCTGCCGAAGTAAACCTGGGCTCCACGCGGGCCGCCGCGTCTGCGAACATCGCAGTGTGGCGGTTCCGCGAAGCCCCGACAGATGGGTGTTCATCCTGCTGGTCGTCGGACTGGTCGGGATCGGAGTCGCGATCGCACTTCTGGTGCCCGCCAAGGTGCTCGGCGCCGAGGAACCCCCCAGACCCGTGGCCGCGACCGTCGTCGAGACCGGCGCGTGCGGCCAGGGCATGGACACCGTCGAATGGGACGCGGGCGGCCAGAAGAAGCAGGCCAAACTCGACGGCTGTGGTCACAGCAAGGGCGAGACCGTCGAGATCGTCATGACGGGCGGCGACATGGTCTCCTCCGCCGCCTCGGTCCCCGCCGGACTGCCGGTCGGGCGCCGCCTCACCGCGCTGCTGCTCTGCATGGCAGCCCTGGCAGGCGGCTTCTACGCGTTTCTCTTCCGCTACGCACCTCTGCGCGCACCGGCCGTGCTGCCTGCTCCCAAGCAGGGGACGCTTTCTTAGATCCGTTCGGTCTATTTCCCTTTATGGACTTCCCCAATACCGTGGTTCTCGGACCAGGCATGGGGGCATCGAGGTCCATTGGGGTTAAGACACTTCGTAACGCAGCCACGACTGCGCCCTCGATCACGCTGAGCTGCTGTTACGGCGTGCGACCGATTCTGCCGTTACGCGTTCTTTCAGTCTTGGGGGACTCTTTGAAGCGTGCAAGCATTCGAATCGTCATCGCATTTTTTGGAGCGCTGTTCGCCCTGGTCGGTGTGCTTCAGCCGGCCAGCGCGGAACCGGCGGCCGCTTTGCCGGGAAATGCTGCTCCGGTGAAGATGGACATGGCGGCTTCGGCCGCCACGTGGCTGATGAACCTGAACAGCGGCAAATGTGCACTGTCCCAAGGTGGGGCCGACGGCCAGCCCGTCGTCCAGTACCAGTGTCTGAACTACAACGACCAGAGGTGGAGCCTCGTCGACAAAGGCAGCTCGCGGTTCCAGCTTCGCAACGCGAACAGCGGCAAGTGCCTGCTCGTCCGCGGTACTGGCAACGAGGCGCCCGCCGTCCAGTTCCAGTGCCTGAACTACGTCGACCAGTACTGGGAGTTCTACAACTACCCGGGCTACCCCGGTTGGTACTGGCTGCAGAACGTCAACAGCCGCAAGTGCCTGATCGTACGCGGAGGCAGTGACGGCACCCAGCTGGTGCAGTTCGACTGCGCGCAATACATCGACCAGGCGTGGGGTCGGGTCATCTGACCTGGTGAGCCCAAGTGCCCGCCTCGGCAAGTCCGAGGCGGGCACCGGCGCATCGGCTAGTCCCCGGCGGGCGTCACCTTCTTGACGTAGAGCAGCCGGTCGCCCGGCTCGATCGCGTCGGCCTCCGGCGCGTCGACCCGGTACAGCGTCCCGCCTCGCACCACACCCAGCACTATGTCCGACAGGTGCCGCGGCGAGCCGCCGACCTCGCCCGGTTCGACGTCGCGTTCGGCGATCGCCAGACCCGCGTCGGGCGTGAGCAGGTCCTCCACCATCGCGACCACCGTCGGCGTCGCCGTGGCCATGCCGAGCAGACGGCCCGCCGTTTCCGACGACACGACGACCGAGTCGGCACCGGACTGCTTGAGCAGGTGCTCGTTCTCCCGCTCCCGGACCGACGCCACGATCTGCGCCTTCGGCGCCAGCTCACGGGCGGTGAGAGTGATCAGCACCGCCGTGTCGTCCCGGTTCGGGGCAACGACGATCGCGCGCGCTCGGGCCGCACCGGCGACCCTCAGCACGTCGTTGCGCGTACCGGAACCATGCACGGTCACGAGCCCGATGGCGGACGCGGCGTCGAGCGACTCCTGCACGGTGTCCACGACGACGATCGAGCCGGGCTCGACACCGTCGCCGAGCAGCGCGGCGACCGCCGACCGCCCCTTCGTGCCATAACCCACGACCACAACGTGGTCCCGCACGACCCGCCTCCACTTCTGAATGCGCAACGCCTGACGGGAGCGCTCGGTGAGAACTTCGAGTGTCGTGCCGACCAGCACGATCAGGAACAGGACTCGCAACGGCGTGATGACCAGGACGTTGACCAGCCGTGCCGACGACGAGGCGGGCGTGATGTCGCCGTAGCCGGTCGTCGAGAGAGAAACAGTCGCGTAGTAGAACGAGTCAAGCAGTGAAACGCCGTCCTCGTTCACGTCGCGATAGCCATCGCGGTCTATGTAGACGATCAGCACGGCGAGCAACAGCGCGGCCGACGCGCCGATCACGCGCTTGACGATCGCCTGGACCGGGCTCTGCACCTGGTCCGGCATCCTGATCACACCGACGAGCGAGTGCGACGCTTCGTCAGACAGGCTCATCGTGTCAACCTCTCGGGCAACATCCGCCACAGGTGAGCAGCCGCCTCCGCGCCTTTGAGGAGCAACGGCACAACCACGCGCTCGTTCGGCGCGTGCACGCGATCATCCGGCAAGGTCGCTCCGAGGTAGACGAGGGGCACCCCGAGCCACGCCTGCAGCACCGCCGCGGGCCCCGACCCGCCGGCACGTGCGAACCGCACCGGCTGGTCGAACGCCAGCTCCATCGCCTCCTTGACGGTCGCGTTGGCCGGGTCGTCCGGGCTGATCGCGTACGGCGGCACCCCGTCGCCGCGGAAGCTGATCTCCGCCCGGATGCCCGGCGGCGTGTGCTTGGCGACGAACTCCTTGAGCTGGTCCGCGACCTTCTCGGGCAGCTGGTCGGGCACGAGCCGGAAGCTGATCTTCGCCGTGGCACTGGCCGGGATGATCGTCTTCAGGCCGGGCCCGGTGTAGCCGCTGCTCAGACCGTTGATCTCGGCGGTGGGCCTGACCCAGATCCGTTCGAGGGTCGTGTAGCCGGGCTCGCCGCTCAGCGCCTGCGCCCCGCCTCCGTTGTGCGCCAACCACTTCTGCTCGTCGAACGGCAGCTCCGCGTAGTCCTTCCGCTCCCGCGCGGACGGCTCGCGGACGTCGTCGTAGAAGCCAGGCAGCTGGATCCGGCCTTCCTCGTCGTGCAGCGCGGCGACCAGTTTCGCCAGTGCTGTCGCGGGATTCGGAATCGCGCCGCCGGCCCGTCCGGAATGAACGTCATCGGTGCCGCCGAGGAACGTGATCTCGCCACCGAGAACACCGCGCTGGCCGGTGTTGACCGTGGGCGCGTCGCGTTCGTGCAACGCGGTGTCGGTGAACACCACAAGATCGCAAACGAGATCGTCCGCATGGTCCTGCAACAGCTTTCGCAAGTGCGGAGAACCCGATTCCTCCTCACCTTCGATGAAGAGTTTCAACGTGACGCTCGGCGCATTCTGTCCGGTCGCCGCCAGATGCGCCTTCACCGCGAGCAGGTGCATCGCCACCTGCCCCTTGTCGTCGCTAGCGCCCCGGCCGTACAACTCGTCGCCGCTGGTCACAGGCTCGAACGGCGGATGGTGCCAGCGCTCGACGGGATCGACGGGCTGCACGTCGTGGTGACCGTAAACCAGCACGGTCGGCGCCCCGGGATCCGCGGCGGGCCAGCAGGCGTAAACGGCGGGAAGCGCCGGTCCGCGATCCCAGATCGCGATCTCCGGCCACCCGTCGGCGCGCAGCTGATCGGCCAGCCATTCCGCAGATCTCCGCACGTCAGCATGATGCGCCGGATCGACGCCGATGGACGGGATCTTGATCCACTCGCGGAGCCCGGCGACGAACGAATCGCTCAGCGCGGCAACCGCGGCGCGTTCGGGATGATGAGAATCACCTGCCACGCTCGTGGACAATAGGCCAGCCCCATCTCGCCTACGCGGCGTAGGCATGACAGGGTGACGGCATGGAACCGAACCGTTCCCGAGCGCGATCGGCGCTGGCGCTCGCCGCACTGCTCGGTCTGGCGGGCGCAACCCACTTCACCAGGCCGAAGTACTACGACGCGATCGTCCCGCGCGCGCTGCCCGGCACCTCGAGGCAGTGGACCTACGCGTCGGGCGCGGCAGAGCTGGCCCTGGCGACGGCGGTGGCGGTTCCGCGCACCCGCCGGCTGGGCAGTCTCGCGGCCGCGGCGTTCTTCGTGGCGGTGTTCCCGGCAAACGTGAAAATGGCTCTGGATTTCCGCTCCAAGTCGCCAAAAGCACGCGCATTGGCGTATGGTCGCCTGCCGCTACAGGTTCCACTCGTCGCTTGGGCCTGGAAAGTGGCCAAAGCAGCCCCATGACCACCCTGGGTAATCCTTAACCAAGAACTCCCAAACGCTGTCATTTTCCGCGCGAGGAACCCTAGGATGCGCCCTGTGCAAACGCTTCTTCAGCGCGCTGCGACAGCGCTGGCCTGGGACGGATTCGTCGTTCCCGACGTCGCCGTGCTCGGCCAGCAGGTGTCAGCGGTGGTGCGTTTGCTGCCCGAGGTCCACGAGTGGAGGATCCAGAACGGCTGGCCACCCCGCGCCGACCCGTCGTGGTTCCGCTCCTGGTTCGAGCCGGCCGCCCACGACCGCCTGCCCGTCGCGGCCGTCGAGCTCGTCGGCGTGCTCGTCAGCGAGTCGACCACGGACCGCGCCCTCCAGTCGTGCGGCACCCTGCTGACCCTCGCGCCGTGCGCGGTGATGCTGCCGCGGTCCGACGAGTCGCAGGCCTGGTCGTACATCGAGCTCGACTACTACGGCATCGGCGTCGTCGTGGCCGACGAGTCGTCCGCCGACCTGATGGTGCCGCCGGAGGACCGCTCGCCCGAGTTCGGGCCGTCCCTCTTCGGGCGGTGGCTGCTCGAGGTGTTGTACGAACGGGTCCTCAAGGCCTCGCACGCACCCGCCAGCACCTGAGCCGACCGGTACCTGAGCCGAGATGTCGTCCAGTCCGACCCACCGCGCGACCAGGTCGGCCCGATTCCGCGACCAGGCCGACCCGATCCCGCGGGCCCACCGTCCTGATCACGACCCCACCGACCTGATCAGGTCCTTGAGCCCCTGCTCGTCCAACAGGTCCGCCGGCCGCACCGTGTGGTCGTGCCGCACGTAGTGGAACGCGGCCCGCACCCGTTCCAGCGGCTCCCCCACCAGCGCCGCCCACGCCAGCCGGTACGCCGCGAGCTGCACCGAGAGTGCGGGCAGGGCTTCCGCGTCCGGCACCGCGCCGGTCTTCCAGTCGACGACGGTCCAGCCGTCCGGGTCCTTGTAGACGGCGTCCATCCGTCCGCGCACCGAAATTCCGTCGAACTCCGCCTCGAACGGCACCTCGACGTCGTGAGGGGTCCGGTCGGCCCAGGTGCTGGCGAGGAACGACTCCTTCAGGCGTTCGAGGTCGGCGTCCGGGGCGGCGTCGGCGTCGCCCGCTCCCGGCAGTTCGTCGATGTCGAGCAGGCGGGTGGCGCCGAAGCGGTTCTCCAGCCAGGTGTGGAAGGCGGTTCCGCGGCGCGCCAGCGGGTTCGGCGGGAACGGCAGCGGGCGGCGCAGGCGGCGGGCCAGCAGGTCAGGGTCCTTGGCCAGCTCGACGAGCTGGCTGACCGACAGGTGGTCGGGCAGCTCCACCTGTTCGCGGCGGTTCATCGACGCCGCTCGTTCGGCCAGCAGCACGTCGACGTCCTTGGCCCAGCCCTCCGGGTCGTCGTCCTCTGGCATCTCCGGGTCGTCCGGGACCACGTCGTCGGGCAGCGGTTCGGGCTCCGGCGGGAAGTCTTCGTCCGGAGGTTCGTCGGGTGGCGGGTAGTCCTCGTCCTCGACGAGCGTGGCGGGTTCTTCCTCGAAGATCAGCGGCAACGGCTCCGGCGGGGCCTTGCGCAGTGCGTCGAGCGCGGCCAGCACCATCTCGGCGCCCTCGACCACGGCGTCACGGCGCTTGCCCAGCGGGTCGGCGGGCCACTGCGAGGTCTTCACGTCCTCGGCGAGCGGGTTCGGGGTGTCGGCTTCCGGCTCGGCGGCCCACACGCTGATGTCGCCCGGCGGGTTGTCGCGTTGCAGGACCTCGTGCATCTCCTGCAGGAACACCGACGGGCCTTTGGGCTTGTCGCCCGCCTCCGCCCACCAGTGGCCCGACATGAGCAGGCTGTGCTCGGCCCTCGTCACGCCGACGTAGAAGAGCCTGCGTTCCTCGACCAGGCGCCGGTCCTCGAACTCCTCCGCGTGGACGGTCAGCGCCTCGTCGACCTCCTTGCGGTTGAAGCCCGCCGACAGCCGCAGCACCGGCAGGTCCTGCGCGTCACCGCGAAGGTCCGCCGGCAGCTCTGTCACCGCCTTCAGCCAGCACGACGACTTCTTGCGGCCGGGGAAGACGTCCTTGACCAGGTGCGGCAACGCCACGATCCGCCACTCCAGGCCCTTGGCGGAGTGGACGGTCAGGATCTGCACGCGGTCCTCTGACACCTCGATCTCGCCGGGCTCCAGCCCGTCCTCGGCGTGCTCGGCCGTGTACAGGTAGTCGAGCAGCGACGGCAGCGTCGCCGACGGACTGGCCGCCGCGAAGTCCGTGACGACGTCGGCGAACGCGTCGAGGTGGGCCCGCCCGACCATGCCCGGCCGCGACATGGCCTCGATGTCGAGCAGCAGCGTGCGTTCGACGTCCGCCACCAGTTCGGGCAGCGGCTGGTCGAGCCTGCGCCGCAACGCCGCCAGCTCGCCGCCGAGCCGCCTGATCCGCCGGTAGCCGTCGGTCGAGTAGGCGTCCGGATCGCCGGGGTCGTCCAGCGCATCGGCCAGACCTGCCTGTTCCGCGTGCTCGCCCGGCAGCGCGTCCGCCAGCACGAGCAACGGGTCGTCCACAACGGACTGTCGGCTTTGGACTCCGGCCAGGTCGCGCGCCCTGCTCCACAAAGCCGCCAGGTCTCGGGCCGCCAGCCGCCAGCGCGATCCGGTCAGCAGGCGCGCGGCCGCCGTTCCCGCCAGCGGATCCACGAGAACGCGCAGTGCCGACACCAGATCGCGCACCTCCGGTTCGTCGAGCAACCCGCCCAGGCCCACGACCTCGACCGGCAGCCCGCGTTCCCGCAGTGCCGCCGCGATGGCCGCCATGTCCGACCGGCGCCGCACCAGCACGGCGGCGGTCGGTGGCACGCCTTCCGCGTCGAGGTGCGCTTCCCATTGCGCCGCAACGTTGTCCGCCATCCAGTCGAGTTCCTGGCGGATGTCCTCGTGCAGCGCGAGCCGGACGTCGCCCGGCCCCGCACCCGGCCGGGCCCTGAGCTCCTCGACGTCCAGCCCGGACTCGCGCAGCGGCAACGACACCGCGTTCGCCAGCTCCAGCACCTCCGGCGGGTTGCGGAAACTGGTCAGCAGCCCGAACTTCTTCGTCGGCGGGAAGTCGTCCGCGAACCGCGGCAGGTTGGCCGCACTCGCCCCGCGCCAGCCGTAGATCGCCTGCGCCGGGTCGCCGACCGACGTGACCGGCATCGGCTTGCCCTCACCGAACAACGACCGCAGCAGAACGCGCTGGGCGTGCCCGGTGTCCTGGTACTCGTCGAGCAACACCGCGCCGTACCGTTCGCGTTCGCCCTCTGCGACCTCCTTGAACGCGGCGAGCTGCGCGGCGAGCGACATCTGGTCCGCGAAGTCGAGCGCCGCCTCCTTCCGCTTGCGCTGCTGGTACGCCTCCAGCAACGGCAGCAGCGCGACCCTCAGCCGTTGTGCCCTGATGATCTCCTGCAGCTTCTCCGGCAACCCGTCGCGCTGTCTCGGCGCGCGCGGGGCGTTCTCGATCAGCGCGCAGAGCCGGTCCGCGTGGTGCTGCAGGGCTTCCGGGGTGACCAGGTGCTCGCCGAGCTCACCTGCCAGCGCCAGCAGGTAGCCGGTGATCGTCGCCGGCACCTTGTCGGTGTCGAGGTCCTTGGCCCACGTCGACACCACCCGGTGCGCGAGCTGCCACGACGCGGTCTCGGTCAGGAGCCGCACCCCCGGCTCGACCGGCAGCCTCAGTCCGTGTTCGGACACCAGCCGTCCGGCGTACGCGTGGTACGTCAGCACCACGGGTTCGCCGGTCAGCACGGCCATCTTCCGCTCACCGCTCGGGTCGAGCTCGTCGAGCAGGGGCGACCCGGCCAGCCTGCGGAGCCGCGCCCGCACGCGGTCCGCGAGCTGGCGCGCGGCCTTGCGGGTGAAGGTCAGGCCCAGCACCCGGTCCGGCACCACGATGCCGTTCGCGACCAGCCAGACGACGCGCGCGGCCATGGTCTCGGTCTTGCCCGCGCCCGCACCGGCCACGACCAGCGCGGGCTGGGTGGGCGCGGCGATGACCTCGGCCTGCTCGGGGGTCGGCTTGTTGAGCCCGAGGGCTTCGGCGATCTCGAAGGGACTGACGGTCATCGGCCGGCCAGCCTCCGGACGACGCGATGCCGGACAACACGCTGTGCGGTGGTCCGGTCGCAGGTCCAGGGCGAAGTCACCAGCACATCTTCCTACCCCGGCCGTACGCGTCCGCAGCACCCAGGACCGTGTGTTCGCCGACCGTTCGATCGAACGAAACACGCAGGTCAACGGCTGACCGTACCCCCGCAGCCCCAGTGCTCGGCCGCGCCACTCTCACCACCTACTCGCTCACCTGTCGCCCGGACGGGTGGACCGGACACGTCGTGCGTGCCGGGCAACGGTCGCAGTCCGCGTTCTCCCGTGCTGTGTAGTCAGGACCCAGCACCGACTCGGCGGCGCCCTGCACCACCTCCAGCCACGCTCGGACGCCCTGTTCGTCCAGCGGCGCCTGAGTGCGTTCCACGGCGCCGGTCTTCTTGTCCTCCTTGGCCACGTAGAGCAGGCGGGCGCCACCCGGTTCGGTGCCCAGGCCGATGTGGGTGAAGCCGCCCAGCGACGTCGCCAGCTGGTAGACGGCCAGCTGCGGGTGTTCCTGCGAGGCGTCGCGGGAGACCGGGCTCTTGCCGGTCTTGATGTCGATGACGACCGGGCGGCCGTCCTCGTCGTGTTCCAGTCGGTCCACCCGGCCGCGGACCTGGAGCCACGGGCCGCCGTCGCGTTTGGGGACCTCGACGACCATCTCCTCCTCCACGGCGACCTGGGTGAGCTGGCTGCGGCTCATGGTCAGCCAGGCGAGGAACGTGTCGAGCATGCGTTCCACGCGCAGGCGTTCGCGGCGGGAGAACCACGGTGCGCCGGCGTCGACGGCTGCCCAGGCCTCGTCGAGTTTCACCCGCAGCTGGGCCGAGTCGGCACCGGAGGCCGCTGCCTGGGCCAGCGCGTGGACCAGGGTGCCCGTCACGGACGCCAGTTCGGCCGGGTCCTGGCCTCCATGGCGTTCCACGACCCAGCGCAGCGGGCACTTCGTGATCACCTCGATGGTCGACGGCGTCACGCTGACCTTCTGCTCCTCCGTCCACAGTGGAGCATCGGTGGACACGTCCGCGACGCCGTACCAGGACTCCGGGTGCGCGCCGGGGACGCCGGCCTCGGCCAGCCGGGCGAGCTGAGCGGCGGCCCGCGAACGACGATCCGGGGTCTCCGAGTCCGAGCACACGACGCGGCGCAGCTCGCCGACCAGCTCGGCGAGCACCAGGCCGCGTTGCGGGCGGTGCAGCTTGCGCTCTTCCTCGGCGGACGACTCGATCTCGTCGAGGAAGCGCGACGGCTGTTCGTCCTCACCCCGGACGGCGCTGATCAGCAGCTTCGAGCGGGCGCGGGAGGCGGCGACCAGCAGCAGGCGGCGTTCCTCCGCCAGGATCGGCGCCACGGCCGACACCGACGGTTCGAGGCCGGCCAGGACGTCCACCATGCGTTCGACGCCCAGCACCGTGCCGCGCAGGCGCAGGTCGGGCCAGCTGCCCTCCTGCACCCCCGGCACGGCAACGACTTCCCACTCGCGGCCGGCCGCGGAGTGTGCGGTCAGGACGGACACGGCCTCGCCCGTGGGTGCGGAGGCGGCCAGGGTGTCGCCGACGATGCGCTGGGACTCCAGGTAGTCCGCGAAACCCGCCACGCCCGAACCCGGCAGGCGGTCGACGTACTTCGCGGCCGCCTCGAACAGAGCGACGATCGCGTCCAGGTCGCGGTCCGCCTGCATGCCCGGCACGCCGCGGCGGGCCGACTGCGCCACCCACCGGTCCTGCAGGCCCGCCGCCGTCCAGATGTCCCACAGGACGGCCTCCACCGACTTGCCGGCCTCGATCGCCTTGCGCGCGAGCCCCAGCAGGTGCGAGATCCGCCGCGCGGGCAGCGACTCCACGTCCTCCAGGGCCGCCAGCCTGTCGGCGGTCTCCACGACCTCGACCAGCAACTCGCCACTCGGGCGGTCACCGCCGGCGGCCATCTCGAGCCGCCGCAGACCACGCCGCAACCGCCGCAGCGCCAATGGATCCGCACCGCCGTACGCGGACGACAGCAGCATCGCGGCCGTGTCCTCGTCCAGCGAACCCGGCACCGCCGCCGCCCGCACCAGAGCGAGCAGCGGGCGCACGGCGGGCTGCTGCGCCAGCGGCAGCTCCTCCGACGGCACGGCCACCGGCACCCCCGCCGCCAGCAGAGCCCGCTGCAGCACCGGCAGGGAAAGCGTCGCCGAACGCACGACCACGGCCATCCGCGACCACGGCACCTCGTCGGCCAGGTGGGAACGGCGCAGCTGGTCGGCCACCCATGTCGCCTCCTGCGCTGACGACGCGAGCAACCGCACCTGGACGGAACCCTCGCCGTCGGCGGGCAGCACCGAACGCGTGGGAGAGGCGCCGGGCAGCCGGGCGGCCAGGCGAGCCACCGCGTCCCGAATCTCCGGCATCATCCGGTGCGACTGGCGCAGGACCACCGTCTCGCCCGGCACGTCCCGCAGGATCTCCGGGTCGGCGCCGCGGAACGTGAAGATCGCCTGGTCCGGATCGCCGGCCAGGACGAACCGCGCCGCCCCCGATCCCAGCGAGCTGATCAGCGAGTACTGCATCGGGTCGAGGTGTTGCGCGTCATCGACCAGCAGATACCGCACTCGGCGCCGTTCGTTGAACAACAGCTCCTCGTCGTTCACGAACGCCGCGTACGCCGACGACACCAGCTCGGCGGCGTCGTAGGCGGGGGCGAACGCCGTCGCGGAGTCCAGGCCGGACAGCAGGTTCACCGACTCGTACTGCTGACCGAAGAGCCCGGCGGCCACCCACTCGTCCCGGCCGTGCTCCTCGCCGAGCTCGATCAGGTCCTCGGGCCCCAGCCCTCGTTCGGCCGCGCGCAACAGCAGATCGCGCAGCTCGTGCGCGAAGCCCGGCAGTTCCAGTGCCGGCCGCAGCCGCTCGGGCCAGTTCAGCGCGCCCAGCTCGACGTCACCGGCGAGCAGCTCGCGCACCATCGCGTCCTGGTCGGGGCCGGACAGCAGCCGCGGCGGCGGTTCTCCCAGCAGCACCGCTTGGTTGCGCAGCACCGCGAACGCGTAGGAGTGCACCGTGCGCACGAGCGGCTCGCGGATCGTGGAGAGCCGCCCGGTGAGCAGCCGCGTGATGTGCGCGCGCAACGCCACGGACGCGCGCCGGTTCGCGGTCAGCACCAGCACGTTCTCCGGATCGGCTCCCTCCTCCAGCACGACGTGCGCGGCCAGCTCGGCGAGCAGCGTCGTCTTCCCCGTACCCGGACCGCCCAGGACGCGCAGGAACCCGCCCGGATGCGAGAAGACCCGCTGGGCAGCCGCGTCCCACCGGGGACGCGGGCGCGTCTCCGGCTTCCGGCGGACCAGCTGGGGTGGAAGTGCCACGTCCCGATTTCACCACGCTGCACCGACAAGATCAGTCATGCCCGCCGGAAGGAGCATCGCCGATTTCGACTACCTTCTTGACAGAGAGAGGTGGTCTAGTCCACTTTTGAAGTCGTTGTGAGCCCTCTCACTGCCAGCTCCGCCGCCCTGGACCGAGCAGTTCTTGGAGGACTGATGAAGCGGTTCCTCGTCGGCGCTGTCGCTGCCGCGTGCGCGGCGATGCTGCTGCCCACGACCGCACAGGCGGCCGTCAACCCCGTGCTCGCGGCGCCGTACCTTTACCAGTGGGGCAGCGCGCCCAACCCCGCCACGGTGATGCAGCAGACCGGCATCAAGGCCTTCACCCTCGCCTTCATCCTCAGCGACGGCACCTGCAACCCGAAGTGGGACGGCAACCGCTCGCTGACCGGCTCGGACGCGACCCTGATCAGCAACATCCGTGCGGCGGGCGGCGACGCGGTGCCGTCGATCGGCGGCTGGTCCGGCAACAAGCTCGGCCAGTTCTGCACCTCGGCCAGCGCGCTCGCCGGCGCCTACCAGAAGGTGATCAACGCCTACCAGCTCAAGGCGATCGACATCGACATCGAGGCCGCGGAGTTCGAGAACAACACCACGCAGGACCGCGTGCTCGGCGCGTTGAAGATCATCAAGCAGAACAACCCCGGCGTGAAGACGGTCATCACCATGCCGACCGACCGCACCGGCCCGAACTCCTGGGGCAAGCGCCTGATCACCCGCGCAAAGGAGCTCGGCGCGCCGATCGACACGTGGGCCGTCATGCCGTTCGACTGGGGCAGCGGCGGCGACATGTTCGCCTACACCAAGAGCGCGGTCGACGGGCTCAAGAACCACGTCAAGTCCACGTTCGGGCTCACGGACGACGCGGCGTACCGGCGCAGCGGCCTGTCGTCGATGAACGGCAAGACCGACACCGGCGAGACCGTCACCCCGCAGAACTTCCGCGACATCGTGACGTGGGCGAACTCCAAGCACCTGGCCCGCGTGTCGTTCTGGGCCGTGAACCGGGACCGCGGCAACTGCGGCGCGATGAGCTCCTCGTGCAGCGGCATCAACCAGCAGACCTACGAGTTCACCAAGGCCCTGGCGAAGTTCACCGGGTAGCGATCTCCTCCGGTGACCGGACGTGACCCCGACCCCGTCCGGTCACCGGGGTTCCAAACCCCTCAGGAAGTCTCCCGGTGCCCCCGCTGTGCCGAACAGGTCGCCGGTCGCGAAGTCCGCACCAGCCGCACGCCACCACTGAGCCTGCTCCTCGCTGCTGACCCCGTCGACCGCGACCGTCACACCCGCCTCGCGCATCAGTGGCATCAGCGCCGCCACGAAAGGCGATCGGCGTTCGACCAGACCGCGAGCCACCCGCACCGACTTCACCGGCAGGTCCGAAACGGTCGAGGGATCCAGCGGTCCAAGCCCGAAGTCGTCGATTCCCACGTGGACGCCCAGCCCCGCGAGCACGCTCAGGTTGTCGGCGGCGTCGGACTCCGGCAGCACCTCGGCCGGCATGCTGAGCGCCAGTTCGTGCGTCTTCAGCCCGGTTTCGCCGAGGACTCTCACCACGCGCTCGACCAGATCCGCGTCGGACGACTGATGCGCGGTGAGCCGCACGACCAGCGACCTGTCGAACTGCCCGCGCTGCCGCCACCACGCCGACTGGCCGCTCGCGACCCGAAGCAACCACTCGCCGAGCGGCAGGATCAACCCGGTCGCCTCGGCCAGCGCCGCACACCGGTCGTGGTCCAGCACCTCGGCATCCGGCCGCTCCCAGCGCAACGCCGCCTCGACCCCGCTGACCACGCCGTCGGCCAGCCGCACGATCGGGCGGTACCGCACCGTGATCTCGCCGTCCTCCCACGCACCCGGCATCGCCACGGCCACCGCGTGGTCGCGGCGCTCCTCGGCGTCCTGATCGGGGTGAAACACCTCCCACTGGCCACGCCTGCGCATCTTGGCCCTGCGCAACGCCGTGTCCGCCGCACGCAGCAGGTCCACCGGTTCGGCGGCACTGTCGGGTCGATGCACCACACCCGCGCTCACCGACACCGCCAGCCCGTGACCGTCCACATAGGTCGGTTCGAGCAGGTCGTCGTTGATGCTCTTCATGATCGTGCCGATGCCCGGTGTGGTCGCCGTGTTCTCCAGAAGGACACCGAACTCGTCGCCGTCGAACCGGGCGATCATCGCCTTCTCGCCCGCGAGCAACACTTCCAGCCGCCGGGCCACGTGCTGCAGCAGCCGCTCGGCGACTCTGCCACCGACGCTGTTGGACACCATGCCGAACGCGTCGATGTCCAGGTGGAAGAACGTGATGCCGTACCCGGTGTCCGTCTTGCGCAGCGCGGTCTCCAGCTGCGTGGTGAAGAACTGGCGGTTCGGCAGCCCGGTCAGCACGTCGTGCAGCGCCTGCCGCTTGAGCTCGCTCTGCAGCAGCTCCAGCTCGGTGCCGTCCTCGACCACCACGACGAAGTGGCTGGGCTCGTCGTCGGCACCTCGCAACAGTGACGCGGTCAGGGACAGCCGTGCCGCTTCACCGTCCTTGCGCAGCATCCGCTGCGACTGCCTGATCCGCTCCGCGGTGCCGCCGACCAGCTCGGCCATCGCCGTCTGCAGCATCTCGGTGAAGCCGGGAGCGATGAGGTCGGTCAGCAGCACCCCGACGAGCTCGTCCTGGGAGTGCCCGAGGATGTCGCAGATCGCCGTGTTCGTCCTGAGGAGCCGCCCCTCGATGTCGACGATCAGCACACCGTTGGTGGACGACGTGACGACCTCGTTGAAACGGGCCTCGCTCTCCTTGAGGTTCCAGTTCGCGTCGCGCACGGCCTTGAGCAACGACTTCTGCATGCCCTCCTGCTGCGCGAGCACGGACTCGGTGTTGGCCCCGGTGAAGCCGGTGCCGAGCGCGCCGATCGCGAGCGCGATCCGTTCCGCGTACCGCTCGACGGGCTGGAACTCCGGCAGCGCCAGCAGCCCCTTGCCGAGCACCTCCGCAGTGCACCGCAGCCCGAACTTCCCGAGGTGGCCCAGCGCGGTCAGCTCCGCGCCGAGCCGCTCGATCGAGGCAGTGCTGAACGGTTCCTCGTGCAGCATGGCGCACAGCGCGTCGAGGCGGCCGCTCAGCTCCTCGTCGAGTTGTGCCTGGCCCAGCGGAATTGCCACGCTGCTGAGCAGCCGATACGACCATTTCCGCGCAAGCGTCGCCCTCGCCCGAACAGCCTCCTCGGGCGAGGGCGTTACGTCAGGTGTTCGACTCGGCATGGGCATTCGGGCCGCCTCATCACGGGCTCAGAATGTCCGGCAGTTTACCCACGCACGGTTGACCTAACGAGACCGACCGTGTGAACCAACCTCACTCTATCGGCATCCCCTATGGCTTGCGGCCGACGCCCGCGTACGCGATCCCGTTCACCTCAGGGTCGTCGGAGATGTCACCCGGCCCGGTAGGCCGCCATTCGGCGAATTTGACGAGCCCCGGCTCGACGAGTTCGAAATCACCGAAGAAAGCCTCGACCTCGTCGTGAGTGCGCTCGATGACCTCGCCGCCGCCCACCTTGTTCATCCTGTCGGTGACGGCCCTCGCCTCCGCGATGGTGTGCTCGGAGGCCAGGTGTGAGATCGCGAGGTAACTCCCGCTGGGCAGCGCCTCGCGGTAGCGCTTCATCAGGCTCTGCGGGTCCGCCGCTGTCGGCACCCAGTGCAGCATGAACAGCAGCAGCAGACCGATCGGCTGGTCGAAGTCGAGCAGCCGGCCCGTCTCGTGGCTGTTCAAGATGCTGTCCGGATCGCGCATGTCGGCCTGCAGCACGCCGACGCGGTCGTTGCCGGCCACGAGCAGCTCGCCGTGCGCGACGGCGACGGGATCGCGGTCCACGTAGACGACCCTGCACTCCGGAGCCACGTCCTGCGCGACCTCGTGCACGTTGGCCACGGTCGGGATGCCCGAGCCGATGTCCAGGAACTGACGCACCCCCTGCTCGGCCATGAACCGCACCGCGCGGCGCAAGAACGCCCGGTTGAGCCTGGCCGCGCTGCGCGCGAGCGGCATCATCTGCTCGGCCTTGTCGCCCATCAGGCGGTCGACCGCGAAGTTGTGCGCGCCCCCCAGCAGGTAGTCGTACACCCGCGCCGCACTCGGCACGGAAACATCGACTCCCGGTGGGATCCAGCTCTGTCCGTCGGACACGGCGACCACCTCTTCGGTCGGGGACGCACAAGCTTAGTCATGCACAAAGGACGCATGATTAGTCCACAAGCGTGAACACGCGCCACCCGATCGGGCACTGTCACTCTCGACCGAACGACTCCTATGGTGGTCCATCTCTTTCCACTCGCGAGGAGCGATGATGTCCGTCCCGGTGGCACCCGGCAGGCTGCCATTTCTCGGACACACCCTGCCGATGCTGCGGAAAAGATTCGAGTTCACCGCGAATTTACGGCACCAAGGCGATCTCGTCGAAGTTCACCTCGGGCCGTTGCGAGCGTATTTCGTCACGAGCCCGCGGTTGATGCACCAGGTGCTGGTCACCGACGCACCGAAGTTCCACAAAGGCCGTATGTACGACAAGTTCCGGCCGTTCGTCGGCAACGGGCTCGCTCTGTCGAACGGGGCCTTCCACCTGCGCCAGCGTCGGATGATGCAGCCTGCGTTCCACCGCGACCGGATCGCGGGCTACGCGAACATCATGGCCCGCGCAGCGCGTGACCTCGTGGAGGGATGGCAGCCGGGCGAGGTGCGGCGGCTCGAGGAGGACATGCAGGGCCTCGCGGTGACGATCGTCGGTGAGGCGCTGTTCTCCACCGAGATCGGCGAACGCGCGATCGACGAGGCCCGCCGATCCGTCTTCGTGATCATCAAGAACGGAATGCTGCGCGCGCTCTCACCGGGGTTCGTCGAAAAGCTGCCCATACCGGCCAACCGCGAGTTCGACGAAGCCATCGCCCGGATGCGCGCGATCGTGCACGAGGTCATCGAGAGCCGGCGCGACGACGACATCGACCATGGCGACCTGTTGTCGATGTTGCTGCTGGCCAGGGACACCGAGACCGGTGAACCGATGACTGACGAGCAGGTCTTCGACGAGGTCGTCACGCTGCTGACCGCGGGGATCGAGACCACCGCGCTGGCGCTGGCCTGGATCTTCCACGAGATCGCCGCCAACCCGGAGGTCGAACAGCGCGTGCTGGCGGAGATCGACGAGGTGCTGGCCGGGCGGCCGGTCACGTTCGACGACGTGCCGAAGCTGACTCATCTCGCCAGGGTGGCGAACGAGGTCCTGCGGAAGTACCCGCTCTGGCTCGTCATGCGCCGCACCGCGGAGGAGGTCGAGCTCGGCGGCATCCGCCTGGCACCGGGCACCGAGGTGATCCTCAGCCCGCACACGATGCACCACGACCCCGCGCACTTCCCCGACCCGGAGCGATTCGACCCGGACCGCTGGACGCCCGAGCGCGCCAAGCACCTGCCGAAGGGCGCGTTCGTCCCGTTCGGCGGCGGTATCCACCACTGCATCGGAAACCACTTCGCACTGACCGAGATCACCATCGTGGTGGCGACCGTCTGCGCCCACCACCGGCTGGTCCCCGACCGGCCCGTGCGCACCAAGCTCACGAATGCGGCCTACCCCAACGACCTGATGATGAAGGTCGTCCCCCGCTAGTTGGAGGTTGTTCCCCCATGCGTTTTCGTCGGCTCTGTGCCGCCGTGCTGCTCGCTGCGCTCATACCGGTTCCCACGCCGGCAAGCGCTGCCCAGACCACCTGCGAGGACGTGTACACACCGGTTCAGTTCGGACTCGTCCGGCAGATGATGTACGGCAGGCTGTGTGTCCCGCAGAGGGCCACGACCGTCCAGGTGCTCATCCCCGGTGGCACGTACACCAGCGGGTACTGGGACATCCCGGTGGAGAGCGAGACCCGTTCGGTCACGCGCGCGATGAACAGCGCGGGCATCGCCACCATGGCGGTGGACCGGATCGGCTCCGGCAAGAGCACCAAACCGCTCAGCATCCTGGTCGACGTCCCCAACCAGGCCGAGGCGGTGCACCAGGTGATCCAGACCCTCCGCCCGCGGTTCTCGAAGGTGTTGGTGGGCGGGCATTCCATCGGTTCGGCCATCGCGATGGTCGAGGCGGGCAGGTACCACGACGTCGATGGCGTCCTGGTCACCGGCATGACGCACCAGTGGGACTACGTCCGGGCCGTGCCCGCGCTGACCAACCTGATCCCTGCCGCGATCGATCCCAGGCTTGGCCTGCGCAACCTCGACGTCGGCTACCTGACGACGGCGCCGGGAACCCGCTACACCATGTTCCACGCGCCAGGTCCCAACATCTCCACCGTGATCAACCTCGACGAGTCCACAAAGGACGTGGTGTCGGCCGGTGAGTTCGTCACGACCGCTCTGATGTCCAACCTCGTGCTTCCCGCGAGCAACGCCATCAACGTGCCGGTGATGACCGTTCAGACCTCGGCCGACTACTTCTGCGGCACCCCGCCGCTCGGTGCCGACTGCTCGTCGGCGCAGGCGCTGGTCAACTCCGAGAGGCCGTTCTACCTCAGGGCACCTCGACTGAACGGCTTCGTCGTCAACGGCTACGGGCACGTCTTCAACTTCGACACCAAGAACGCGAACCGCTACCACGCGGCCGTGACCGCGTGGCAGCGCAGCATCTAGAGCTCTTTCAGGAAGTCGCCCGCATCCAGCGGGGAACCGAAGTGGGCGCCGATCGCGAGGTCGGCGCCCACTTGCGTCCACCACGCCGCCTGCTCGGCGGTCTCGATGCCGTCGACGCAGATGTTCACGCCCACCTCGTGCACGGCCGGGATCAACGCGACAGAACGGGGATCCATGCGCCGCGTCAGATCCTTCGGCACGCACACGGACGCGATCGGCAGCTCCGAGAGCCAGGCCAGATCCCGCGGACCGAGCCCGAAGTCCTCGAGCGCGATCCGCACTCCCCTGGCCGCGAGCGTGCTCAGGTTCTCCGCCGCGTCGGCCACGCCGAGCACACCGACCGGCATGCACAACGTCAGCCGTTCGTGCGGCATCCCGGTCTCCTCCACGACCTTCGCCACCCGTGACACCAGATCCGCGTCGGTCGACTGGTGGTGCGTGAGCCGGATGCCGAACTGCGCGTCGAGCTCGCCGCGCTGACGCCACCACTGCGCCTGGCCGGCGGTGATCCTCATCAGCCACTCGCCCATCGGCAGGATCAGGCCGGTCTGGTCGGCCAGCTCGGCACACCGGTCCGAGAGATCCCAGTGCAGCACCGCTTCGACGCCGGCCAGCTCGCCGGTCGCGAGCACGCGAACGGGCTGGTAGCACACACCGATGTCGCCCTGCTCCCACGCTCCCGGCATCACCACGGCCAGCGCGTGGTCACGCCGGCGCTCCATGTCCTGGTTGCCGTGGAACAACTGCCACTGACCGCGCTGGTCCTTCTTGGCCTGCCGCAACGCCAGATCCGCCATGCGCAGCAGCTCCGTGGGATCGACGTCGGGCGACGGCCGGTCGACCACGCCGGCGCTCACCGAGACCGCGAGCCCGTGATCGTCCACGAAGATCGGTTCGGCCAGGTCGGCGTTGATGGAGGCCATCGTCGTCGCGATGTCCGGCGTGGTGGCGGTGTTCTCCACGATGATGCCGAACTCGTCGCCGTCGAACCGGGCCACCATCGCCTGCTCGCGCGACATCACCGCCCGCAGCCTGCGTGCCACGTGTTGGAGCAGTTGGTCGCCGACTCGCCCGCCGAGGCTGTTGCACACCAGGCCGAACGCGTCGAGGTCGAGGTGGAAGACCGTCACGCCGAACTCGGGATCGGCCCTGCGCAGCACGGTTTCGAGGTGGGTGGTGAAGAACTGCCGGTTCGGCAGGCCGGTGAGCACGTCGTGCAGCGACTGCCTGCGCAGTTCTCCTTGCAGCAGCGCGAGTTCCGTGTCGTCGTCGATCATGGCGAGGACGTGGCTCGGCTTGCCGTCGTCGTCGCGCAGCAGCGACGCCGTCAGCGTGACCCTGGAGAACTCGCCGTCGCCGCGCACCAGTTGCATCCGCTCGCGCTGGAACTCGTCGCGTTCGGCGAGAACCCGTTCCATCAGCTCGCGGAACACCACGATCGACTGCGGTGCGACGAGCTCCGCGAGCCTGGTGCCAGGCTCCGGCTGATGGCCGAGAATGTCGCCGATCGCGTCGTTGCCCCAGGCCACTCGTCCGTCGAGACCGACGATGAGGATGCCGTTCGTCGACGAGGACGCGAGGCCCGCGAACTTCGCCTCGCTCTGCCGCTGGTCCCGCTGCGCGTCGTGGGCAGCCTTGAGCAGCGAGCGCTGCATGCTCTCCTGCTGGTCCAGGATCGCCCTGGCACGGGCGCTGACGAAGCCGCACGCCAGCGCGCCGATGCCACCGACCACGTGGACGGTGTGCTGCTCGGTCGCGCTGAACTCCTCCAGTGCCAGCAAGCCCTTGCCCAGCACGTCGACGGTGCGCCGGAGGCCGGGCTCGTTGACGTAGCCGAGAGCGACGAGTCGCTCGCCCACCTCCTCGAACGGAGCAGGGTCGAACGGCTCCTTGTGCAGCGCGGCGCACATCGCGTCGAGCTGGGCGCCCAGTTCAGCGTCCAGCTCGTCTCTGCTCAGCGCGACAACTATGACGCTGCTGACCAGGTAGCTCCACTTGCGCGCCAAGGCTTCGCGCGCCCGGACGGCGGCGGTGTCCGCAGGTGGAACGGCATCGGGTCTTCGGCTCGGATTCGTCATTCCCGTTGCCCTGTATGGGTTGGAGAGTGTGCGGCAGTTTACCTACCGGCAGTCGACGCCTACTGCGCCGACAGAGTGAACCTCCGACACTACCGGGTGGTTTCAGTCCTTACGACCGACACCAGCGTACAAGAACATGTTCATGCTCGCGTCGTCCGCGATGTCACCAGGTCCGTCCGGCCGCCACTCGCCGCAGCCGACCAGGCCGGGCTCGACCAGCTCGAACCCGTCGAACAGCGCGTTGACCTGCGCGTGCGTGCGCATGTACATCTGGTCCGCGCTCTTGCTGCGGTTCACCACCTCGGCGGCCTCGCCGACGTTCTCACCGATCTGGTCCTTGGCGACGTGGGTCATCACGATGAAGCTGCCGGCGGGCAGCGCGTCGCGGTACGTGGCGACGAGCTTCTGCGGGTCGTCCTCGTCCGGCACCCAGTGCAGCATCAGCAGCATCAGCAGGCCGATCGGCTCGTCGAAGTTCAGCAGGCGGCCGACCTCGGAACTCGACAGCACGGCTTCGGGATCGCGCATGTCGGCCTGGACGATCGCGGCATTTTCGTTGTCGGACAGCATCAACTGACTGTGCGCGACGGCGACGGGGTCCTTGTCGACGTAGACGATGCGCGCCGCGGGGTCGCGTTCCTGGGCCACCTCGTGCACGTTGGCGACGGTCGGGATGCCGGAGCCGATGTCGAGGAACTGGCGAATCCCCTGGTCCATCAGGAAGTTCACCGCGCGGCCGAGGAACCGCCGGTTGAGTCTGGCGACGCTAGGCAGGCCGGGGACCAGCTTCTCGATCTGGGAACCGACCTGCCGGTCGGCGGCGAAGTTGTGGGCGCCGCCGAGGATGTAGTCGTAGACGCGGGCCATGCTCGGCACGTTCGTGTCGATGCCGAGCGGAACCCAGTTCTGGGGCTCTGCCACGGGAAACACCTCTTAGGTTCGTGGCGGTTCGAGGGAGACGCACGAGCTTAGTCACCCGTGCGGCTTGCGCGCTGAACCATCAGAGTGATGCGGAACCACCCGTTCAGGCACTGTCGTCTTCCTCCAAACGGCTCCTAGGGTGGTCCGTCCCCATTCGGCCCAACTCCTGGGAGTCTGGATGCCCGTCCCGGTGGCTCCGCGCCGCTGGCCGTTACTCGGGCACACACCGGCAATGCTCACCCAGCGTGCCAAGTTCACCGACGCGCTGCACGAGCACGGCGATGTGGTGCGCCTCGACCTGGGCCCCTTGCACGCCTACTTCGTCACCGATCCCGCGCTGACCCACGAGGTTCTCGTCGCCCAGGGGGCGAAGTTCCGCAAGGGCGCGATGTTCGACAAGTTCCAGCCGTACCTGGGAACGGGCCTGCTGCTGTCGAACGGCGAGTTCCACCTGCGACAGCGCCGGTTGATGCAGCCGGCGTTCCATCGGGAACGGATGGAAACCTATGCCTCGACGATGGCTCGTGCCGCTGCTTCGCTGGTTGCGCGGTGGCAGCCCGGCGAGGTCCGCGTCATCGAGAACGACATGCAGGAGCTCGCGGTCACCATCGTCGGCGAGGCGCTCTTCTCGACGGAGATCGGCGAGCCGGCCGTCGAGGAGGTCCGCCGGTCGATCTTCACCGTCATCCAGCAGGGCATGATCCGGGCGCTGTCCCCGTCGTTCGTCGAAAAGCTCCCGATTCCAGGTAACCGAGAATTCGACGCGGCCATCGCCCGCATGAAAGCCGTTGTGCTGCAGGTGATCGAGAGCTGGCGCGCCGACGGCGTGGACCGCGGCGACATGCTTTCGATGCTGCTGTTGGCCGGCATGACCGACCAGCAGACCTACGACGAGGTCCTGACCCTGCTGACCGCGGGCATCGAGACCACCGCGATCGCACTGGCCTGGGCGCTCTACGAGGTGGGCCGCAACCCCGAGATCGAACGACGGCTGCACGCCGAGGTCGACTCCGTGCTGGGCGGCCGCCCCGTGACGTTCGCCGACGTGGCCTCCCTGACCTACACCGAGCAGATCGTGCAGGAGACCCTGCGGATGTACCCGATCTGGTTCGTGATGCGCCGAGCGCTGGTCGACGTCCAGCTGGGCGACGTCCACCTCCCCGCGGGCGCCGAGGTGATCGTCAGCCCGCACGCCCTGCACCACGACCAGCGCTACTTCACCGAACCGTGGCGCTTCAGCCCGGACCGCTGGACACCTTCCTTCGCCTCGGGACTCCCGCGCGGAGCGTTCATCCCGTTCGGCGGCGGCAACCGACAGTGCCTCGGCAACACCTTCGCCCACACCGAGATCGTCATCACCCTCGCGACCATCGCGGCGAACTGGCGTCTCACCCCCACCCGTCCGGCGCGCGTGAAGTTCACGTCCGCCCCGTACCCAAACGGCCTGCTGATGAAGGCTGTCCCCCGCAACTAGTTGGAGGTCGTTCCACCATGCGTTTCCGCCGGTTGTGCGTCGCGGCTCTGCTCGCCACCGGAACACTGCTGGCCCCCACACCCGCTTCAGCCGCCGTGACGTGCGAGGACGTCCACACCACCGTCAACATCGGCCTGACCCCGCTGGTGCCGATGCTGGAAAGGATGTACGGCAGGCTTTGCACCCCGCAGGGCGCGAAGACCGTGCAGGTGCTCATCCCCGGCGGCACCTACGACAACTCGTACTGGGACATCGGGTACGAGCCCAACTCCCGCTCCTACACCCGCGCCCAGAACAAGGCGGGCATCGCCACCCTCGCCGTGGACCGCCTGGGCACCGGCAAGAGCTCCAAGCCGCTGAGCGCCCTGGTCACCGCCTCGGCCCAGGCGAACGCGGTCCACCAGGTCATCAAAACCCTGAAGCCCCGCTTCGAAAAGGTCATCGTCGGGGGCCACTCCATCGGCTCGGCGATGGCCATGATCGAGGCAGGCACCTACCGCGACGTGGACGGCGTCCTCGTCACCGGCTTCACGCACAAGATGAACTACATCACCGTCGTCCCGGTGCTGGCCAACATGGTCCCGGCGGGCCTGGACCTCGGTTACCTCACGACGATGCCGGACACCCGCTACAACTCGTTCCACAAGCCGGGCCCGCTGGTCTCCGGCGCGATCTCGTTCGACGAGTCCACCAAGGACGTCTTCTCCGCCACCGAGGCGGTCGACACGATCCTCCTGAACACCGTCATCATCCCGATCTCCCGCAAGATCAACGTCCCGGTGATGATCGCCCTTGGCAACGACACCCACTTCTGCGGCAACAACTTCCCCCTGATGGGCAGCGACTGCTCGTCCCCAGCCGCCCTGAAGGCCGACGAGCGCCAGTTCTTCCCGTCGGTCCCCCGCCTCGACACCTTCATCCTCAACGGCTACGGCCACTCCATCAACTACGCCCCGAACGCCCCCGACTACCACTCCGCAGTCGCCGCCTGGTCCAAGAGCCTCTGACTAAACTCAGGGGATGGACGAAGAGATCCACGAGCGAGTCCGCGACATCATCAAGGCCATCCCCCGCGGACGCGTCGCCACCTACGGCGACATCGCAGATCTCGCCAAGGCGCCGTCGCCACGGCTGGTCGGCCGCATCCTCAACGAGGACGGTCACGACCTGCCGTGGCAACGCGTCCTGAAGGCGGACGGCACCTGTGCGCCGCACCTCCGTGAGACGCAGCTGCAGATGCTGCACGAGGAGGGCGTGCCGAACCTGGACGGCAAGGTCAACCTGCGCGAGTACCGGTGGGAGGACGCGCGCAAGGAGGAAGCACCCGGCCTCTGGTAGGCGAGGCGCCCTTCAACCGTGATGGCGAAGCTGAGCCGGACGGGTCCGCCGCGTGAGCGCGTACGCACCCGCCGGCCCCGCACGCCCGGTCCCCACCAAGCCTCAAACCCTGTCAAACCACCCGGTGGAACAGTTCCATTGAGGCCGGTTCACCCAAGCCTCATGCTGATTGCAGCAACACCGCCCGAGCCGCGTAGTACTTGCGCAACAACACATCGACCACAAGAGGATGCGCCCCGATCGGTTCGGACACGACGTCCGCGCCGCAGTCGGCGAGCGACCCGTGGAACGTCCCTGGTGCCAGGAGCCACGAGGCAACGGCCACGCGGCGCCCCCGCAGCCCGGCAACGACGTCGGGCACGCGGGGCGTCGCGGTAGCCACGTACCCGACAGCGGAAGCGCCGAGCAGAGCCGCAGCCCGACGAACGTCCGCCAGCGCCCGAGCGTCCGACGAACCCGCCGCGGCGAGCACCAATGCGTCGCCGCGGCGGAAACCTGCTTCCCGCAACCGGTCCCGCACCGCCGGCACCGCGTCCACGCCGAGCGGTGAGGTCAGCACCACGTCCGGCCGGTTCCCGATCTGTTCGGGGATGTCGACCCGGACGTGGTACCCGGCAGCCAGAAACGCGGGAACCACCACAGCCGGGCCGTCCACAACCGACCGGACATCGGGCTGACGGACATCGGCGTATGCGACCTCCACGGGCACATCAACCTGCGGCCGCACCAGATCCGCGATCTCTTCGCACACCACGGCGCCTCGCGGATCACGAGTGCCGTGGAAGGCAAGAACAAGCTTCATGCGGGCTCCATCGCTAGCCGGTAACCACGCTTCACGACCGTGCACACCATCTGCGGCGACCCCAGCGCCGTCCGCAACCGCCCGATCGCCGTCTCGACCGCGTGCTCCTCACCGCCAGAAGGCAAGGCGGCCAACAGGTCCTGCCGGGAGACCACCCTGCCCCGAGCAGCCACGAGCGTCCGCAACACGGCCATCGGAGCCGGCGCCACCGGCCGAAGCTCCCCGTCGATCACCACCGCCTGCGCCCGCATCTCCATGTCACGGGACGCGATCCGCAACCGAGTGGCACGCGACGGCAACTCGACGGCCAGCTCGCGAACCATCGAACCGATCCGGGAGCGAGCCGGCTGCACCACCGGAATCCCGGCGGCCACCAACGGGCCGGCGGTGATGGCGCCGACGCCGACCACGAGCACGTCCCGGCGCAACGCGGAAACCAGATCCGCGTACCGCGGCCCGGCAGTGCGCAACACCGAAGCCGCGGCAGGCGCGCTGGTGAACGTCAGCGCATCGACCTGTCCGGCCAGCACCGCCTCGATCAACCGCTGCAACGGCCCCATGTCGGCGGGCGGCTCCCACCGGTAGACCGGGATCTCGACGACCTCGGCACCGGCGGCCCGCAGCGTGTTCACGAAGTCCGGCAAGGGTTCGCCGTGCAGCTGGATGGCGACCCGCTTGCCGGACACGCCCAGCCGCAGCAGGTACTGCAGCAGCTCGGCGTTCGACTCCGACGTGGGGGACCAGGTCTCGACCAGGCCGGCCGCCCGCACCGCACCCTTGGCCTTCGGGCCCCGTGGCAGCACCACGGCGCCTTCCAGAGCGCGGTGCAGTCGACTGGCCAGTCCCCACCCCTCGGCGGCTTCGAACCACCCGCGGAACCCGATCGCGGTGGTGGCGACGACGACGTCGACCGGTGACGACACCAGTTCCCGCGTCGCGGCGTGCAGGGTGGTGTCGTCCGGCAGAGGCACTATCCGCAAGGCGGGCCCGTGCACGACGGACGCGCCCTTGCGTTCCAGCAGCGCGATGAGCTCGTCGGCGCGGCGGGCAGCGGTTACCCCGATGGTGAAGCCCGCCAGCGGCGCGTTCATGTCAGCTCCACGACGCCGTCACGCACTCGCACCGGGTGCACCGCGACAGAGACGGCGGGCTCGTCGAGGCACTTTCCGGTCGCCAGCTCGAAGGCCTGCTTGTAGACCGGCGACACCACGACGGGGACGCCGCCGCGGTCGCCCACGATGCCGCGGGAGAGCACCGCGGCGCCGCTGAACGGGTCGATGTTGTCCAACGCGTGCAAGGAACCGTCGGCGGTCAGGAACACCGCCACCTGCGATCCGTCGGGCAGCAGAGCGGCCACACCGGTCTCGGGACGCAGAACGTTGAAGTCACAGACAACGGTCACCTGACGACCTCCGGAATTCCGAGCTGGACGGGGACGCGCTGACCGCGCTCAGCGCGGAACGAGATCGTGGGGTCGGGTGTGCCGGGCGCGTTCACGAACGACGTGAACCGCGCGAGCTTCTCCGGGTCCTCCAGCACACCTCGCCACTCGTCGGCGTAGTCGTGGACGTGCGCGGCCATCGCGGCTTCCAGCTCGTCGCAGATGCCGAGCTTGTCGTCGACGATGACCTCGCGCAGGTGGTCGAGCCCGCCGTCGAGCCCTTCCAGCCACGCCGAGGTGCGCTGCAGGCGGTCGGCGGTGCGGATGTAGAACATCAGGAACCGGTCGATCACCTTGATCAGCGTCTCGGTGTCCACATCGGACACGAGCAGGTCGGCGTGGCGAGGCGTGAAGCCGCCGTTGCCGCCGACGTAGAGGTTCCAGCCGTTCTCGGTGGCGATGACGCCGAAGTCCTTGCCGCGTGCCTCCGCGCACTCACGCGCACAACCGGAGACGGCCGACTTGAGCTTGTGCGGCGAACGCAGGCCGCGGTAGCGCAGCTCCAGCTCGATGGCGAGACCGACGGAGTCCTGGACGCCGTAGCGGCACCAGGTCGTGCCGACGCAGGACTTCACGGTGCGCAACGCCTTGCCGTACGCGTGGCCCGACTCGAAGCCCGCGTCCACCAGGCGGCGCCAGATCTCCGGCAGCTGGTCGACGGTCGCGCCGAACAGGTCGATGCGCTGGCCACCTGTGATCTTGGTGTAGAGGCCGAAGTCGCGGGCCACCTCGCCGATGACGATCAGCTTCTCCGGCGTGATCTCGCCGCCGGGGATGCGCGGCACGACCGAGTACGTGCCGTTGCGCTGCAGGTTCGCCAGGAACCTGTCGTTGGTGTCCTGCAACGGGGCCTGTGCCTCGCCCAGGATGTGCCCGTTGTTCAGCGACGCGAGGATCGACGCCACGGCGGGCTTGCAGACGTCGCAACCACGACCGGTGCCGTGCTTCTCGACCAGCGCCGTGAACGTCGTGACGCGAGTCGCCCGGACGATCTCGAAGAGCTCCGCCCGCGAGTACGTGAAGTGCTCGCACAACGCCTTGGACTGCTCGACACCGCAGTCGGTCAGCAGCTTCTTCAGCATCGGCACGCACGAGCCGCAGCCCGTACCTGCCTTGGTGCACGCCTTGAGCTCGGCCACGTCGCACGCGACACCGGACTGGATCGCGTCGGTGATCGTCTGCTTGGTCACCGCGTGGCACGAGCAGACCTGCGCATCCGCGGGCATCTCGACGTCGACGGCCCCGCCCGGCTGCAGCAACGCCGCCGGAACTTCCTTGCCCACCAACGGCCGCAGCGACGGGTAGGCGGAAGCGTCGCCGACGAGAACGCCGCCCAGCAACGTCTTGGCGTCGTCCGACACGACGAGCTTGCTGTAGGTCCCGGCGACCGCGTTGTTGACGACGACTTCCAGCGCACCCTCGGTCTGCGCGTGCGCGTCACCGAACGACGCCACGTCCACACCGAGCAACTTCAGCTTGGTGGAGAGGTCCGCACCGGGGAACGTCTTCGCGCCGCCGTGCAGCTGGTCGGCGACGACCTCGGCCATCGCGTAGCCAGGAGCCACAAGTCCGTACGCCACGCCCTCGACGGCAGCGCACTCACCGATCGCGAACACGTGCGGGTCAGCGGTGCGGCAGGCGGCGTCGACCAGGTAGCCGCCGCGCGGCCCCAGCTCGAGGCCCAGGTCGAGGTCGGTGCGCGGCCGGATGCCGGCACTGAACACCACCACGTCGAGGTCGAGCTCGACCCCGTTGGCCAGCTTGGCGATCAACCGCGAGCCGTCGCGTTCGATGGACGAGGCCGAGGTACCGGTGTGCACGGTCAGGTCGAGCTTCTCGACCAGCCGCTTCAGCAGCCCGGCACCGCCCTCGTCGACCTGGATCGGCATCAACCGCGGCGCCAGCTCCACTACGTGCGGCGAGACGCCCATGCCGCGCAGCGCGTTGGCCGCCTCCAGCCCGAGCAGGCCACCGCCGAGCACCATGCCGGAGTGCCGTCCGGGCCGGTCAGCGGCCTGGACGGTCGCCCGGATGTCGTCCAGGTCGTCGATCGTCCGGTAGACGTGGCAACCGGGCAGATCACGACCGGGCACCGGCGGAACGAACGGCACCGAGCCGGTGGCCAGCACCAGCGCGTCGTACTGCACCTCGACACCGGAAGCGCCCGTCACCACGCGGCGCTCCCGGTCGACCGAGACGGCCTTCTCACCGAGGCGGAGCTCGCAGCCGGACAGCGGCGTCAGCTCCAGATCGGCGGAGTTCCACGTGTCCACATAGGACGACAGCGCGACTCGGTCATAGGCAGGGCGCGATTCCTCGCCGAACACCACGATCCGCCAGGACGAGTCGCGGAGGATCTCAACGAGCCGGTGGCCGACCATGCCGTTACCGATCACGACCAGGGTCTGAGTCATCGGGCATCCCTCCTTCCGACCGGTATGCTCACCGGGCGGCGTGTCATCCCAAGGTCCGCAACATTTCGCGGGTGTTAAAGGAAACTCTCTCCGCAGATCAGCGCGATGTGCGTCACACGCCGGCGTAGGCGAGCGACGGCCGCGTCGCGAACACGTTGCGCCTCAAGTAGAACCACCACGTCGTGCCGAGGCACAGCGCGTAGAAGACGAGAATGGCGGTCAGCGCGGGCGTCAGCGTCTTCGAACCCTCGAGCGAGAACTTGAAGACGAGGTTCACCAGCACACCACCGGCCGCACCGATCGCGCCCGCGATGCCGACGACGGCGGCGGCCTGGCGCTTGGCCGACTTGTCGTCGTCCGCCTGCGTCTTGAAGATCGCCGGGATCATCCGGTACGTCGAGCCGTTGCCGACGCCCGCCAGGATGAACAGCGCGATGAACGAGGTGAAGAACAGCGGGAAGCTCTTCATGTCCACGCTGGTCATGACGCCGATCGTGCCCACACCGAGCCCGATGAACGTGGCGAGCGTGACCTTGGCGCCACCGATCCGGTCCGCCAGCCACCCGCCGGCCGGACGGGCGATCGAGCCGATCAGCGCGCCGAGGAACGCGAGCGCCACCCAGCCCTTGTAGTCCACGAAGCTGATCTTGATCAGCGACGG
Source organism: Lentzea roselyniae (assembly GCF_039537795.1). NCBI lineage: Bacteria > Bacillati > Actinomycetota > Actinomycetes > Pseudonocardiales > Pseudonocardiaceae > Lentzea > Lentzea roselyniae. The sequence goes on from NZ_BAABBE010000004.1 coordinate 92,115, forward strand.
GAACGCGAACGAGTACCCGATGAACGAGCCGAACGTGCCGATGTACAGGAACGACATCACCCACGTGTGCTTGTTCGACATCGCCAGCTTGTACGACTGCCCGTCCGGCTTGGCCTGGGTGAGGCTGTCCATGAAGAACCACGCGAAGGCGGTCGCGAGGACGATGAACGGCATCCAGATCAGCGCCGCGTAGGCGAGGTTGATCCCGGTGCCGATGGTGATGATGACCGGCACGATGAGCTGCGTGATGGCGACGCCGAGGTTGCCACCGGCGGCGTTCATGCCGAGCGCCAGGCCCTTCTTGCCCTCCGGGTAGAAGAACGAGATGTTCGCCATCGACGACGAGAAGTTGCCGCCACCAAGACCCATCGCGGCCGAGGTGAGCAGGAAGAACCAGTACGGCGTGCCGGGCGTGGTCACCGCGTAGGCCAGCATCGTGCACGGGATCAGCAGCAACCCGGCGCTGATCGTCGTCCACAGCCGCCCGCCGAAGCGCGGCACCGCGAACGTGTAGGGCACCCGCAGGATCGCACCCACCAGGTTGGGCACGATCAGCAACCAGAACTGCTGGCCGACGCTGAAGTTGAAGCCCACCGAGCCGAGGCTCACCACGACGATGCTCATCAGCACCCAGACGCTGAACCCGAGGTTCTCCGCGAAGATGGACAACGCCAGGTTCTTGCGGGCGATCCGCTTGCCCTTCGACTCCCAGAACTCGGCGTTCTCGGGTTCCCAGTGCTCGATCCAGCTCCGCATGAATGTCCTCCAGGGGTTCGGCGACTGCCGAAAAAGCTAAGAAACCCGCATTACCAAGGGGTTCTGGCCGATGACGGCGAAGGCAACTCCGCCGCACATCACGCCGAGGCCGGTTGTGAGGCCCCGAGCCAGTCGAGCAACCCGCACACAGCGTCCTTGCAACCACCACAGCCCGTGGTCGCCCGTGTCGCTTCGGCGAGCTGTGGCAACGTCTCCGCGCCCGCACGCCAGGCCGACACGATCTGTCCCTTGGAGACGGTGTTGCAACGGCAGATCACCGCGCTGGACGGCAGGTCCGCCGGGCTCGCCGCCTCCGCGGGCAGCGCACGTCCCAGCAACAACGCCAGCCGGTCCGTCGGCGCGGGGATGCCGCGGTCGTAGAGCTGGGTGATCGTGGCGGCCGCATCCGGTGCGCCCAGGACGATCGCGCCCGCCACCCGGTCGTCCCGCAGGACGAGCTTCGCGTAACGACCGCGGGATGGTTCCTGGAAGCACAGGACTTCCGAGTCCGGACAGTCCACGTCGGTGTGCACATCGCCCAGTGCGGCGAGATCCACGTCACGTGCTTTCAACCGCGTCACAACGGAAGTGCCGCGGTAGCGCGCGGCCGGATTGGCGCCCGTCAGGCGATCCGCGAGCACCGCTGCCTGGTCCCAGGCCGGTTGCACGAGGCCGGAGACCGTGCCGGGGTGCTGGGCGCAGTCGCCGATCGCGTGGATGCGCGGGTCGTTGGTGCGCAACACGTCGTCGACGACGATGCCGCGGTCGACCTCCAGGCCCGCCTTGACGGCCAACGAGGTTTCGGCGCGGACACCGGCGGAAACGACGACGAGCTCCGCGGGAACGTGGCTGCCGTCGTCGAGGACCAACCCGTCGCCGGGGAGGTACTTGGCGGCGAGCGCGTTGAGGCGGAACTCGATGCCGAGCTGGCCCAGCGTCCTGGCGAGCACACCGCCCGCACCGGGGTCGAGCTGGCGTTCCATGAGGTGGCCGACCGGGTGGACGACGGTGACGAGGCAGCCGCGTCCGGCCAGGCCACGAGCGGCTTCGATGCCCAGCAGACCGCCGCCGAGGACGACGACGGGCATGCCCTTCTGGGCCTTCGCCTCGATCTCGGCGCAGTCGTCGAGAGTGCGGAACGCCACGACACCGGACGCGAGCTTGCCGTCCTCGACGAGACCTTCTGCCGGAGGAACCCAGGGGGTGCTGCCGGTGGCCAGGACGAGGGCGTCGTAGGGAATGGGCTCGGCCTCGGCCAGAGTCACCGTCCGCGAGGCGCGGTCGATCTCCAGCACCTCCTGCCCCAGCCGCAGGTCGATGTCGTGCTCGTCCGCCCACCTGTCGTCGTGCAGCCTGGTCGACTCCGGTGTCATGGTCCCGGCGACCACGGTCGAGAGCAGCACGCGGTTGTACGCGGCGTGCGGCTCCGCGCCGATGATGGTGATGGAGATGTCCTGGTCACGACGCCGCAGCTCGTCCGCGAGCCGCGCGCCTGCCATTCCGTAGCCAACGATCACGATTCGTCGCATGCCCGCTCCAATCGCACCGCGCAGACCTTGAACTCGGGCATCCGGCTCGTGGGATCGAGCGCGGGGTTGGTGAGCAGGTTCGCCCGCCCGTCACCGGGGAAGTGGAACGGCAGGAACACCGCGTCGGCGCGCATGCTCGCCACGCACCGCACGGTCGCCGTCACCGTTCCCCGCCTGGACACGACGTGCGCGGGCTCACCGGAGGCGAGGCCGGCGCGCGAAGCCGTGTCCGGGTGCATTTCCACGTACATCTCGGGAACCGCCTTCATCAGCTCGCCGATCCGCCGCGTCTGCGCACCCGACTGGTAGTGCTGCAGGACCCGCCCGGTGGTGGCCTGCAACGGGAACTCGTCGTCCGGCGGTTCCGCCGGACCCCTGTGGTCGACCGGGATGAACCGCGCGAGACCGTCCGGATGCGCGAACCGGTCGAGGAAGAGCCTTGGCGTGCCGGGATGTTCGACGGACGGCACCGGCCAGTGCAGCTGCTCGGCGTCGAGCCGCTCGTAGGTGACGCCGGAGTAGTCGGCGGGACCGCCGGCGGACGCCCTGCGCAGCTCCTCGAAGACTTCCTTCGGCTCGGTCAGGAACTTCTCCGCGCAGCCGAGGCGCGCGGCCAGTCCGTGGATGAGGTGCAGGTCGCTGCGCACCCCGGCAGGCGGGTCGAGTGCCTTGCGGCGCCTGATGATCCGGCCTTCGAGGTTGGTCATCGTGCCGTCTTCCTCCGCCCACTGCGTGACCGGGAACACGACGTCGGCCATCGCGGCGGTCTCCGACATCACGAAGTCCGCCACCACCAGCAGGTCCAGTGCGCGAAGACGATCGGCGACGCCGGACGCGCGCGGCGCCGACACCACGGGGTTGCTGCCGAACACCAGCATCGCCTTGAGGTCGTCGGCGTTGAGCAGCTCGTACGCGCTGCGCCCCGGCCCCGGCAGCCAGTCGACACCCCAGACGTCCATGATGTAGCGGCGCGCCTCGGGGTCGTCGAGCTTGCGGTAACCGGGCAGCTGGTCGGCCTTCTGCCCGTGCTCGCGGCCGCCCTGGCCGTTGCCCTGCCCGGTCAGGCAGCCGTAACCGGAACCCACCCGGCCGGGCAGACCCAGGGCCAGCGCCAGGTTGATCCACGCGGAGACGTTGTCGGTGCCGGACGCGTGCTGCTCGGTGCCGCGGCCGGTCAGGATGTACGACCGCCCGGCCAGCATGTGCACGGCGGCGCGCTGGTCAGCGGCGGAGACACCCGTGACGCGCTCGGTGTGCTCCGGCCACCACTGTGCGGCGATGCGCCAGGCCTCGTCGAAACCGCTGGTGCGAGAAGAGATGTACTCCTTGTCGAGCACGCCCTCGATGACCGCGGTGTGCAGCAGTCCCAGCGCCAGCGCCAGATCCGTGCCCGGCGCGGGCTGCAGGTGCAACGTCGCGCGCTCGGCGGTCGGGGTGCGGCGCGGGTCGATGACGATCAGCCGCGCGCCCTCGATGTGGCGCAGGAACGGCGGCATCGTCTCGGCCGGGTTGGACCCGGCCAGCAGCACCGTGTCGGCGGACCGCAGATCGGTCAGCGGGAACGGCATGCCGCGGTCCAGCCCGAACGCCTTGTTGCCCGCCGCGGCGGCCGACGACATGCAGAACCGGCCGTTGTAGTCGATCTGCGAGGTCTTCAGCGCGACCCGCGCGAACTTGCCGAGCAGATACGCCTTCTCGTTGGTCAGACCGCCGCCGCCGAACACAGCGACCTCGTCCGGCTCGAACTCCTTGATCCGGGACGCGACGAAGTCCAGGGCCTCGTCCCACGAGGCGGGCTCGCCGTGAATCAGCGGTGTGGTGAGGCGGCCTGGATGGCGCAGCAACTCCCCCGCCGTCCAGCCCTTCTGGCACAGCCCACCGGGACCAGGGGCCACCTGGCCGTCGATGACGCTCATGGAGCACTGCAGCGCGCAGTAGGGGCAATGGGTCACCCCGCTGACGCTAAGAAGCCCCTGTTAACCCGATGCTCCGCAATGTTTCGAACCTGGAAATTGGCCCGCTCACAGCAGTGCGGTGACCTGGTGAGCAGCTCGTTCCAAGCCCGCAAAGGACTGTGATGTTGACAACGGGTGCAGCGCGTGCACGGCGAGCCGGAACAGGGTCGCGCGCACCAGCACCTGCGTCCACTCGCTCAGGTGGCTCCACCGCTTGAACAGGCCGTGGTCCGCGCCACCCCACGCGACGGCGTCCACGGCGACCACGGCGGCGGCCCACTCGGCGGGCCGCCAGTACGCGGTGAAGTCGATGACGGCGGGCGGGGCGTTGCCGGCGAACAGCACGTTGCCGAAGAGGTCGCCGTGCACGACCTGGGACCTGAGGTTGAGCGGCTTCTGCGTTTCCTTGAGCAGCTCGAACAGCCTGCCGCCGAGGTCGGCCTCGAGCGGCACGTCCTCCTCGCCCCACGCCAGGCGGTCGGCGACGGCGAACACGTCGGTCCGTGCTTCCAGGAAGCGGGGCTTGGGCAGCTCGGCCGTGGCCTGGTGCAGGCGCTGGGCGACGGCGATGACCTCGTCGTGACGTGCCTCGGCCCGACCGGCGAGGAACTTGGTGGCGGACCAGCCGCCGACGACAAAACGACCGTCGGTGGATCTCAACGGTCTGCCGATGCGCAGGTTCGGCACGTCCAAGCCGTCGAGGGTCTTGGCGATCCAGGTCGCCTCCGCCGGCTTGGGCGCCGGACGGATCGTGGCGTCGCCGCAGCGCCAGGCGGGGCCGCCGTCGATGAGCTCCGGCTCGGCGTCACGTGCCCCGAACGCCGCACGCACGTGCGCTGGGGGCGGTTCGGGGGTGCGGGTCACGGTCGGGCACGCTACCTGCTCAGACCACCCGGTTGGCGGAACGCGACACGCCGTGATTCGCGCCACCACCCACTTGGCCCAGTGGTTGGAGCGTCTGCAAGTACCACCAACTGGGCCGTTGGTGGTACTTGCAGACGCCATCAAGCCATCAGTACGTGGGCAGCGACGGGTCGACTTCGCGAGCCCAGGCCAGCACGCCACCACCGACGTGCACGGCGTCCTTGAAGCCCGCCTTGTGCAGCGCCGCGAGCGCCTCCGCCGAACGAGCACCGGACTTGCAGTGCAGCACCAGCGGCTTGTCCTGCGGCAGCTCGGAGAACGCCTCGCCGGACAGGATCCGGTCCTTCGGGATCAGCACCGAGCCCGGGATCTTCACGATCTCGTACTCGTGCGGCTCGCGGACGTCCACCAGCAGGAAGTCCTCGCCGGACTCCTGCTTGTGCTTGAGCTCGAGCGGCGTGATCGTGTTGCCCGCGGCCGCCTGCTGCGCGTCCGTGGACACGACACCGCAGAACGCCTCGTAGTCGATCAGCTCGGTGATCTTCGGCGACTCCGGGTCCTTGCGGATCTTGATCGTCCGGTAGGTCATCTCCAGCGCGTCGTAGACCATCAGGCGGCCCAGCAGCGGGTCACCGATGCCGGTGAGCAGCTTGATCGCCTCGGTGACCATGATCGACCCGATGGACGCGCACAGCACGCCCAGCACGCCGCCCTCCGCGCAGGAGGGGACCATGCCGGGAGGCGGCGGCTCCGGGTAGAGGTCGCGGTAGTTCAGGCCCTGGCCGTTCGGCGCGTCCTCCCAGAAGACGCTGACCTGGCCCTCGAACCGGAAGATCGAACCCCAGACGTACGGCTTGCCCAGCAGCACCGCGGCGTCGTTCACCAGGTACCGCGTGGCGAAGTTGTCGGTGCCGTCGAGGATCAGGTCGTAGTCGCGGAAGATGTCCAGCGCGTTCTCGGAGTTGAGATGCGTCTGGTGCAGCACGACCTTGACGAACGGGTTGATCTCGGCGACGGAGTCGCGCGCGGACTCGGCCTTCGGGCGGCCGACGTCGGACTGGCCGTGGATCACCTGACGCTGCAGGTTCGACTCGTCCACGACGTCGAAGTCGACGACGCCGAGCGTGCCGACCCCGGCCGCGGCCAGGTACAGCAGTGCCGGGCTGCCCAGGCCGCCCGCGCCGACGACGAGGACCTTCGCGTTCTTCAGCCTCTTCTGCCCGTCCACCCCGACATCCGGGATGATCAGGTGCCGGCTGTACCGCGCGACTTCTTCCTTGGTCAGCTCCGCGGCTGGCTCAACGAGCGGCGGAAGCGCCATTTGCTCCTCCTCGACGGACTGCATGCCTCTGTATCCGAGACAACATCTACCCTGCCTGGACTCTTCCTCGTTGGAAAGCCGTCTCAGCCAGCGGGAAACGGGTTCGGCGTGCAGACCTTGCCGTCGGCGGGAACCACGTCCTGCCCGGCGTTGAGCTGGGAGACGAAGTTGTTCGCGACGCCGAACGTCTGCTGCATCATCACGGGCGCGGGAGCACCGTTCTCCGGGCACGCCGCGTGGTTGTTGCCCAGCGCGTGGCCGACCTCGTGGTTGATCACGTAGGTCCGGTAGCCGGAGAGGTCGGGCCCGTAGACCATCGCGCCGCGCACCCAGCGGGCGACGTTGATGATCACCCGCTTGGTGGGGAAGTCCCAGCAGGAGGTCTCGAACGGGATCTCCTTGCCGCAGATCGTGTGCGAGGTCTTCGTGCTGGCCAGGATGATGGTGAAGTCCGGGTTCTGGTTCGCCTCGACCCGCTGGAAGGCCACTTGCTTCGTGCCGATCCAGCCGCGGGGGTCGGACAGGAAGCCGTCGATCGTGCGCCCGAACGCGGCCGCGTCGTCGTTGTAGTCGGCGGGCTTCACGCCGTCCTCGATGGCGATCGCGTACTTGCGGAACTTCTGCGCGTTCGCCTCGCCGACCCTCGCGCCGCTGCCGGGGACGGCTTTGAACGTGCCGACGCCGTCCTCCGAGAACGCGGGCCCCGCGGGCAGTTCGGCGGTGGGCACGTCGAGCTTCGGCTTCGGCGCCTGCACCTCGGACGCGGGCGGCTCCGGTGTGGTGGTGACCACGTCGGTGGGGTTGCCCGCACTGCCACCAGCCGCGGGCGACTTCGGCTGCACCGTGTCGAGCACGACCAGCGCCGTCAGCACGAGCAGCACCGGGATGGCGTAGATCCGCCATCCGTAGTTGGCGACGAGCTTCTTGGCCCCGCGCTTGCGGGGCCGTCTGTGCTGCGCGGTGCCCTCCGGCTCCCAGGCTGCCGCGAGCGGCTCCGCGCTGGTCCGGCGCGCGCCACGACGGTAGCGGTCAGAGGGCGGAGCAGAAGGTCCTCGCTCGGGGGCGCGATTCACGTTGCCCAGGGTCCCACACCCCCCGTATGGCCGTTGTTCGTCACCATGTGTGTCGGTCCACCGCCTCCCACATGCCCAGGACGGCCCTCGCCACGGTGGCGGGCCGCTCCATCTGGGCCACGTGCCCGGTCTTCGGGAGCACCAGCAGTCGTCCCCTCGGCAGCAGACGGGCCGTGCGCGGCCCCTTCCGCACGCTGACGAGCCTGTCGTTCTCGCCCCACAAAACCAGCGTGGGCGCCTTGACCAGCGGGAGGAAGCGCCAGAGCGACTTCGGGCCCGGCATGAGCCAGGTCTGCATCAGCCCGAACGTGCTGCGGTTGAGCGCGTGCCCGGCCCACTTCTGCCGGGCGCGCTCCTCGTTCTCCCTGATCGACTCCTCGATGCGGTGGTCGGGCACCACGCTCGGGTCGGCGAAGCACAGTTCGAGCATCTGCCTCGTGCGCTCGTGCGCGCTCAGCTTGGCGAGCTCGCGGCGCACCCTGGACCCGACGATCGGCAGGAACGCGAGCGCCATCCGCGGGTCCGACATGCGGTCCAGGCGCGGCCTGAAGTCGGGCACGGCCGGGCTCACCAGGGTGAGCGTCCTGACGAGGTCCGGCCTGGTCGCGGCGACGATGAGGGAGATCGCGCCACCCATCGAGTTGCCGAACAGGTGCACTGGCTCGCCGAACGTCTCGAGGTACTTGATCACCGTGCGCGCGTGCGTCGGAAGACTGAAGTCATAGCCGGGAATCGGCTCCGACCGCCCGAACCCCGGCAGGTCGATCGAGTACCCGTTGACATGTTCCCTGAGCTGGGCGGCGAGGTCCGTCCAGTTGGTCGCGGACCCGCCCAGCCCGTGCACGAAGACGGCGGGCGGCCCGTTCCCCCTGGTGACCCTGACGTGTACCTCATGGTCATCGACCTGGTGAAACTCACCTGGCCACGGCGGCTGCGACGTGTCCAGCGGCGGCAGCTCGACCGTGGACAGCGGGGCGGGGATCAGGGCGCTCACCAGACCAGGATGCGGGAAAGAAGGCGGAGATGGTTCCCGGATGTGGGCTACCAGCGAGTAAGGTTGCGCTCACGCCTCGGTCAGGCAACCCCTCTCCGACGGCAGATGACACGTGCTGGAGGCACCATGACGGAGACGGCGCAGAGCGCACCCGCAGGCAGGGGCGTTCGACTGCCGCGCACCGCCCGCCGCGCGCAACTGCTGGCAGCGGCGCAGGACGTGTTCGTCGCCAACGGCTACCACGCCGCGGCGATGGACGAGATCGCCGAGCGCGCTGGCGTGTCCAAGCCGGTGCTCTACCAGCACTTCCCCGGCAAGCTCGAGCTGTACATGGCGCTGCTCGAGTCCCATGTGGACGAGCTGGTCGGCCGTGTCCGCACCGCCATCGGCTCGACGACGGACAACAAGCTGCGCGTGCGTGCCGCCGTGGCCGCCTTCTACGACTTCGTGGACGGCGAGGGCCAGGCCTTCCGCATGGTGTTCGAGTCCGACCTGCGCTCCGAGCCCGCCGTGCAGCAGGCCGTCGAGCGCGCGACCACCGACTCCGTCGACGCGATCACCGAGACCATCACGGCGGACGCCGGCCTTGACCCGGAGCGGGCCCGCCTGCTGGCGGTCGGCCTTGTGGGGCTCTCGCAGGTCACCGCGCGGTCGTGGCTCGCGGACAACCGGCGGGTGCCGAAGGAGGACGCGGTCGCGCTGATCTCCAACCTGGCGTGGCGCGGCATCGGTGGCGGCTTCCCGCTCCAGCACTGAGAGAAGGGGCCCGCGGCGCGGGCCCCTTCTTCACATCAGCGCGGCGATTCGTCTCGCCACGTCCTCCGAGCGTTCGAACGGCAGCATGTGCCCCGCCTTCGGATAGATCACGAACTCCGCTGACGGCAACGCGTCCGCGATCGCCCGCGAGTGCCGCATCGGCGTCAGCACGTCCCACGACCCGGCCATGACGACGGTCGGGATCGACGAGAGCACCGAGAGCGCTTCCCGCCGCTGGTGCCTGGTCAGCTCCTCCCGGAGTCCGACGAACGCCTCACCCGTCGTCGCCCCGGCCATCGCCGCCGCGGCACGCACGTCGGCCCAGCGCGCCCCACGCCCGAACGTCACGCGCAGGCCAGGCGTGATCAAGCGGCCGAACCCGACCTTCGGCCGCCTGACCAGCCATCGCCCGGCGAGCCGCTCCACACCGCTCAGCCGGGGCAGGTCCCCGCACGACGTGGCCACCAGGGCCACCCCCGTGACGCGCGAGAACAACTCGGGGCGCTGCTCGGCCAGCGCCATGATCGTCATGCCGCCCAGCGAGTGGCCGGCCAGCACGATGCGCCCGGTCGGGACGTACTCGTCCAGGACCGCGGCCAGGTCGTCGGCCAGTTCGGACAGGGTCAGGGCGCTGCCGGTCGAGAGACCGTGGCCGCGGACGTCGTAGCGGACCACGCGGCCCGGCAACGCGGCTGCGACGCGGTCCCACGTCGTGAGGTCCATGGTCCAGCCGTGCAGCAGAACAGCGGTCACGTCGGAGGGCGAAGACTCCGACGTGACGACGTTCAGCCGATCAAGAACGAGCGACGCCATGAGCGCATCCCCGGCCTTCCCACAAGTCCGGCTTCGTCCAGGAACGACATGATCCGTTCCCCCGACCAGCGAATGGTCTCCTGGAACCGCGGGTTGGCCAGCGCCTGGCGGCGAGCCTCGCGCACGTCGAGGCCGACGGCGGCGTAGACGGCCGGGTTGATGATCGTGCGCGTGATCATCATCGACACGTACCCGATCAGCCACTTCTGGTACGGCAGCTCGTAGCCCTTCAACGACGACATCCCGCGGAGCAGCTCCTCTCGCGCGAACCGCACGTGGCGGGCCTCCTCCAGCACGTGGATGCGGTTCACCATCCGCACGATCGGCTGGATCGTCTCGTCGTTCATCGCCTCGCGCTGCAGGCGGTCGAGGATCTCCTCGGCGACCAGGATCGAGCCGTACATCGCCGGGCCGTAGCCGATGGTCGGCAGCAGCTTGCCCAGGCGGTGGGTGTGCCGCGTGGGCCCGTACGGCGGGCAGTCGATGCGTTCGACCAGGCGCGCGAACATCGTCGAGTGGCGGCACTCGTCGGCCACCTCGGTCAGCGCGTACTGGGCGTGCCGGGAGGTCGGGTCGGTGTTGTAGACGACCTTGACCAGCATCTGCATGAGCAGCAGCTCGAACCACAGGCCGACGGACGCGATCGACGCCAGCTCGTGCTTCGAGAGCTCGATGCGCTGCTCGGGAGTCAGCGACTCGTACAAAGGCGTGCCGTACAGCGAAATCCGCTGTTCAGGGATGTAGAAGAGCCCGTCGACCAGAGGCGCGGACCAGTCGATGTCCACCTCGGGGTCGTAGAACTTCTCGGCGGACGACTTCAGCAGCCTCTCCGCTGTCTTCTCCCGATCGGCGAGCCTCATCGGTTGCCCTCCCCGGTAAGTGTTACTTGAGGTAACGGTTACTTCTGGTAGCATGCGTCACATGGCACGCACTGTCAAGGGGCCGGACGCGCGACGCGAACGCTGGAAGGGGCATCGCGAGCAGCGCAGGGCGGAGTTCGTGGAGGCCACGATCGCCGCCGTGGCCAAGAAGGGCCCGGACGTCGGCATGGAGGACGTCGCCGCGGAGGCGGGCGTCAGCAAGCCCGTGCTCTACCGGCACTTCACCGACAAGTCCGACCTGTACCTGGCAGTCGGACAGCGGGCCACCGAGCTGCTGATGGACCGGATGGGCCCCGCACTCGCCGCCGACGGGCCGATCCGCGCGCGCATCGAACGGATCGTCGACGCCTACCTGTCGGTGATCGAGGAGAACCCGAACCTCTACCGGTTCGTGGTGAAGGGGTCCTTTGTGGACCGCCCGGTCGAGAAGGACGTCGTGCAGGAGGACAAGAACCTCATCGCGACGACCCTGGCCCGGATCCTCGGCGACTACCTGCGCGCGTTCGACATGGACTCCGGCGGCGCCGAGCCGTGGGCGCACGCGCTCGTCGGCATGGTGCAGAACGCGGGCGACTGGTGGCTCGACCGCCAGACCATGTCCCGCGAGAACCTCAGCGACTACCTCGCCACGATCATCTGGCACGCCATCGACGGGCTGCTGCGCTCGGCGGGTGTCCAGGCAGACCCGGCAAAGCCACTCACCCCGCTGCGATTGGTGGACTGATGAGCGAGCACGACGAAGAGGGTTACACGGGCGAAGCCACCCTCGTTTTCGGCGAGGAAGAAGTCGCGGTGAGCGTCGAGCTGCGGGGCTATTTCCAGCCCATCGACGGCCGCTACCACTGGTACGGCCGCGTGAAGAAGAACGACGAGGTCACGAGCCGCGTCGAGGGTGGTGCGCGGACCGCGCTGCTGCGCACCCCCACCGGCCAGGCGGAGGGCACGCTGACCGACCCCGACCCGTGGGGCCGCTACCGGGTCGGCGGCATCTCGACCCCGCCGTACAAGATCGAAGAACCAGCTGATCACTAGAAAAAGCCCCGGTCGGAGCGACCGGGGCTTTTTTCGTTCAAGAACTTCAGGCGCCGAAACCGACCTTGCGCGAGTCCTGCGGGCCGATCTCCACGTACGCGACGCGGCCAGCGGGCACGACAAACCTCGTACCCTTGGCGTCCACCAGCGACAGCACGCTGGACTTGCCGGACACCGCGTCCGCCACCAGAGTCTCGACCTCGGACGGGTTGAGCTCACTGGTCACGACGAGTTCCCGCGGGCTGTCCGCGACGCCGATCCTGACCTCCACGCTGACCTCCGTGCTCAAAGAGAAAATCTGATCGCGAGCCTACCTAGCCCAGACCCAGCTGCGTCATGCGCCGCGCGTGCGACTGCTGGAGCCGGCGGAACAGCTGACCGATCCCGGCGAGGTCTCCAGAGCCCCGCACGATGAGCTCGGAGAGGCCGTCCCGCTCCGCCACCACGTACTGGGCCTGCGTCAACGCCTCGCCGAGCAGCCGGCGGCCCCACAGCGCGAGGCGGTCGCGGACGCGCGGATCCGACTCCACGGCGGCCAGGACTTCGCGCTCAGCGAACGCCGAGTGACCTGTGTCGGCGAGCACGGCGAGCACCAGTTCGCGGGTCGGCTCGTCCAGCCACTCCGCCACCTCGCGGTAGAAGTCGGCGGCGAGGCCGTCGCCCACGTACGCCTTCACGAGCGACTCGAGCCACGACTTGGGGCTGGTCGACTCGTGGAAGGCGTCGAAGCCCTTCACGAACGGCGCCATCGCGTCCTCGACGGCGACACCCTCGGCGGCCAGGTACTTCTGCAACAGCGTGAAGTGACCGATCTCCGCGGCGGCCATCTGCGCCAACGCCGCGCGTCCCGCCAATGTCGGCGCCGTGCGCGAGTCCTCCGTCATCCGGTCGAAGGCCGAGAGCTCGCCATATGCGAGCGCTCCGAGAAGATCGACAACACCCTCCGCAACACCCATGACGACGAACTCTAGTGGTCAATTGGGTCCTGCCAGGTAGAATGGATGCGGACGCCCGGCGTGACGAGTGTGACGAACCGCTGCGCGGCGCATGAAATGGTGCGCGTACACCTTTCCCGCAGCTGATCCGAAGCGCGGTCGAGAGGCCCGGCCAGGGCTCGTACGCGCTTGGTACGAGAGAGGCTGATCACCCTGACCGCTGAAGTAGAAGCACATCTGGACCCGATCGCACTGGAGCACAGCGAGGTCGGCGTTCCCGAAGAAGACCCGTCGCACCCGCTGCTGGCCAACGCCCCGGTGCGCACCGACTCCCCGACGTTCGCCGAGCTCGGAGTGCGTGACGAGATCGTCAAGGCACTCGGTGAAGCAGGCATCGAACGCACCTTCGCCATCCAGGAGCTGACGCTCCCCATCGCGCTGTCCGGCGACGACCTCATCGGCCAGGCGCGCACCGGCACCGGCAAGACCCTCGGGTTCGGCGTGCCGCTGCTGCACCGGCTCGACACGCCCGGAGATGGCACCCCGCAGGCGCTTGTGGTCGTCCCCACCCGTGAGCTGTGTCTCCAGGTCTCGCACGACCTCACCGACGCGTCGAAGCACCTGGGTGTGAAGGTCGCCGCCATCTACGGCGGCATCCCGTACGAGCGGCAGATCGCGCAGCTCCGCAAGGGCGTCGACGTCGTCATCGGCACGCCCGGCCGCCTGCTCGACCTGGCCGAACAGCGCCACCTGGTGCTCGGCAAGGTCCGCATGCTGGTGCTGGACGAGGCCGACGAGATGCTCGACCTGGGCTTCCTGCCCGACATCGAGCGCATCCTGACGATGGTTCCCGACCAGCGCCAGACCATGCTGTTCAGCGCGACCATGCCGGGCCCGATCATCACGCTGGCCCGCACGTTCCTGAACCAGCCGACGCACATCCGCGCCGAGGAGAACGACGCCGGCGCCACGCACGAGCGCACCAAGCAGTTCGTCTACCGGGCGCACTCGCTCGACAAGCCGGAGATGCTGGCCCGCGTGCTGCAGGCACGTGACCGCGGCCTGTCGATGATCTTCGCGCGCACGAAGCGGACCGCGCAGAAGATCGCCGACGACCTGACCGAACGCGGGTTCGCCGCGGCCGCCGTGCACGGTGACCTCGGCCAGGGCGCGCGCGAGCAGGCGCTGCGGGCGTTCCGCAGCGGCAAGGTCGACGTGCTGGTGGCCACGGACGTCGCGGCACGCGGCATCGACATCGACGACGTGACGCACGTCATCAACTACCAGTGCCCCGAGGACGAGAAAACCTACGTGCACCGCATCGGCCGCACCGGCCGGGCCGGGCGCGAGGGTGTCGCCGTCACGTTCGTCGACTGGGACGAGACGACGCGCTGGCAGTCCGTCAACGAACTGCTCAACCTGGGTCAGCCCGAGCCGCTCGAGACCTACTCCACCTCGGACCACCTGTTCGAGGACCTGGGCATCCCGTCCGGCTCCACGGGCAGGCTGCCGCTCAGCCACCGCACCCGCGCCGGTCTGGACGCTGAGGAGGAGGAGAAGCTCGACAACGGCAAGCGCAAGCGCCGTCGTCGTACCGGCTCCACCCGCGGCGGCGCCGAGCAGGCGGCTCCGGAGGCGAGCGAGGAGACCAGGCCGAAGCGCACCCGGTCGCGGACGCGCAGCCGTGGCGGCGTGCCGGTCGAGGGTCAGCCCGCGGAGACCGCGGCGCCCGAGACCGGGGACAAGACCGCATCGGACAAGCCGCGCAGGCGCCGTCGTCGCCGAAGCTCTGCCGAACAGGCCGCTCCTTCGGCAGACTGATCACATGTCGTCCACCGGTTCCGACGTCACCGACATCGAGGACGTCCTCGACGAGCCCGCCAACGAGACCGCGTCCGGTCCGGGGCCCGTCGAGGAACGCCCGCCCGCCCGGTCGTGGCGCACCCGCGCCGACTTCGTCGCGGTCGCGCTGATCGCCGTGGTTTCGATCGTCGCAGCCCTGCTGACCTGGGCGTTCAGTGATGCGCGGGCCACGACGTCGATCACCGGGCCCTCGGCGTGGGAGCCACTGCCCGAGGTCGTGGCGCTACCGCCGTCGCTCGCCGAGGTGTGGCGCGCGAAGAGCGGCGCGACGCAGTCACCCGTGGTCGTGCAGACCCCGGTGAAGGAGACGGGCGAGGAGAAGCCGTCGACCGTCGTCACCGGTGACGGCGGCGAGGTCAACGGGCGCGACCCGCTGACCGGTGACATCCGGTGGACGTACAAGCGCGACCTGCCGCTGTGCGTGGTCAGCACGGCGTGGGCGCGCGCGATGGCCCTGTACTCCAAGGGCACCAACTGCTCTGAGCTCACCTCGCTGGACGGCGTCACCGGGGAGCGGCGGGCGCAGCGCAACGGCGACGCGGAACCGGGCACGGCCCTGCTCAACGAGGGCTCGCACCTGATCACCACCGGGTCGAAGTTCATGGAGGTCTACCGCCGCGACGACCTGGTGCGCTCGCTCGAGTACGGCACCCTGCGCGCGATCGTGAACCCGAACAAGCAGCCGCGCGCCGGCTGCACGTACGGCTCGGTGGCGGTGACGTCGGGCAAGTTCGGGTTGATCGAGCGCTGCCCCGACGACAGCTCCGACCGGGTCTCGGTGATCAAGCCGAACCCGGACAAGTCCGACGAGCCGAAGGTGTTCGCCAGCGTTCTGACCGGGAGCAAGAACGCACAGGTCGTTGCCGTCACGGACAAGCTCGTCGCGGTGGCGGTGCCGAACCCCGGCCGCCTCGTCGTGTTCGACGCCGAGAGCGGCAACCAGGTCGCCGAGACGCCGATCGACGTGCCCGCCGCGGACTTCGTCGACCCGCCGAACCACGTGACGCGCGCGTTCGCCACCAAGACGAACGTCTTCTGGTTCACCGGGTCCAGGACGATCGCCCTCTCGCAGGACACGCTCACTCCACTGTGGACGGCGGAGGGCACGCTCGGTGCCGGCACGACGCTCGCGGGCCGCGCGATCATCCCGGTGAAGGACGGCCTGCGGGTGTACGAGCAGGCCACCGGTGAGGTCGTGGGCACGATCCGGGTGAACCGCGAGGGCCACACCGGCCCTGTGCAACTCGCCACAGCCGGTCGCATCGTGCTCGAGCAGCGTGGCGGAACCCTGGTCGCGCTGGGATAGTTCCCTCGTGTACTCGCAGATCAGCCCGCACCGGGCGCAACGCGTCGACCTCCCGGGCCGCTACGGCACGATCGCGGCGCTGCGCGCGCCCGCGGTGGGCGACGACGCGCTGCGCACGACGGCACTGCTCGTGCCGGGCTACACGGGTTCCAAAGAGGACTTCGCGCCGATGATCGACCCGATCGCGGACGCGGGTTTCGAGGTCCTCGCGATCGACCTGCCCGGCCAGCAGGACTCGCCGGGCCCTGACGACGAGGCGCTCTACCGTCCCGGCCCGCTGGGGTCGGTGATCGCCGAGCTGATCGAGAAGGTCGCCGCCGACGGCCGCCGCGTGCTGCTGCTCGGCCACTCCTACGGCGGCCTGGTGTCACGGGCCGCGGTGTTCGCGGGCGCGCCGATCGCCGGTCTGACGCTGATGTCGTCCGGCCCGTCCGAGCTGCCGGCCGGTGAGCGCCGCACGGTGCTGGAGGTCGGCGAGCACGTGCTGAACGAGCAGGGTGTCGAGGGCACTCAACGGCTGAACGAGCTGCGGTCGTCGCAGAACCCGGCGTGGGTCGCGCTGCCGCAGGAGCTGAAGGACTTCTACCGCACCAGGTTCCTCAAGTCGCCGGCGGCGGCGTTGCTCGGCATGGGCAACGGGCTGCGCTACGAACCGGACCAGGTCGCGAAGCTGTCCCGCGCGCTGCGGTCGTCGGGCATCCCGGCGCTGGTGGTGTGCGGTGACGCGGACGACGCGTGGAGCCCAGCCGCTCAGCGCGACATGGCTGAGCGGCTGGACGCGGACTTCGCGGTGCTGCCCGGCGTGATGCACTCGCCGAACACCGAGGCACCACACGAGCTCATGGCCACGCTGCTGCCGACGTGGCGAGCGTGGCTGAGCTCGTGAGCGGTTTCAGCCGTCGGAACGACTGAAACCCTGCCTCAGAAGCGGAAGTCGATCACGCGCTCGTCGCTCGCGCTGTAGCTCGGCGGGTAGCCGTTGATGTTGGCCGCGACGAACGCGGTGCCCCACCGGAAGGCCCTGTTCTGCGCCGCGACGTTCATCGTGATCGTCTCGAACGCACCGGTGCAGTTGATGCTGCTCTTGTAAGCGCCGCCGTTGGCCACACCGCCGATCACGGTCTGGCTGACGTTCAGGTTCAGCGACGCCTGCGAGCCCTTCGGGCACGCGTACGTGACCTGGATCTCGACCGCCGCGCCGAGCGCCTTGATCTTGGCCGGCGACTCGACTCTGATCGCCGCGACCGAAGGCGACTCCGCGCTCACGTCGGCCATGACCGGCGCGATGGACGCGAGGATCGCGCCACCCGCGACGGCCACGACCGCCAGCGTCTTGCCCCCGGAGAACTTCGTCATGCTCGTACCCCCTCAACCAGTCCGTCCCGTGTGGACGGAAACCCCAGACCGGCGCAGAGGCCGGCGACGACGAGCACGACGGGCAGGTGCCACAGGAAGTCGAAACCGCTGTGCACCACCGGGGTCGGTATCACCGTCACCGCGTGCCCGGCCACGCCGTCGCCAGGCAGCAGCGCCACTGTCGAGGCCACGCACACGTTCACGTTCATCACGCCGGTGGGCGGGCTCGCCGCGCTAATCGGCGGCGGCGACTTGATCCTGTCGAGCACCAAGGGAGTCATGCCATGCGAAAGCTGAGGGGTGACGACCGGGGAGCGCTCGGCGTGCTGATCGGCATCCTGCTCGGCTTCGGTGTCCTGCTCGGCATGGGCGCGATCGTCATCGACGTCGGCATGGTCTACCAGGAACGCGCCGAGCTGCAGAACGGTGCCGACGCGGGTGCGCTCGCCGTCGCCCGCGGATGTGCGACCGGCGCCTCGACCTGCTTGGTCACCAAGGCGAACCACTACGCCAACGAGAACGCCAAGGACGGCGTGTCCGCTGTGGGCCAGGTCTGCGGGTTCTACGGCAACAGCATGCTGTCGGCGTGCGGTGCCTCACCGGACGTCGTCACCGTGGCCGTGGGCCTCCCCGACGCCGACGGCCCGCGAACTGCGCGACCGCTACCCGACGCTCGGCATCGTGGTCCTGACCGCACAGGGCGAGGACGACGTCCTGTTCCGCGCCATGGAGACAGGCGTCTCGGCCTTCGTGGGCAAGGCCGCCCCGATGGAAGAAATCCTGTGCGCCATCCGCCACGCGGCCGTAGCGGCCTCGTCGTTCACAGCGGCAGGCCTGGCCCTGGCGATGGCCCGCCGCCAGTCCACCGCCGCCCGCCTGGCGCTGTCGCCGCGGGAACGCGAACTGATGCTGCTGCGCGACGGCGTGTCGATCCCCGCCATCGCCCGTACCTTGTACGTGTCGCCGTCGACCGCCAAGACCTACGTGTCACGCCTCTACGAAAAGCTCGGCGCCTCGAGCCGCGCCCAGGCACTGATGGCGGCGCTGCGCAACGGCCTGATCCGCTGCGACGCCGCCACGGCTTAGGCCCACCAGAAGGTCCACAGCGTCGCCCCGGCCACCGCCAGCACCGCCAGAGAGGCCACCGGCGCCTTCCAGTCCGCGTACCGGTCGGCCACGATCTGCCCCGCGATGACGAGCAACGCCGCCACGACGTGCGCGGTGACCGAGAGAGTGCCGGGCCCCGGCAGGTCGCGGGAGTTCGCGTAGAACTGGACGCCGATGTTCCCCAGCGCGAGCAGCACCATGCCCACCGCGAGCACACCGCTCACGGCGCGCAGGATTCCGTAGGTCCGCGACGGCCGCTTTGCTGCTTTCACGTCCACCCAGCCACCCTACGGGGCGCCTGGGGACGGCGGCTCGAGGGTCGGAGCACCGCGCAACGCCCCAGCAACCACCGCCGTGCAGCCCGAAGCGGTGAGGTCCGCACCGCCGCCAACACCCGTGACGCAGGCACCGCCAGCACCTAGGGAGCCAACAGCGCCCAAGGCTCGATCGCCGGAGCCGCCGCCTGCCCCTCAGGACAGCTGCGCCGGAAGTCGCACCACTGGCACTGCCGCCCCGTGACCGGCGGGAACAAGATTTCCTGGTCGCCGCCCGCCTTCAGCGTCTCCGTGGCCAGGTCGATCTCGTCCGCCGCCTCCTCCGCGCGCCGGACGTGCCGCGCCAGCGACTCCTCCGTGTGCTCCCACACCGCGACCGATCCCGAGGGCAGGTGGTGCAGCTCGACGCGACGGCACGGTTTGCGCAGCGTTCGGCGGGCGGCCAGGGCGTAGAGGGCCAGGGCCTGCGAGCCTCGGGCGTCGTCCGAGGTCAGGACGTGACGGCCGGTCTTGTAGTCGACGATCACCAGTTCGCCGTCGCGGTGGTCGATGCGGTCGACCCGGCCCTCGGCCACGATGCGCTCGGTCGGCGAGGACACCCAGCGCTCCACGCCGAGCGGTTCGAAGTCCACGTCGAGCGACGCCACGTAGTCGTGCACCCAGCGACCGGCGCGTGCCCGGTACTCGGCGGCCTGGTCGACGTCGCGGAAGCCCTCGGACTTCCACTGCCGGTTCACCAGCGCGACGGCCTGGTCCGGTGTGCGGCGGTCGGCCGGCAGGTCGAAGAGCGCCTTCAGGGCGTTGTGCACCACCGCGCCCAGAGTGTTGTGCGCCCAGGCGCCGCCGCGGGGTGGGGTGGGGCGGTCGAGGTACGTCATGCGGTAGCGGCGCGGGCAGTCCGTCCACGTCGCGAGCTTCGCGGGCGTCACGCGCACGAGCCGGCGGGGTGCCGCGGTGCCGAAGTCGAAGCCGAGTTGTTCCACCCCGACCAAGTTACTCAGCACCCCTGACAGTTTCTGATGGCCCCTGCTCCGCAGATGGCGTCGGGTTCGCCTTCAAGTCGGCCGTCCGGCCGAAGCGAACTCGCTACATTTCACGGCATGGAGATCTGGCACAACCCGCGCTGCTCCAAGAGCCGCGCCGCCAAGCAACGCCTCGACGACGAGGGCATCGAGTACACCGAGCGCCGCTACCTCGACGACGCCCCCACCGCCGAGGAGCTCGACCGCGTCCTCGAGCTCCTGGGCAAGGAGCCCTGGGAGATCGCGCGCACCAAGGAACCCGCGTACCCCGAGCTCCTCGAACACGACCGCGCCAAGTGGATCGCGCACATGGTCGCGAACCCGAGCCTGATCGAGCGCCCGATCATCATCGACGAGGACAAGGCGCACATCGAGCGCTAAGCGCCGGAGATGAAGCCCTGCACCGAGGACGCGACCAGCTGCACGGCGATCGCGGCCAGCAGCAGACCGGCGATCTTGGCCATCAGCAGGATCCCGCTCTCCTTGAACACCTTGATCAGCAGGCCGGCGGACCGCAGCGTCCCCAGCAGCACGAGGTGCACGGCCACGATCGCCGCGGCCAAAGCCAGATAAGACCCCAAAGCGCCGTCCGCCTGACGCACGAACACGATCGTCGCGGCGATGGCACCGGGGCCGGCCAGCAGCGGCGTTCCCAACGGCACCAGTGCGATGTTCACGTCCTCGACCTCGGGGTGCTGGGTGGCGCCCTTGCCGGTCAGCAGGTCCAGCGCGATCAGCAACAGCAGCAGCCCGCCCGCGCCCTGCAGGGCTGGGATGCCGATGTGCATGTACGCCAGGATCGAGTTGCCCGCCACCGCGAACAGCGTGATCACCAGGAACGACACCAGCACGCCCTGCCGCGCCGCCCGCTTGCGCTGGTCCCGCGACTTGCGGCCGACCAGGCCCAGGAACACCGGCACCGTGCCCGGCGGGTCCATGATCACCAGCAGCGTGATCGTGGCCTCGATGAACAGCCGCACGTTGAACATCGCACCCGCCTAACCCACGAGGATCTTGGCGCCCGTCGCCCGCTCGGCCAGAGCATCCAGCATCTCCGGGGCCGTCGTCTCCGCGCCGAGCCGCACCGTCTTGTTCGTGCCGTGGTAGTCACTCGACCCGGTGACGATCAGGTCCAGCGACGAAGCCAGCGAGCGCAGCGAGGCACGGGTGGCGGCGTCGTGGTCCGGGTGGTCCACCTCGAGACCGGCCAGACCGGCCGAAGCCAGCGAACGCACGACGTCAGCGGTCACGATCGGGCCGCGGGACCGCGCGAAGGGGTGCGCCAGCACCGTCACGCCGCCGGCCTCGGTGATCATCTCGATCGCGCGCTCGACGGGTGTGTCCGTACGGCCCACGTAGTAGCGCCCACCGGTCAGGTAGGTCGCGAACGCCTCGTCGACGGACGTCACCACTCCGGCGCGGATCAACGCCTGCGCCAGGTGCGGCCGACCGGCCGGCGCGTCGGCAGGCAGCCGCGACATCAGGTCGTCAGGGTCGATCGGGAAGCCGTCGGCCCGCATCATCTCGGCCATCTTCTGCAGCCGGTACCGCCGCGCCTCGCGCAGCCGGGACTGCTCGGCCATCAACGCGGCGTGCGTCGGGTCGTACAGATAGGCCAGCAGGTGCACGGTGATCGTGCGGCCGTACCCGTCAGGCGACGCGCACGACAGCTCGGCTCCGCGCACGAGACGCAGACCAGGAGGCAGCGCGGCCGCGGCCTCGGCCCACCCGGCGGCCGTGTCGTGGTCGGTGATCGCCACCGCGTCGAGTCCGGCTAGCGCCGCCGCCTTCACCAGTTCGGCAGGGCTGTCGGTGCCGTCGGACTCGGACGAATGGGTGTGCAGATCGATGACCACGTCGTCCAGTGTGGACGACGTGCCCGACGGACTCCGCTACGGGACCATCTTCTTCCCGCGCGCGGCCCGCTGTGCCTTGATCATCGAGAAGCGCTCGGCCTGTGCCTTCTTGTCGCCGAAGGTCAGCTCCGAAATGGCGTCGTACACCTCTTCGGGATCCGGCAGGTACTCCAGGCGGTTCAGCGCCTGGATCTGACCGGCCGACTCCACGATCAGCGTGCCGTAACCGAGCATGCGCCCGCCCACGGTCCGCTCATAGGTGAGGTCGGTGACCTTGCTGATGGGCATCATCGCGACCTTGGTCTCGAAGACGCCCGAGGTCAGCATGAACCGCTTGTCGGTGACGACGATGCGCTCGACCCACCACTCGATGATGAAGTAGGCGAGCCGCAGCAGCACGAGCAACCCGCCGTACCACAGGACGTTCTGGATCACACCCGCGTTGCTGGGGAGCAGGTACGAGATCATCATGAAGCCCGCGAGCAATGCCGCTGCTTCGAGCACGTCCCAGATCAGGTAGGACCAGTGCCTGCGCACCCGGATGACCCGACGCTCGCTCGACAGCAGGTAGTCGTCTGGATCACGTGGTGCGAACATGCGCTACCAGCCCTTCCTGGTACCAGCCAGTGCCTGTCCCTGCCCGCCCGCAGTGCACGGGTGAACTAGAACAATTGTCGCACGAAGGTGATCAGGGCCTCAGCCGCAGTTCGCAGCGAGTTGAGGATGTTCTGCACCAGCTGTGCCGCCTGCTGGGGCTCCGCGATGAGAAAGAACAGCAGCAAGGCGATTCCGGCGAAAGTGAGGATCTTCTTCAGGTTCACGGTGTCCACCCCGTCCGCGTTCCGCACCCGTTTGGCGCCGTTCGTGACCGTTGTACAGCACGATTCAGCGCCTTGGGAGATTTGTACCGCAGCCGGGGTAGCGGACTGCACCGCCGTTCCGGGGTGACTACGCTTCGTGTTCGTGACGGGCAGCAGCGAGCGCACGATCCGTTGTGTCGGTGCCATCGTGCATGACTCGAACGGGCGACTACTGCTCGTGCGACGAGCCAATCCTCCAGGTGAAGGCCTGTGGTCAATACCAGGAGGACGCGTGGAGCCTGAAGAGACGGACGAGGCTGCCGTGACGAGGGAAGTCGTCGAAGAAACAGGACTCTCCGTCACCGTCGGCCGACTCGTCGGCAGCGTCGAGCGTCCGGCCCCGAACGGGGTTTTCTTGATCTTCGACTACGAATGCCAGGTCACGTCAGGTGTGCTCCGGGCGGGCGACGACGCATCGGATGTCACCTGGGCGGACAGTGCGATGTTGGCCACACTTCCGACCGCGGACGGTCTCCTGCAAGCGCTTTCCGACTGGAACTGCCTGCCCAGGGCCTGATCAGGGTTCACGCGATCGGGGAGGGCGTTCAGCGCCAAACGAGACGTTGCCCGTGGGCCTCGGTGGTCGCAAGAGTGGTCCTCTCGACGTCCGAGTCACGCACACGGATGAGCCGCAGCTCACCGTCCTCGTGCGCAGCCCACCAGACAGGCCTGTCCAAAGCGGACAAGGCGGGCACGAGGTCGAGTCCCGAGCCGCTCGAGATGACCACGAGCGGCGCGTCGATCTGCTCGACCGCTTTCGCGAGGTCCGCGACCGGGTCACCGGCCACCAGCCGGGGCGGGTTCTTGCGGAGCACCCCGCACGCCACCCCGAACAGCCGCAGCCGCTCCGGTTGGTCCGCCCACACACACGCCTCCAGCCAGGCGTACGCGTCCTCATCCGCCAGATCGGCGGGTGCCACGCCGATGCCCGCCTTCGCGGCCACCTTGACCGTCTTGGGCAGCTTCGGCAGCACCGCGCCAGGCGCAAGCTCCAGCGCGCAGTGCAGGCCCAGCGCGGCCTTGGCGGGCCCGGCGACGAGCTGGCCGGCCTCCCGGGTCTGGTAGCGGTACGAGTACTGGTCGAGACCGAGCAGCAGGCCGGCGGTCGTCGCGGCCTCCACGAGCCCGATCGGCCCGCTCGCCTGCTTCGCCGCCGCGGCGACGGCCGGGTAGAGCAGGGCGGCGCGCCGCACCTCGTTGGTCTGGATCACCTGCGAGCTCACCAGAGCCCGCACGCGATCGCCTCGCTCCAGCAGGAAGTCGCGGAACAACGGCCAGGTGCTCTCGTCCGCGCCGTAGGTCCCGCCGAGCGACGGGTAGTAGTTCGAGAGCTGATGGAACGGCTCGGCCTGCACGAGCCGATGCGCCGCCGCCAGCAGGAGCTCGCCCGTGGCGTTGTCCTCGCTGGCGGCGGTCAGCAGATCGGCGATCTCCGGATCCTCGGCAGCACGCGACGCGAGGTGTTCGTAGAGCGGCGAGATTCCCGCCGCCTCCGCCGCGAACGCACGCAGGCGCTGCTGTGCCAGATCCAGAGAAGTCACGTCACTCCTTGGGTTCAGGGCGCCCGGGCTGCTCGCCGCCGCGTGCGTCACCGTAGGACTTCTTCGGCACCATGACCTTGCGCCGGAAGATGCACACGACGGTGCCGTCCTGCTTGTAACCACGCGTCTCGACGTAGACCACGCCCCGGTCGTCCTTGGACTTCGACGGCGTCTTGTCGAGCACCTCCGTCTCACCGTAGATCGTGTCACCGTGGAACGTCGGCTTCACGTGCCGCAGCGACTCGATCTCCAGGTTGGCGATCGCCTTGCCGGAGACGTCGGGCACGGACATGCCCAGCAGCAACGAGTAGATGTAGTTGCCGACGACGACGTTCTTGCCGAAGTCCGTCGTCTTCTCCGCGTAGTTCACGTCCATGTGGAGCGGGTGGTGATTCATCGTGAGCAGGCAGAACAGGTGGTCGTCGTACTCCGTGACCGTCTTGCCCGGCCAGTGCTTGTAGACCGCTCCGACCTCGAACTCCTCGTAGTACCGACCGAACTGCACCGCGCCTCCAACTACGTGTGATCGAGATCTGTCTCAGGTGGGGAGACAGTCTGAACAGAGAGGGAGTACCCTCGGCAACCGGTGTGTGAGGATTTCCACCACCAGTGACCTTCGCCCCGAGGAGGTGAGGACCCCTAAATGAGCAAGGACCCCCACCCTGCCAGTACCAAGCGCGTCCTCACCGTGGCGGCTTTCTAGATCCATCTAGAACGTCCGAGTTTCACCTGGTCAGGACGCCCGTCGTGCTTCAGCACTTCCACGCCGGCGTGTGTACCTGGAGGAACTCACCATGCCCAGCCTGCCCTCGATTCGCGGCCGCGGCTCCCAGCAGCGCCCGACGCCGCACATCTCCGTGCCGTTGTCCCACTACGTGGTCGACTGCGCGGTCTACGTCGACGGCAAGCGTTTGCCCGGTCGCTGGACGCACACCGACGCCGTCAAAGAGGTGCGCAAGCGCAAGGACGGGTTCGTCTGGATCGGACTGCACGAACCCGACGCCGAGCAGATCCAGGGCATCGCGGACACCTTCGGCCTGCACGAGCTGGCGGTGGAGGACGCGGTCCACGCGCACCAGCGCCCGAAGCTCGAGCGGTACGACAACACGCTCTTCATGGTCTTCAAGACCGTCCGCTACGTGACCAACGAGTCCCCCGACACCGCCAACGAGATCGTCGAGTCCGGCGAGATCATGGTGTTCCTCGGCAAGGACTTCGTCATCACCGTGCGGCACGGCAACCACTCCGGGCTCTCCAAGCTGCGCCACGTCCTCGAAGCCGATCCCGAGCGGCTGGAGATCGGCCCCGCAGCGGTGATGCACGCGATCGCCGACCAGGTCGTCGACAACTACCTCGAGGTCACCGACCACATCGAGGACGACATCGACCGCATGGAGGAGCGGGTCTTCGCGCCGCGCACCGAGGTGAGCGCGGAGCAGATCTACATGTTCAAGCGCGAGGTGGTGGAACTGCGGCGCGCGGTGATGCCGCTCGCGAACCCGTTGCGCCGCTTGGCAGAGGGCTACACCCCGCTCATCCCCGAGCAGGTGCGGGCGTTCTTCCGCGACGTCGACGACCACCTCACCGAGGTCTCCGAGCGCGTCACGGCGTTCGACGAGCTGCTGACCACGCTGGTCGACGCGACGCTCGCGAAGATCACGCTGCAGCAGAACACCGACATGCGCAAGATCACCGCCTGGGTGGCGATCATCTCGGTGCCGACGATGATCGCCGGTATCTACGGCATGAACTTCGAGTTCATGCCGGAGCTCAAGATGAAGTACGGGTACCCGGTGGTGATCAGCCTGATCCTCGTGGCGTGCCTGACCCTCTACCGAATATTGCGCCGGAATCGCTGGCTCTAGTCCCGGTTTCGCTCGCGTTGTTCGTTGTAGAAGGGCCCTGTCATGACCAGACTCCTCACCAACATCCGCTTCTGGATCCTCGCGTTCCTGCTCTGCTGGATCACCACCGTGTTCGTGCTGATCAGCGGAACTCCCTGACGTGCACCGCCAACTGACCAACCCGCGGTTCTGGATCGCGGTCTTCGCCGCGGGCTGGTTGCTGATGGTGGTCGTGCTCATCACTTTCTGGCCGGCGCCGGGAAGGGAATCGCCGGACGAGCTCGCCGTGGAAGTGACGAATGCGTTGCGCGCGCACGACTTCCACAAGTTGGAGCCGTTGCTGGCGATCGGCGGCGAGGACGTCGCCAAGTCGACCGTGGGGCACTTCCAGTCCGCGCAGATCGAACGCGGCGTCTACCGTGACGGTGCCGTCGTCATCGAATACACGCGCGACGGCACACGTGCGGAGTTCCGCCTGCCCGTCGAGAAGCAGGACGGCCGGTACGTGGTGAACGCGGTCATCACTCCCACGGGGTGACGTTCCAGGTGAACGGCGTGCCGTGGCCCTCGCCGTACCCGAGGTTCAGCGAGATCCCGGCCGGCCAGAGCTTGAGCAGCAGTTCGAACCGATAGGTGTCGTCCGCGCGCCGCGGCTCGAACACCAGCAGTGCCAACGGTGTGGTGGGCGTCGCCTTCGCGGCGGCGTCGGCCAGGACAGCTCGTCCCATCGCCCGGTCGGCGGGCGAGACGTACTGCCACACCACCGAATGCCACACCACCGTCAGCACGTCGCGTTCGACGCGGGCGAGCTGTTTCGCGAGCCATTCCGGCCCTGCTGACCGGTCGACCTTCACCGGGTCCGTGGCGGCGAGGTCCAGCGCGTCGCGCAGGCGGTTCCACCGGCCGAGCTGGTCCGCCCAGACGAACGAGCTGAGGTGCAGCCGTCCGTCCTCTGTGGACACGTCGACCGGGTTGAGGTCGCAGCCAGCGCGCCCGACGACGCGCAGCCGGTGGCCGAGGTCGGCCGGCGGCCTGCCGGTCCACTCGGCATCGAGGACGAGGAGGCTGTCCGGGTCGCCGAGCACCGTGCCGTCGTCGAGCCGGTAGCCGACGTGGTGCGGGCGCAGGTTGAGCCCGCCGCTGGCACCGACCTCCAGCAGCCGCACGCAGAACGGCACGTGCCTGTTGGCGGCCTTCGCGGCCTCCTGCGCGGCGACCATCAGGCCGCCGTAGAGGGGCGCGCTGCGGCCGGGTTCGTTGGTCTGCACGACCGTGGCACCGATGCGGTACCTGAGGAGGTCCGCGTGCGCCTTGAGAGCGGGCAGCGCGTCCTCCCACAGCGTCGGCAGGTGCGGCTGGCCGCCGACGGACGGGTAGTGCTTCGCGAGCTCCGGCGCGCGTCCTTCGAGCACGAGCCGGTGCACAGCGCCCGCGAACCGCAGGCCGGGCACGCTGCCCTCCCGGTCGCGTTCGGAGCCGGCCATGATCCTGGCCGTGACGCCGCCCAGTCTCAGGTCCTCGGCAGCGTCGTTGAGGAGTCGCTGGGTCAGCGGACTGCGGTCGCGGCATCCGTGAGCGGCCGCGGCGAACAGCTCGGCAAGCACGGTGTTGACGCTAGTGGCAGCGCTGTCCCGCGTCATCCGGAGAAAGCCTTATTACGCTGCTGGAATGGTTCGGGTGCTCGCGGTGGCGGATGAGATCGTCGAACAGCTGTGGACTGATCAGGTGCACCAGCACGAGGTGGACCTGATCCTCGCTGCGGGCGACCTGCCCTTCGACTACCTGGAGTTCCTGGTCAACGCGCTGGACAAGCCCTTGGTGTTCGTCCCCGGCAACCACGACGTCGACCTCTCCGGCTACTCGAACGTGCGCGGTCTGTGGACCAAGGCGGGCGTCCCGGTGCGCTGGCCAGGTCCAGCCGGTGCGGTGAACGCGGACGAACGCGTGGTCGACGTCGCCGGCCTGCGGATCGCCGGTCTGGGTGGTTCGATCCGCTACAACAAGGGCCCGAACCAGTGGACGGAACGGCAGCAGGCCCGCCGCGCCCGCCGGGTGTCCCGGCTGGCCGGGTGGCGCAGGCTGAGGGACGGACGTGGCGTGGACGTGCTGCTGACCCACTCACCGCCGTTGGACTGCGGCGACGAACCGGACGCTCCGCACCGGGGCTTCTCCTGTCTGCACGGGCTGGTCTCGCGGTTGCAGCCGCCGTTCCTGCTGCACGGCCACATCCACCCGCACGGGGTGCCCCGGCCGGACCGTCAGCTCGGAACCACCCGCGTGGTGAACGTGGTCGGATACAAGGTGCTGGACGTTTCGGGAGCTCGCGATGAGACGTGACACCGGTTTTCCCGTGGCCGACGCCGAGAACGACTTCCTCCGGGCCCGCCGCCGGCAGGTGATGTCGCGCCTCGCGGCCTGGCTGCGCCGCGAGCCGGACGACGTGAACATCATGCTGCCGTTCCACGAGGTCGTGGACGCCCTGGGCATCGTGTCCGAGAAGCGTCTGGGCCTGCAGTCGATCCGCCTCGACTCGATCGTGGGCAGCGTCGACCGCACCCGCGACTTCGACCGCCGCTTCCGCCCGACCTCCGGACGCGTCCGTGAGCGGTGGCAGCGTCTGGCGCTGGCCGCGCGCCGCGGCGAGAACGTGCCGCCGATCGAGGTGTACCGGATCGGTGAGCTGCACTTCATCATCGACGGCCACCACCGGGTGTCCGTGGCGCACGCCCTCGGGCTGACGGTGATCGACGCCTACGTGACGCAGGTGATCACCCGGATCAACGCGGCGGGCATCCGGTTCCGCGGCGACCTGATCGTGAAGGACTACCGGCGGCTGTTCCTGGAGCGCGTGCCGCTGACCGGCGAGTCCCGTGCCGCCGTGGTCCTGTCCGACCCGTGGGACTACGCCGAGCTCGGTGAGCACGTCGAGGCCTGGGGCTTCCGGCTGATGCAGGACACCGGCGAGTTCCTCGACCGGGCGGAGATCGCCCGGCGCTGGTACGCCGAGGAGTACAAGCCGGTCGTCGCGATGCTGCGGCAGGCCGACATGATCGGCGACCGGACGGAGACCGAGGCCTACATGTGGGTGGCCGCCGAGCGGTACCGGCTGATCCGCACGCACCGGTGGGACGCCGACGTGATCAACGCCGTGCGCGAGGAGAACCGCTCGCACGGCCGCGCTCAGCGCGGTTAGCGCGGGCTCCTGTCACGGCCACGGTTCGCGAGTTCGCCAGGCGCGCAAACTCGCTCGCGAGCCGGCCGAGGCCGTCGCTAGCGTGCCCACGTGACTGATCTTGTTTCCGAACGCCTGATCCTGCGTCCCTGGGATACCTCCGACGTCAACGCCGTGGTGGAGGGTGTACGGCAACCGTCCTGGGCTGCCGACTTCCCGGCCGAGGGCGACACGGTGATCGCGGGCGTCATCGCGTCGAACCCGGAGTGGCTCTCGCCGTTCGGGCACCGCCTGATCATCGAGCGGGCGACGTCTGAAGTTGTGGGATCTCTCGGCCTGTTCTGGCCTCCTGCCGACGGTCGGGTGGAGATCGGTTACGGCGTGGTGCCGTCACGCCAGGGACTCGGCTACGCCTCGGAAGCGACCGCCGCACTGACTTCGTTCGCACTGTCGCTGGAAGAGGTGCACACCGTGCACGCCAGCGTCGAGCCCACCAACCCGGCTTCCGCCCGCGTGCTGGAGAAGGCGGGCTTCACCCGGTACGCCGACACGGCCGAGCTGATCAGCTATCGGCGCACCGTCAGCTGACCGGCCCGAACTCGCGCTCCAGCACCTCGGGCCAGCCGCCGTGCTCCAGGCCGGTGCCCATGAGCACGTCACGCCAGTCCGTGTGGCTGAGCCGGACCGCCTGCCGCAGCCGCCCCAGGTCGCCGTCCGCGGCCAGCACCACGGCGGCGTGCACGCGTTCGACGTCCTGGTTGCCGGTCTCGGCCGTCGCGAGCTCCCGCAGTGCCTGGCCGGCCTCTTCCGCGCGGAAGTCCTTGCGCACCCGAGCGGCGACGCGGCCGGTGACGCTTACAGGGACGCTCACCGCGGCGCCACCCGCGGGCCGTCCGCGTCGGGCAGGGGCCGGGCCTGGTCCAGCACCTCGTCCGTGTACTTGTCGAGCAGTCGGGTGCCGATCTGTTGTGCGTAACCGAAGATGACCGCCCACAGCAGCAGCGCCGCGGCCGACGGGATGCCGATCAGCCCGCTCGTGACACCCGCTCCCAGGGCGAGGATCCCGACCACCGCCAGTGCCGCACCGAGCATGATCTTGATCAGCGCCTGATACCCGATCATCACGTACGGCGAGAGCGATGGCCGGCGGCGTAAGAGCAGCACCACCGCGGCCAGCACCGCGCCGAACGAGCCGAGCACCTGCACCAGCCACACGTCCACAGCGGTCGCCTTGGTCGTGCCGCCTGGACACACCGTCGGCAGCGCGTTCTCCTTCGGGTCGACGCACAGCGGGATGATCCCGGGCTTCACGATGCCGACGACGCCCAGCACCGTGTTGATCACGAACAGCACCAGCGACGCCGCGATCAGCTTGTTGCGCAACGCCCGCGAGCCGGCGTGGGCGAAATCCGAGTTGTCGTAGGCGGCCCGCAGCGCGTCCACCACGATCGCGCGCTCGACCGCGGGCGCGAACTCCCCCGGCCGCAACGCTTCCAGAGCCCGGCGCCGAGGATCGTCCTCGTCCAGGTACTGCGACACCCGAGCCCGCAACCCCGGCAACCGCCCCAGAAAACCGCGCTCCGCCGAGATCGTCGCCACCTCGGCCTCGTGCAGGGCGCGCCAGGCCCGTTCGATGTACCAACCGGACCACCACGACGGCACCATCCGCCACCACGGCTCCCGATCGCTGAGCATCGCGTCGACCACCGCCGCCTGCTCCTCGGCGGTGCGCCGCCACACATCGCCCTCGGGATCCACCGGATCCGACGGGCCGAGCGCAGCCAGATCCGCGCGGACCCGGTCCAACCGGGACTGCACGACGAGTCGCCAGTCGGTGACTCTGGGTTTGCGCTCAGCCATGTCCCGATGGTGACAGCAGGGTCTGACAATTTCGGCAGCCATCCGTGTGACGTGCGAAAACGCCACCAAATGATAAATACGCTTGTGCTTATATACGCAAGAAGTTATAAACTACACCGTGGACGTTTTCGAGGCCGTGGCCGAACCGAACCGGCGGCACCTGCTGGGCCTGCTCGCCGAACGCGACCGCACCGCGGGCGAGCTCGTCGACAGCCTGCCGACGCTGACCCAGCCCGCCGTGTCCCGCCACCTCCGCGTGCTGCGCGAGGTGGGCCTGGTCGAGGTGAGGCCAGACGGCCAGCGCCGCATCTACGCACTGAAACCCGATGGCCTGCAACGCATCGACGACTGGATCACGCCGTACCGCCGCTACTGGCGCAACCACCTCGACACACTGGAACAGCACCTGGAGAACCGATGAACGACTACGGCACCGTGTCCCTCGACGGCGACCACGCGATCCTCACCTTCCAGCGCAGGCTGCCGTTCCCGATCGACCGCGTCTGGGCCGCGACCACCGACCCCGCCGAACGCAAAGCCTGGCTCAGCACGACGCAGATCGGAGACGGCCGGATCGTCATCGAGCCGGAAGACCCGCCCGCACCCCCGGAGGCCAAGCGCGTCATCGGCCGCATCCTGACCTGGCAGCCACCGGAAGACGGTCACGCCGTCTTCGAACACGAGTGGCAGCAACGGATCGTGGAGGACAGCGTGGTGCGCTACGAGCTCGAAAGCGACGGCGGCGCGACCCTGCTGACCTTCACGCACCGCGGCCTGTCCGAACGCAACGCACTGGGCTTCGTCCCCGGCACGCACGCCTTCCTCGACCGGATGGGGGCCCATCTGAACGGCGAGGCGCTGCCCAACTGGAGCGAGCGCTATGCGGAGGTCGCGCCGGCGTACCCGGCGTGGAGGTGAACGATCAGACCCACTTGCGGGCGTCGGGATTCCAGGCCCCTCGAGGGTCTCCAGCGGTCAGCGGATCGACGAACTCGACCACAGCGGCCACGACATCCCCGAAGCTGTCGGGCAGATGGCCGGCGTCCGGTCCGAGACGCTTCTTGAACGCCGAATAAGCCTGTTGACGCATCTCCGCGAGTTCACCGACCACGGCGGAAAGCGGCCGTATTTCAACGCCACGGTGATGGGTCGTCGCATGCAGAGCCGACCGGACTGACTCGTACGACACGGCTTGTCTGCCGGTCAACGTGTAGAGATCCACGTAGTCACGAACCCTCGTGTTCGCCTCTCGAAGCGCGATGGCCGTGCTGGTCTTCTCCGCCAGAACCGTCTCGATCGGGTAACCGAGCACGGGGACCGGCGCGATTCCCGGCCGCTGCGACGGCAGATCGAGAAGCCGAGGTGCCGGGGTCACCGGGTCGCCGAAGTTGATGTCCAGCTTCAGCTTCACGCTCGCGGTGGAGATGCGGCAACTCATGGTGATCCGAACACCCGCGTAGAGGTCGTCGTCGCGAATCGACTGTGCCGTTGCTGTGTCGATCAGGAACACCACGCCGTCCTCGGGATCCAGTTCGACACGGGCCACGTCCACGACCCGCGCGATGACGCTCTCCTCGTCGTTCGCGAGGTTCCGAGCGAGCAGGTCCGCGTCGGCGGTCGGCCGTCGCGCGTCGAACACGGCGAGGAGCATGCCTCCCTTCAACACGAACTGACCCGTATGAGGGGATGCGGCCAGACGCGCGAGCCATCGCTCCAACACGTACAGCGTCTGCAGTTCCTGAGTGGAACGCCGCTCACGACGCGCCCGGTTCTGCAGGTCCAGGTAGGCGCGGCCACCCGGCGTGGTCTTGGTCGGTCGGCTCACTCTGCGATCACCGCGTCCACGGCGGTGCGCACGGCTCCGAAAACGTTGAGCTCTCGAGCGAGCGCGAGCACCTGCCCCGGCCGTGCGCCACGCCGGAGCAGGTAGCGGCGGAGCGCCGACAGTGCCAGCGGCTCACCGAGCCGGCCTCTCAACCTCATGAGGTCGACGACTGTCCTTTCCGGGTCGTAGATGCGCACGTTCTCACCTGGCGCCGCCTCGACCTCGGTGAGCCCGAGGTCGAAGGTCGCGGCGTTGAAGCGGAAAACCTCGGTTGGCGGGTACTCGATGCGAGGCGGCCGCCTCACACGCGAAACCGCGATCTGGATCTCTCGAGGAATCTCGTCGGTGAGATCGTGGACCTCGGCTGCCGACAAACAGCACACGACTGCGCGCGGCGCACGCACCGACACCGCCAGCAGATCCGGCCACGTCGGAGCCGGCGCGTCCGCCTTGCGGAAGACACCCCTGGAAAGCTCCAGCAGGTCCCCCTCGTCGCGAAGGCGGTAGAGGTCGCGAAAGTGCAGGCCAGCCGTGCTCGCCAGGCCCGTGGTGAACGTGTCCGGCAACGCCTCCAAAGCACCCATGGATAGAAGTGTCGCCAGGTTGATGCGATCTGGCAACACTTCTATCCACCCTGCGGGATCAGGCGGTCTGCGAGGGCTCCACCAGCGCACGGAGCCGGGGAGGCATCCTCTTCTCCAACCCGTACGGTTCGAGGTGGGCCTGCAGCACGCCCGTGAACGCCCGCTCCACCGAAGCGGTGTCCCAGTTGTCGCTCTCCAGAATCGGCTGCTTGAAGTACGGCTGCCCCACGATGTGGAGCTGACGCCCGTTGCAGCGGATGACCTGCCCGGTGATGCCCTCGGCGCGGTCCGAGAGCAGGAACAGCACCAGCGGCGCGACCTTGCCCGGCGTCCGGTCGGCAGGAATGGCACGCAGCGAGCGCTCCGACTTCCACACCATCCGCGTGTGCGCGACCGGGCACACCGCGTTAACGCGGATGCCTTCTGCTTCCAGGTCGAGCGCCCACGAGTAGCTCAACGACGCCACGGCGCCCTTGGTCGCCGAATAGGTCGCCAGTTTGCGCTGACCGAAGGAGGCACCGGAAGAAATGTTGATGATGGAACCGCCGCCGGACGTGCGCATCGCCCGCATCGCCGCGATTCCGACATAGATGACGCCGAGGACGTTCACCTCGACGACCTGCCTGATCGTCTCGGGATCGTCTTCCCACGGGGCGGTCTCGTAGTTCAGCCCGGCGTTGTTCACGAGGCCGTCGACGCGGCCGAATTCGTCGACGCAGAGGTCGACTATCTTGGCCGCCTCGCTCGGATCCGCGACCGTGTGAGTGGAGGCCACTGCACGGCCTCCGTAGCCGCGGATGTGCTCCGCGACCCGTTCGGCCAGGTCACCATCGTTGTCGTTGACCACGACCGACGCGCCGGCGAGGGCCGCGTGCATCGCGTAGGCCTCGCCGAGCCCTCGGCCCGCCCCCGTGATGACGACCGCTTTTCCGTCCAGGATCCCCATTGCACGCTCTCTTTCACTCGGCGGCGGTTCCCCGGAACCCCCCTGTGGTCCTGTACCCGCCTTCGACAAGCGTGCGGACCAACCGAAGCCGTGAAGAACATGTTTCGATGAGACGTCGTTGCCGAGCGCCCAATGGCGAAGCGAGTTCGGCCCGGCAGATGGCCCGCACTAATCAGTCCCTCGGAACCCGGGGCTTTGGACCTAACCCGAAAGAGTGACAAAAAGAGGCCGCCTTCCCGCGCGGGGAAGGCGGCCTCAAAAACGAGAATTCACCGTTCCGTGTAAGTCAGGTTCCTGCCGGTGGACGGGTCGAACAGCTGGACCTTGTCCGCGTCGAACCAGATGTCCGCCGGGGCTCCCTCCACCGCGCCGGACGACGACGACAGCCGCGTCACGAGCGAGATGCCTTCACCCGGCACGTCGTCCGATCCCACGTCCGCCGCCAGTTCCTGCAGCTCGGCCGACGCCGCCTGCTCACCGGTGAGGGTGAAGTAGGCGTACTTGTCCGAGCCCATCGACTCCAGCACGTCCACCTGCGAGGTGAACCTGCCGCCCGACGCCAGCGCCGTCGCCTCGACCAGTTCCGCGTCCTCGAAGTGCTCAGGGCGGATGCCCATGATCACCTCGCGGGGCGCGTCGGCACCCTCCACCAGCTGCCGCACCCGGTCCGTCAGCGTGCAGTCGCCGAGGACCGATCGCAGCGAGCCGTTCTCCAGCGACGCCGGCACGAAGTTCATCGACGGCGAGCCGATGAAGCCCGCGACGAAGAGGTTGGCCGGGTGGTCGTAGAGGAACTGCGGCGCGCCGATCTGCTGCACGACACCGCCGCGCATGACCACGACCCGGTCGCCGAGGGTCATCGCCTCGGTCTGGTCGTGCGTCACGTAGACGGTGGTCGTGCCGAGCTGCTTCTGCAGGCGCGACACCGAGGTGCGCATCTGCACGCGCAGCTTCGCGTCCAGATTGGACAGTGGTTCGTCCATGAGGAACGCCTTGGGGTTGCGCACGATCGCGCGCCCCATCGCCACGCGCTGCCGCTGGCCACCGGACAGGTTGGACGGCTTGCGGTCGAGGTGTTGCGTGAGGTCGAGGATCTCGGCCGCCTCGCGCACCTTCTTCTCGACCGTCGCGTTGTCGACCTTGGCCAGCCGCAACGGGAAGGCCATGTTCTCCTTCACCGTCATGTGCGGATAAAGCGCATAGGACTGGAACACCATCGCGATGTCGCGGTCCTTGGGCGCCTTCTCGTTGACACGCTGCCCGGCGATGCGCAGCTCCCCGTCGGTGATGTCCTCCAGGCCCGCGATCATGTTGAGGGTGGTGGACTTCCCGCAGCCGGACGGTCCGACCAGGATGATGAACTCGCCGTCGGCGATCTCGAGGTCGACCTCCTGCACGGCGAGCGCGCCGTCGGGGTACCTCTTGCTCACCTTGTCCAGAACGATCTCTGCCATTTGTCAGCTCACCCCTTGACGGCGCCGGAGGTCAGGCCCGCGACGATGCGGCGCTGGAAGAACAACACGAAGAGGATGATCGGGATGGTGATCACGACGGCGGCCGCCGCGATCGACCCGGCCGGGTCCTCGAACTGCGAACTGCCGGTGAAGAACGACAGCGCCACCGGCACGGTCCGCGACTGCTCGGTCGAGGTGAGCGAGATCGCGAACAGGAAGTCGTTCCAGCAGAAGATGAACACCAGGATCGCCGTCGTGAACACACCCGGCGCGGCCAGCGGCGCGATGACGCGGCGGAACGCCTGCCCCGGCGTTGCGCCGTCCATCTTCGCCGCCTTCTCGAGCTCCCAGGGGATCTCGCGGAAGAACGCCGACAGGGTGTAGATCGCGAGCGGCAGCGCGAACGTGATGTACGGCAGGATCAGGCCGGGCCACGTGTCGAAGAGGCCGAGCGAGCGCTCGATCTCGAACAACGGGGACACCAGCGAGACCTGCGGGAACATCGCGATCAGCAGCGAGACGCCGACCAGCAGGTTCTTGCCGGGGAAGTCCAGCCTGGCGATGGCGTAGGCGGCCATCGTGCCGAACACCACGGCGATCGCGGTCGCGATGATCGCGATGCCGATCGAGTTGATCAGCGCCCGCGTGAACTCGGACGTCGAGAAGATGTTCTGGTAGTTCTCCAGACTCCATTCGCGCGGGATGAAGTTGCCGTCCGCCAGCGTCGCGGACGACTTGAACGACAACGACACGATCCACAGCACCGGGAACAGCGCGTAGATCACGACGACCGCGTTGAGCAGGCCCCAGCCGACCTTCTTGCCGGTGGTCTCCGCTCCTCCGATGCCTGCCATCAGCGCTTCCCCCCGTCGTCGCTGCCGGGGGCAGCGGTCCCGAAGAGCTTGATGAACACGAACGCGATGATCGCCACCATGATGAAGATCAGCACGGACATCGTGGATCCGATGCCGAGGTTCAAGCCCTTGATGAGGTTGTTGTAGGTCAGCATCGACACCGACGACGTGCCCTGCGAACCCGCGGTGAGCACGAAGAGGTTGTCGAAGATGCGGAACGCGTCCAGCGTGCGGAACAGCAGTGCCACCAGGATCGCCGGCTTCATGATCGGCACGGTGATCTTGATGAACCGCTGCCACGCGCTCGCGCCGTCCATCGCGGCGGCCTTGAGCAGGTCGTCCGGCACGAGCGCGAGGCCTGCCATCAGCAGCAGGGCCATGAACGGCGTGGTCTTCCAGATCTCCGCCAGACCCACGACCATCAGCGCCGGGATCTTCTCCGTGAGCACGGGCTCGCCACCGAGCGCCTCCGCGAGATAGCCGGTGCCGGGTGTCCAGGCGAAGCGCCAGGAGAACGCGGCCACGACCGTGACGATGCCGTACGGGATCAGCGTCGTCGTCCTGACGATGCCGCGACCGACCAGCGCCCGGTGCATGATCAGCGCGAGCGCCATGCCGAGCACGAGTTCGATCGCGACCGTGACAACGGTGAGCAACACCGTCACCCACACAGCGTTCCACCAGTACGGGTTGCTGAGCACCGTGACGTAGTTGTCGAACCAGATCCACTCGGTGCGGTCGGGGAACTTCAGGTCGAACCGCTGCATCGACAACAGGATCGAGTAGAGGATCGGCCACCCGGTGACCGCGACCATGGTGATCGCGGCGGGAGCGCACAGCAGCCAGCCGAGCCTGCGCTCGGCCCTCTTGCCTTCGCTCAGCGCGACTTTCTTCTTGGGGGCAACGGGTTCTTCCGGCGCTGTCCCGGTTTTCTCCGCGGTCGTCTGACTCACGGCAGCACCCCCTTGGAATCGAGCGCGTCCTGCAGTTCCTTGCGCAGCCGATCCGCGGTCGCCTGCGGGTCGATGCTCGCCGGCGGCGACAGGATCGTGGAGATGACCGTCGAGACGTTCTGGTAGGCGGGCGTGCGCGGCCGCACACTCGCGTTCCTGAGCGTCTCCTTGATGTCGTCACGCATCGGGTACGCCTCGGCCATCTCGGGTTCGTCGTAGACGGCCTCGATGGTCGGCGGCACGCCGTCCTTGAGCGCGGCGAGCTTCTGGCTTTCCGCGCTGCGCAAGCACAACACCGCGTCGAACGACTCGTCCGGATGCGTGGTGTAGTTGCTGACGGCGTAGTTGATGCCGCCGACGGTGACCTTCGCTTCCTCACCGCTGAGCGCGGGGTACGGCGCCCACTTGAAGTTCTTCGCGAAGTCCGGCTTCTTCTGCGCCGCCGCGTAGACGTACGGCCAGTTGAGCTGGAACGCCGCGTTGCCGCCCTCCATGGCGAGGCGCGCGTTGTCCTCGGCCGCGTTGGAGAACGACGGGTCGATCGCCTTCGACGTGGCCAGCTTCTTCAACGCCGCCAACGCTTGCACGGCCTTGTCGTCGATGATGGCCTTGGTGCCGTTCTCATCGAGGATGGTGCCGCCGTTGGAATTTACGAGGGTGTTGTACAGCACGACGAGCCCCTCGTACTGCTTCCCCTGCCCCACGATCTGGCCGGGCTTCCCTTCCGCCACCAGCGCCTCGGCCATGGAGATCATCTCGTCCCACGTCTTCGGCGGCGTGGCCACGAGGTCGGAGCGGTACCAGAGGAGCTGGACGTTGGTGTTGTCCGGAGCCCCGTAGAGCTTGCCCTCGTACGTAGCCGTGTCCAGCGGCGTCTTCAGCGTGCCGCTCTCCACCTGCGACTTGACCGAGCCGGTGAACTCCTTGATCCAGCCGGCCTTCGCCAGTTCCGCGGTCCAGGTCACGTCGAGCCCGAGGACGTCCATGCTGTCGTCCTCGGCCGCGAGTCTGCGCACCATCTGCTCGCGCTGGCCGTCCGCCTCACGCGGCAGCTTGTTGTAGACGATGTTGTAGCGCCCACCGGCCTTCGCGTTGCAGCTGTCGACGATGGCCTGGAAGTTCTCTTGGGGGTATTTGTAGACGTTGACGGTGATGCCGCCGCCGCCCGACCCGCACGCAGTGAGCGTTGTTGCCGCGAGCAATGCGGCCCCTGCCCCGACGGCGAGTCGATAGCGCCGTGTCGCACCCATCGGCCCTGCCTCCTTCCCGACTACACGGAGGAGCCAGACCGCTGCGCCCGGCACCTCGTCGTGCCACCGGCCGCACCGGGCGGACCGGTCAACCGAACCTAGGCCCGGTGATCAGGAGCCGCAACCAGCGGGGGCAACGATTCAGAACCAATCGGCCTCTCTCAGTCTCAGTTACCGGGACCCGCAGGTCGCATCGCCAGCTTCGCGAGCAGGTCACGGCCTTTTTCCGCCGATTTCGGATGACACAGGACGTCATACCGCCCAGCCACCAGCTGACTCGCCGACTGGAAGTCCCGCTTGCCGCGCGCCGACCCGTACCCGACCGCCGCGAACACGAGCCCGAAGAACACACCGGTGATCAGACCGGTCAGCACCGGCCCCACCGTCACTCCCGGTTCCGGGCTGAAGAGGGTCAGCAGGAGGCCGACGAAGAGACCGAACCAGGCACCCGACGCCGCTCCTGTCGCCAGCACACGCCCCCAGGTCAGCTTGCCCGTGACCCGTTCCACGAGCATCAGGTCGACACCGACGATGGTGACGTCCTGCACCGGGAAGTCTTCCAGGGCAAGGAAGTCGACCGCGCGCTGAGCTTCCTCGTACGTGGCGTACGAACCGATCGGCCACCCCGTCGGCGGGGTGGGCAGGCGGGGAGGGACGCCGGGCCGGTTCGGGTTGGCGAACGGACTCGTCACAGGGACCACCTCTGTCGGACGCGCTGATCGTTCCATCCTGCCAGTGCGGGGTGCGGTGTGCTCAGACGCCTACGGGTGTTTTGCCGGGATCTGCCGCCTGGGCGCGGTCGGCTTCCCGGTGCCAGGTGCCTCGACGTCAGCCGGCGATCCCCAGGACCGACGGCTCTGACGACTCGTCCAGACAGTCGTGCCCGGGGAAGTAGTCGATGTGCAGATGACTCATGTCGTCCCCGTCCCAGCCCTCTGCGAATCCCTGCACGTTCGCAGCCAGCAGATCGAACTGAGGAGAGCCTCCTCGGATGTACAGCTCGCCAGAACCCGCAGCACACGTTATTGCAATCGGGCCCGACGTTAGAACGACGGTGATGCTCGACAGGCTCCGATCGTGAGGTGACGGTTCGGCAACATGGTCGAGAGCCACAGATTCGGAGCCGGAGGTCAACAAACCTGCCAACTCGGTCAATTCCGAGGCAGTACCCCGCAATTCCAGCTCGCGGGTCGCGTCGCCTCGCAGAACCTGCATTCCATCTCCTTCAACCGGAACAGGTCCCGGAACCGCTTGCCGGTGTCAGCGGCGAGAGCCGGCCGAGGCTACTACGGGCGCACGCCCACAGTCACCGCAGCCAGGCGATCTCTCGCATGAGACCAGGAGCTCGTAGTGCTCTGCCTGATGTTGCCGACTTGATTTGTCGTTCAGGTTGTTCGGCACGGACTTGGTCACAGGTGCGGCAGATACCGGATTGTCCAGACAGGCGACCGATGCCCTCAGACAGCCCGGCTACCTTTTCACAACTGTCGATATGCCCTCCAACGCCGGAGAGAACATCCGCGCCAGTGCAGATAGGTGGAGAAGCATGCAATTAGAACAACGTTCGACGTATGCGACCGTCATCCTTTGCCGCAAACACGAGTGAGAAGCGGTGCGCGAACGCGCGGTGAGACCGTGCGTAGACGTCCGCGCTGTCGGCCACTCGCTCGCATTCGCGCTTCAGGACGTCACCCGCCGCGCCGGTGTTGCCGTTGAGCACGTGCACGATCGCGAGCTTCCTGGCGCGTTCGAAGTCGAGCAGTGACTCCGGCTTCGCGACGAGCTCCTCGGCCAGCGCGTCCCACTTGGCGTACTTGTCGATGTACGGCACGCCGTGCTTCACGAAGGCACTCACCAGCGACGACGCCACCGCCGCATGGTCGCCGCCCGGCTCGAACGTCCAGCGCCAGACGGGCTTGTCACCCATCAGGTGACCCAGTGGCGCGGACACCACGGGCGTTCCGGGGATTCCGACGCCGAGCGCGCGGCACACCTCGTCGTAGCGGCGGAAGCAGACACCGGCCAGCGGCGTGAGGTCGAGTGAGCCCGCCACGCCGAAACCGAGCCAGCCGGAGACGCCGTCACCCCGGTCCTGGAGCCAGACGTGGCCGCGGCGAACGAAGCCCGTTGAGCGCAGGGCGGTGTCCACGGCTACGAGCACGTCGGTTTTCGGTGATGGCCTCACGGACGACAGGGTCCCACCGATGATCGGAGTTGGCAGGGTCAGTGCAGCACGGGCCCGAGAAACTCGGTCAACTTCTGCAGCGCGTCCGGTGGCACCTCGTCGAGGTGCTCGGTGAGCTGCAGCAGAATCCGCCCGCCGCCGAGATCCTCGACCGAGTAGCACGGCGCGGTGGCGCAAACCTGTTGCACACCACCCAAAGCAGCGACTTGACGCGGGCCGAGCAACGTCGCCCAGTGCGCACCACGAGCCAACTCCGCTGCCATGAAAAGAGATTCGTCGAGCCCCACTCCCACGGCGACCTCATGTGCGGTTCGCACTCCGACGTGGTCCAGCGTGATCCAGCCACCCGATGCCCGTACCAGCGACGCTCCCGAGCGGAACATCGTCAGCCATTCCTGTTGCACGACCTGGGAAATCCAGCCGCCGAACAACGAGCGGGAGGCGGTGACCACGACCTGGTGCGGAAACGCCGGGTCGTCCTTCAGCAGGATTTCCGCGGACCAGCCACCGTCCACCAGGGGCAGTCCCTGGGAGTCGAGCTGGACGAGCTGCACTCGCAGGAACGACGGCAGCTCCGTTAGAGCCGCCTGCCACGACGGAAGGGTGAAGTCACCCGAAGAGAGCAGCAGGCGGGCGTAACCCGGTGGGCCCCAAGGCGTTGTATCCGATGGCCGGTAACCGCGGGCCACCGACACGAGCTCCTGCAGCGAGGCCGGGCACAGAGGCACGAGCAGGTCGGTGAAGAGGGCTTCGAACCACCTGGCCAGGGCGGGGCGGTCGACGCCGGAGAACGTGTCCAGCTCCAGGCGGACGACGTGTGGCGGCG
Organism: Lentzea roselyniae; assembly: GCF_039537795.1. Lineage (NCBI taxonomy): Bacteria > Bacillati > Actinomycetota > Actinomycetes > Pseudonocardiales > Pseudonocardiaceae > Lentzea > Lentzea roselyniae. The sequence goes on from NZ_BAABBE010000004.1 coordinate 133,963, forward strand.
ACACAGGTCTCGGAAGCGTCAGATCTGTGCTCAAAGTGAGCGAACCCTATGGCTCCCAAGCAAAAATCGTTAGGGGCCAGTCTCGTGAAAGAATGACCCCTAACGGACCAACGCCTAGCCGCGCGACTGGTACTCGCGCAGCAGGCCGCGAGAGATGATCGTCTTCTGGATCTCCGAGGTGCCCTCGCCGATCAGCAGGAACGGGGCCTCGCGCATCAGGCGCTCGATCTCGTACTCCTTGGAGTAGCCGTAGCCGCCGTGGATGCGGAAGGCCTCCTGCGTCACCTCGGCGCAGTATTCGGACGCGATGAGCTTGGCCATGCCGGCCTCGACGTCGTTGCGCTGACCCGAATCCTTCAGACGAGCGGCGTTCACCATCATCAGGTGGGCCGCCTCGACCTTGGTGGCCATCTCGGCGAGCTTGAAGGCGATGGCCTGGTGCTCGGCGATGGCCTTGCCGAACGTCTTGCGCTGCTGGGCGTAGTCGATGGCGAGCTCGAACGCGCGGATCGCGATGCCGCACGCGCGGGCGGCCACGTTCACGCGGCCCACCTCGACGCCGTCCATCATGTGGCGGAAGCCCTGGCCGGAGACGCCGCCCAGGATCTGGTCGGCGGCGATCTCGAAGCCGTCGAACACCATCTCCGTGGTGTCGACGCCCTTGTAGCCCATCTTGTCGATCTTGCCGGGGATCGTGAGGCCCGGCAGGACCTCTCCGTAGCCCTCGGGCTTCTCCACCAGGAACGTCGTCAGGTTCTGGTGCGCCTTCTCGGCGCCCTCGTCGGTCTTCACCAGGACCGCGGTCAGGTTCGACGTGCCACCGTTGGTCAGCCACATCTTCTGGCCGTTGATCGTGTAGCCGGACTCGCCCTTCACCGCGCGGGTGCGGATCGCCGCCACGTCGGAGCCGAGCTCGGGCTCGGACATGGAGAACGAGCCGCGCACCTCGCCCGTGGCCATGCGCGGCAGGTACTTCTGCTTCTGCTCTGGCGTGCCGTGCTGCTTGAGCATGTGCGCCACGATGAAGTGCGTGTTGATGACACCGGAGACGCTCATCCAGCCGCGCGCGATCTGCTCGACGACCAGCGCGTAGGTCAGCAGGGACTCACCCAGGCCGCCGTACTCCTCCGGGATCGTCAGGCCGAAGAGGCCCATCTCCTTCATGCCCTCGACGATGTCGGCGGGGTACGTGTCGCCGTGCTCCAGCGTCTGGGCGTGGGGAATGATCTCCTTGTCCACGAACGTGCGGACGGTCGCGAGGATTTCTTCCTGGATGTCCGTGAGACCCGCGGTCTGGGCGAGGCGCGCCATCGCACTTCCCTTCCAACGCTTGAGTTACCGGCGAGTATGGACCGGTTAACGCCCGTTTGCGACCGCGTTGTGCTCTCCGCAACACAGTCACGCCCGCTGTACCGAGACAGCATCCCTGACTGGCGGAATCGCGCACCCCACGTACGACGAACTGCGCCGATGGACCTTAAGATCCCGGCTCACCACTTCGAGGGGGAGCAGCGATGACGTACGACCCGTACAACCCGAAGCAGCCGGGCGACCCGTACGGCCAGCAACCGGGCCAGCCCTACGGCCAGCCGATGCACGGCCAGCAGCCCATGTACGGCTACGGCTACCCGCCGCCCCCGCCCAAGCAACAGACGAACGCGATCCTCGCACTCGTGCTGTCCTGCGTGGGTTTCGTGACCTGTGGCGTGACGGCCATCGTCGGCGTCATCTTCGGCCACATCGCGATGGGGAAGATCAGGCGAGGCGAGGAGGACGGCCGCGGCCTGGCGCTCGCGGGCCTGATCGTCGGTTACGTCGTCATCGCCGGCTGGGTGCTCTACCTGGCGATCGTCATCATCGCGATCATCGCGGCGGCCAACCAGGGCATCCGTTAGCGGAGAACTCAGCCCGCGAGGGCGATCTCCAGTGCGCCACCGCAGTGGCGGCAGACGTCGGCGAACACGTGGACGTCGGCGTCGCATCCCGGGCAGCTGCGGAAGCTGCGCTCGAGCAGGTCGTCTTCGCGGCGCTTGAAGAGCCGCAACCGTCTGCCCGCCTTGCCGTTATTCGAACGTGACATGCCCCGAGCATGCACCTCACCCCGGGGCAGATCGCAAACTTCGGTGACGGATTGTGCGTCACCTCACCCATTTTGAATGCAACCTGTGACGGTCGAACACGTCCAGTAATGGTCCGGGTGAAGTAGCGCACAATCCGTAACGGAAACCGGCGTCTCAGTCCTCCGGCGGAGTCCAGACGTTCGAGCGCGACATCCCGGCCGCCCGCCCCTTGCCGGAGATCACGAGCGCCATCTTCCGCGACGCCTCGTCGATCATCTCGTCGCCGAGCATCACCGCACCGCGCTTACCGCCCGCCTCCGACGTGAAGTAGGCGTACGCGTCGAGGATGTTCTCGGCATGGTCGTAGTCGTCCTGCTTCGGGCTGAAGACCTCGTTGGCCGCGTCGATCTGGCCGGGGTGCAGCACCCACTTGCCGTCAAAGCCCAGCGCCGCGGAGCGACCGGCGACGCGCTTGTAGCCCTCGACGTCGCGGATCTGCAGGTAGGGGCCGTCGATGGCCTGCTTGTCGTGGGCCCGCGCGGCCATCAGGATCCGCATCAGGATGTAGTGGTAGGCGTCGCCGACGTCGTAGCCGGGCGGCTGCTCACCGACGACCAGGGACTTCATGTTGATGGACGCCATGAAGTCCGCGGGGCCGAAGATGATCGTCTCGACGCGCGGGGACGCGGTGGCGATCGCGTCGACGTTCACCAGGCCGAGGGCGTTCTCGATCTGGGCCTCGATGCCGATCTTGCCGACCTCGTAGCCCATCGTCTTCTCGATCTGGGTGATCAGGAAGTCCAGAGCGACGATCTGCTCGGGCGTCTGCACCTTCGGCAGCATGATGCAGTCGAGGTTCGCTCCCGCGCCCTCGACGACCTCGGTGACGTCGCGGTAGGTCCACTCCGTCGTCCAGTCGTTCACGCGCACGACGCGGGCCTTGTTGCCCCAGCCGCCCTCGTTGAGCGACGCGACGATGGTCTTGCGGGCGTCGGGCTTGGCCAGCGGGGCGCAGGCGTCTTCCAGGTCCAGGAACACCTGGTCCGCCGGCAGCGTGCGCGCCTTGTCGATCATCTTCTGGCTCGAGCCGGGGACCGCCAGACACGAGCGACGGGGACGCTGCTGGTCGACCACTGGAGTACCTCCTCGTACCGGCCGGTAACTGTGTGGGCCACAGTGGCACGCACCGCTTCCGAGCGCATATTCGCTGAGTCCCGTTTCACAAACCCTGGCAGGCTGAACCGGTGGAGATCACTCGAATCCTGGACGCTGCGCTGCGAAAGGCGGCCGCCGTGTGGATCACCTCACCCGGCCACGAACCCCGCCTCGTGCACGCGCACTGGCGTGACGACGCGCTCTGGGTCATCACCGGCGGTACCGAGCAGGAGGTGCCGGGTCTCGCGGACCAGTCGCAGGTCACCGTCACCGTGCGCTCCCCCAGCACGCACTCGCACCTCATCGACGTCACCGCCACCGCGCACCTGACCGAGCCCGACGAGGAGACGGCGCAGGCACTCAGAACGGCCAGACTCAACACCAAGCCGGACTGGGAAGCCGTGTACCGCCTGGAGTTCAGCGCATGATCACCGTTCCGGACGGCTTCGGCGCGGGTCTCGGCGAAGGCGCCCCGGAATGGGTCGCGAAACTGCCGGCGCTCGCCACCAAGGCGTGCGCGCGGTGGCGGCTCACCCCGGACGGCGCGCTGATGAACGGGTTCTGCGCGGTCGTCCTCCCGGTTCGCCGGGCGGACGGGCACCCCGCCGTGCTCAAGCTGACCTGGATCGACGAGGAGACGAAGCACGAACCGCTCGCACTCCGGCTCTACGACGGCAACGGCGCCGTGCAGCTGCTCGGCTTCGACGAGGAGCTCGGCGCGTTGTTGCTGGAAAGGCTGTACCCGCACTCGCTCGACGACGAGCCGATCGAGCTGGCGGTCGCCGTGATCGGCGAGCTGCTGCGCCGCCACCGCGCGATCCAGGCGCCCGGCGAGATCCGCCGGTTCTCCGGTGAGCTGGCCGATCACCCGGCGATCCCCCGCAAGCTGCTCGACGCGGCACGTGATGTTGCCGACAGCAGGCCGATGGGCACCACCCTCGTGAACGAGGACCTGCACTACGAGAACGTGCTGCGCGGCGACCGCGAACCGTGGCTGATGATCGACCCGAAGCCGCTGTCCGGCGATCCCGAGTACTGCATGATTCCGTTGCTGTGGAACAGGTTTGACGAGATGGACGGCCGGAAGGGGCTGACCGGCCGGTTCCTGGCGCTGTGCGACGCGGGCGAGCTGGACGTGGCGAAGGCACGCGACTGGACGCTGTACCGCGCGGTCGCGAACTGGATCTGGGCGCTGGAAGAGGATTTGGGGGACGTAGCGGAGAACTGCGCCGAGATCGCCGGGTGGGCGGTCAGAACCTGATCTAGCCTGGTCATGTGGTGGCTGTGAACCGGGTTTACATCGCTCAGCTGGCCGGGCTTCCCGTCTTCGGTCCCGACGGCGAACCGATCGGCAGGGCCCGCGACGTCGTGATCAGTCTCCGGATCGACCGCCAGCCGCCGCGCGTGCTCGGCATGGTCGTGGAACTGGTGACGCGCCGGCGCATCTTCGTGCCGATGCTGCGGCTCACCTCGATCGAGCCGAACGCCGTCACGCTCGCGACGGGGTCGGTGAACCTGCGGCCGTTCCACCAGCGCGTCAACGAGGTGATGGTGATCGGCGAGCTGCTCGACGCCAAGATCCAGCTCGCCGACGGCGGCACGGCGATCGTCGTGGACGCCGCGATGGAGCTCACCCGCACCCGCGACTGGCGGGTGGTCAAGGTGGCCGTCCGCCAACGCACCGGCAGGTTCGGCTTCAAGGGCCCCACGCAGGTGTTCCGGTGGGAGGACGTCGGTGGCCTGAGCGTCAACGAGATCGCGGGCCAGCCGCAGGGCGCCCAGCAACTCGTCGCGGTGTTCGAGGGCATGCGCGCGGCGGACGTGGCGCACGCGCTGCACGAACTTCCGCCCAAACGCCGCCACGAGGTCGCGGACGCGCTGGACGACGAACGGCTCGCCGACGTCATCGAAGAACTGTCCGAAGAGGACCAGAAGGACATCCTGTCGCACCTGGACGAGGAACGCGCCGCGGACATCCTGGAGGCGATGAACCCGGACGACGCGGCCGACCTGCTCGGCGAGCTGTCCGAGGGCACCAAGGACAGGCTGCTCGAGCTGATGGAGCCGGAGGAGTCCGAACCGGTCAGGCGGCTGCTCGAGTACTCGTTCGACACCGCCGGCGGTCTGATGACGCCGGAACCGATCATCCTCACGCCGGACGCGACGATCGCGGAAGCGTTGGCACGGGTGCGAAATCCCGACCTGACACCGGCGCTGGCGTCGATGGTCTTCGTGTGCCGGTCCCCGTCCGCGACACCGACCGGCCGCTATCTCGGCTGCGTCCACATCCAGCGACTGCTGCGCGAGCCGCCGTTCGACCTGGTCGCGGGCGTGCTCGACTCCTCACTGGTGCGGCTGCCGCCATCGGCCTCGCTGAGCGACGTCACCCGCTACTTCGCCACCTACAACCTGGTGTGCGCACCGGTCACCGACGACGACGAGCACCTGCTCGGCGCGGTGACCGTCGACGACGTGCTGGACCACCTGCTGCCGGACAACTGGCGCGAGACGGGACTGAGCCATGCCTGAACTGCTGCCGCGGCGCCGGCTCGACCAGCCTCGTGAGCCACGCGGCTTCCGCCTGTCGATCGACCCCGACGCGTTCGGTCAGTTCTCCGAACGGCTCGCGCGCTTCCTCGGCACGGGCAAGTTCCTGTTCTGGCAGACGCTGCTCGTGGTCGCCTGGATCGCGTTGAACCTGTTCGCCGTGACCCTGCAATGGGACCCGTACCCGTTCATCCTGCTGAACCTGGCGTTCTCGACGCAGGCCGCTTACGCCGCGCCGTTGATCCTGCTGGCGCAGAACCGGCAGGACGACCGGGACCGGGTGTCGCTGGAGGAGGACCGCGCGCGGGCGGCGCAGACCAAGGCGGACACCGAGTTCCTGGCCCGTGAGCTCGCGGCCTTGCGGCTGGCGGTGGGCGAGGTGGCGACGCGGGACTTCATCCGGGGTGAGCTGGAGAAGCTGGTGAGGGAGCAGAACAACGTCCGGAAGGTCCGGCAGTGACGGTTGTGCCCGGCGTCACACGCTGATCTGTCCGCTCTCGACCAGATCTGACAGAACCTCGTGGATCGCGGGTGCCGTCTCGGCGTGCGACCGGTACTCGTCGCGCGTCACGTAGGTCAGTTCGGCGATCTCGCTCGTGGGCTGCGGCGTGCCCAGCAGATCAGCCGTGAAGCACGTCATGTCGACCATCGCGCCCTCGCCCTCCCCGTAGGCGGGTGCGACGTAGCGCTTCAGCACCGACGGCTGCTCCAGCTCGATCCCGAGCTCCTCCCTGACCTCCCTGCGCAGGGCGTCGGAGGGGGACTCACCCGGTTCGATCTTGCCGCCGGGGAGGTAGAAGGCCTTCTTGTTGCGTGCGCGCACAACGAGGAGGCGGCCAGCCTCGACGTGCACAAGTCCCACCACGGTGATCACGGATACACGTCGTCCGCTGCCAGGCGGTCGCACGTGCGGCCGAAGGCCTCGAGCTCACCAGGCCCGAAGCTCTCCCCGAAGTGTTCGGCGACGCCCGCGAGGTGGGTCGCGGACGCGCTGCGCAGACGTTCCGCGCCGAGCGGTGTGAGCACGGCCACGATGCCGCGTCCATCACCGTCAGCGCGTTCCCGACCGACCAGACCGGCGCGTTCCAGGCGGTCCACCAGGCGGGTCACGCCGGATCGGGACAGCAGGACGGCGTCGGCCAGTTCTGTCATGCGCATGCGCATGGAAGGCGACTCGGCCAGTTGAACCAGCACGTCGTACGCCGCGAGCGATAGGCGCTGCTCAGCAATCAGTTCGGCCTCGAGGACCCTCGTGATCCGTGCATGCGCGCGGAGGAACGATCGCCACACCCCTAGCTCGACACGGGTGGGCAACCGGGAACTACCCGATTCCGGCACGGACGTCGATGTTACGGACAGCTCCGACACCGCTACGACCTGGGCCTGTGCTCTCAAGTGACCGGCCGGTAGGACACGGGCGAACCGGACGTAGCATGGCTGGGTGACCACCACGCAGCCCCTCCCCACCGTCGAGGACGTCCGCAAGGCGCTCGCCGGTGTGCAGGACCCCGAAATCCGCCGTCCGATCACCGAGATCGGCATGGTCAAGGACGTCGAGGTGGGCGCGGACGGTGCCGTGGTCGTCGGGGTGTTCCTGACGGTCGCGGGCTGCCCGATGCGGGACAAGATCACCAAGGACGTCACCGGTGCCGTGCAGGCGCTCGACGGCGTCACCTCGGTCAGGGTCGACCTCGACGTCATGAGCGACGCCCAGCGCACCGAGCTGCGCAAGACGCTGCGCGGCGGCGCCGAGGAGCCGGTCATCCCGTTCGCCCAGCCCGGCTCGCTGACGCGCGTGTACTGCGTCGCGTCCGGCAAGGGCGGCGTCGGCAAGTCGTCGGTCACGGTCAACCTGGCCGTGGCGATGGCCGAGCGCGGGTTGTCGGTCGGCATCGTCGACGCGGACATCTACGGCCACTCGATCCCGCGCATGCTGGGCGTCGACGGTCGTCCCACGCAGGTCGAGAAGATGATCATGCCGCCGCAGTCGCACGGCGTGAAGGTCATCTCGATCGGCATGTTCACGCCGGGCAACACGCCCGTGGTGTGGCGCGGGCCGATGCTCCACCGCGCGTTGCAGCAGTTCCTCGCGGACGTGTTCTGGGGTGACCTCGACGTGCTGCTGCTCGACCTGCCGCCGGGCACCGGTGACGTGGCGATCTCGGTGGCGCAGCTGGTGCCGAACGCCGAGATCCTGGTCGTGACGACGCCGCAGCAGGCCGCCGCCGAGGTGGCCGAGCGGGCCGGGTCGATCGCCCTGCAGACCCGTCAGCGGGTCGCGGGCGTCATCGAGAACATGTCGTGGATGGAGATGCCCGACGGCTCGCGCATGGAGGTCTTCGGTTCCGGCGGCGGCGCGGCCGTCGCGGAGTCGCTGTCCAAGACCATCGGGTCCGAGGTGCCGCTGCTCGGCCAGGTGCCGCTCGACCCGCGGCTGCGGGAGAACGGCGACACGGGCACGCCCATCGTCAAGGCGGTGCCGGAGGCGGCAGCGGCTCAGGTGCTGGCGGACGTCGCCAAGAAGCTGACCGTGAAGTCGCGCGGCCTGGCGGGTCGTCTGCTCAACGTCTCCCCCGCGGGTCGCTAGGAGCCGGATCGCGAACTCAGGGCGCGCGCCATCTCGACCTGCCACTCGGCCTCTGTCAACGGTGGCGGCTCTTCGGCCTGCACGAATCCCTGCGGAGCGCCCAGTTCACGCATCAGCCGGACCAACCACTTCTCGGCCATCGTCATCGCTGCGTCTTCATCCGGTTCGAGGTCGACCGACACGCCCAGGACGACACCCGAGTCCCGGGGGAACGCGAGCATCACGAAGCTCAGGCCGGTGTCGCGGACTCCGCTGGACGGCGAGGCGTACAGCGTCTCGCCGGACGGAGAGCCGGAAAGACCAGCTCGCAGGATGTCGGAGGCGTCCTCCGACAACCACGCGGCCGACTCCCGCCAGCTCGTCACGTGGGCGTCGAGGAAGCTCTCCAGTCGAAGCCGGTCCAGGTGCGGTAACCGCACGTAGACGTCCGGACAAGGTGCCATGCGACCTGCCCGGCCACTCGTCCGCTCAGGTCGCGTCCGGGTCGTACGGCGGGCGCTCGCCAGGTGCGAGCGGCCGCTGCTCGGGCGCGGACGGCGTGGCCGGCGTCGGATAGCCGTTCGACTTGGGCTCCGGGTCGTCGAACAGGTGCTTGGTGACCGCGCGCTTCGGGTCGAAGTTGCGCAGCTCCCGCAGGTCCTCGAGGGGCTTGCGGAGCTGCTCGAACTCCGGCCCCATCTCCTGCTTGAGCTGTTCGCGCGCGCCCGTCGCGTACTCACGGACCTGGCGCACCGTCTTGCCGAGCCAGGCCGCGGCGGACGGCAGGCGTTCGGGCCCCAGGACGAAGAGACCCGCGACGACGATGATGAGGATCTCTACCCATCCGATGCTGTCGAACACAGGTCTCAGCCTACTTCTCAGTCGCTCTTGAGTGTCACGTCGAGTTTGAGTTCACGACCCTGACGGGCGAGCGTGACCTGGACCGTCTGGCCGATCTCGTGCTCGCGGACGGCCACCACCAGCTCGGCGGCGTTGCGGACCATGCGGTTGCCCACCTTGGTGATCACGTCGCCCTCCTGGATGCCCGCGGCGGCCGCGGCTCCTCCGGCGGGAACGTTCTGCACCTGTGCGCCCTCGGAGGTCTCGGCGGACACGGACTTGACGTTGACGTTCATGTCCGCGTGCTTGACCTGCCCGCTGCGGATCAGCTCCTGGCTGATCTTGCGGGCCTGGTTGCCGGAGATCGCGAAGCCCAGGCCGACGGAACCGCCGGTCTCGGTGCGGATCGAGGAGTTGATGCCGACCAGGGCACCGCGCGAGTCGACCAGCGCGCCACCCGAGTTGCCGGGGTTGATGGCCGCGTCCGTCTGGATCGCGTCGTAGGTGACCTGCGGGCCGCCGTTCTCGCCCGCCGCCGTCACGGGCCGGTGCAGCGCGGAGACGATGCCCTCGGTGACGGTGTTGGACAGCTGCAGCGGCGAGCCGATGGCGATCACGCTGTCGCCGACCTGGAGCTCGTCGGAGTTGCCGAACTGCAGGACCGTCGGGTTCGTGACCTCGACCTTGATCACGGCGAGGTCGGTCTTGGGGTCGCGGCCGACGACGCGGGCCTGGGCGCGCGTGCCGTCGGTGAAGACGGCGCTGAGCTTTGCCGACGAGTCCTGGGCCGCCGGGGCGACGACGTGGTCGTTGGTGAGGATGTAGCCGCCCGACTCGATGACGACGCCGGAACCGACGCCCGCCACGTTGGCGCCCTTGAACTCGATCGACACGACGCTCGGCGTGACGCGCTTGGCGATGTCGGAGATCGAACCGGCTGGGCGTTCCTTGCCCTCGGTCACCTCGGCCAGCGTGACCGTCGAGTCGGTCAGCGGGTTGCCGGCGCGGCCGATCAGCCACCCGACGAGGCCACCGGCGGCACCGACGAGCAGTGCCACCAGCACCAGCGCCGTGAGGGCCGTCGGCTTCACGCGACGGCCGAACAGCAGCTCGGGAATGCTCAGCTGCGGACCGGGCTCCTGCTTGCGCTCGGGTTCGCCCGGTGGGTCCTCGCCCACGGCGGGCGGGCCGATCACGGCGCCGGACGCGGGATCGCGCCACGGGTCACCGGCGGGCTTGTCACCCCAGAAGACGGGGTCGATGTCCGGATCCGGCTCGCTCACCGGCTGCGGCGGGCGCTGCAGCAGCTCGGACGAACCCTGGCGGCCGAACGCGGTCGCGAGGGACTCCGGAGGCGGCGGCGCCGACTGAACGGAGGGGACGGGCACGTCGCGCGTGGCGAACGCGCCGGAGACACCTTCCGGGCGGCCGAACGCGGTGGCGTACGCGGGGTCGACCGGCGGCTGCACCAGGGGCCGTGGCCGGAGCCTGCGATGCGCTCCGTCGTCCACTCCGGAAACGGGTGTGGGCGTCTGGCCGTTGGGCGACTGCTGGCTCATCTCTCCCCGAGTTTTCCGCTAGGAGTGCTGAACTACAGCGTGCCCCACGAACAGTGAAATGACTGTCAGGGGGTGGTCGCGAAGACCGCGCCGGCGTTCTGCGGCACGAAGGAAGGCGCGGCGGGCGGGTCGCTCTCCGGCGTGGTGAACGCGAGCGCGCCGAGCAGCATGCCGCTCACGACGACACCGGCACCCTGGCGGGCTCTGCGGCCGCTGAACCAGCCGTTGCTGCCCAGGGGCCGGGACGAGCCCAGCACCGGACCCGCGCCGAACGCGGGCTTGTCGGTGCGTTGCACGGCGACGAACTGACCGTCCTCGGTGATCGCGAGCCCGTCCGGAGCGGACGGCAGGTCGACCTCCTGCGGGATGGCACCGAGCCTGTCGAGCAGCGACGCCGACGCCGTGGGGGCGCTGGCGGTGCGCACGGCTGCGCGCGCCTGCTGCTGCGTGTAGGTCTCGAAAGCGCAGAAGCCGCAGCGCTGGATGTGCGCTGAGGCTCGCTCATGTGCGACCGAGGACAGCTCTCCGTCCACGAACGCGACCACGGCATCCGGCAACAGGTGCTGCTCAGGCAGGCCCCAACCACGGAGGTCGGTCATGCAGAGTCCTCCAGCAACGATTCCTGACGACGGCGTTCGAGCGCGACCTTCAGAGCCTGGCGGCCCCGATGGATCCTGCTCCTCACGGTACCCATCTTCACCCCGAGCGTGGCACCGATCTCCTCGTAGGAGAGTCCTTCCACGTCACACAGGACCACCGCGGCGCGGAACTCCGGCGGGAGCTCGTCCAGCGCGGCCTGCAGGTCGGGGTCGAGATGGTTCTCGTCGTAGATCTCTTCAGGGGACAGGTCGTCACCCTCAAGGCGGTCGTTGTCCTCGGGCAGCGCCTCCATGCGAACGCGGCTGCGGCGGCGAGCCATGTCGAGGAAGAGGTTGGTGGTGATGCGGTGCAGCCACCCCTCGAAGGTGCCCGGCTTGTACGACGCGAGCGACCGGAAGACGCGGATGAAGGTCTCCTGCGTCAGATCCTCGGCGTCGTGCTGGTTGCCGGTAAGGCGGTATGCGAGCCGGTAGACCCTGTCCGCGTGCTCGCGGACGATGGCGTCCCACGAGGGCGGCGTCCAGTCGGCCGTCTCGATGGGCGCGACGGCCTCCGGCGAACTCGACTGCGTGCGCATCAGGTGTTTCGGCACCTCCATGTGGGCCGCCCGGCGACCCTTATGCGGCTCAACGGACGACGGGTCCGGCTTGTTCCCGTCTAGAGCCTGGCTTCTTGCTGCCTTACCTTCTCCTGCTCCCTTAAAACGATCGTGAGAGCTGGCTGAGAGCACCCTGAGAATCTCGGTTCGGGCCGTGTTCACCCGTTTTGGCCACGCGGGGCACTAACCTGCTACCCCGTGACCACGGAATCGGCCCTGCGGGAGTACGTCGAGCAGTACCTCCCCGAGGACGACGTGCACCTGGCAGCTCGAGCACGCGGCCAGGAACTGGGCTGTGTGCCCATCGGCGCCGGCGGAGGCGCCGCCCTGCGGTTCCTCGCGACCGCCCTCCAGGCGAAAGCCGTCGTCGAGATCGGGACGGGCGCGGGCACCAGCGGCCTCTACCTGCTCGCGGGCATGCCCCAGTCGGGCATCCTGACCTCGATCGACGTGGCTCCCGAACACCAGCGCGCCGCCCGCGAGGCCTACACGGCCGCGGGCATCTCGCCCTCGCGCACCCGCCTGATCATGGGCAAGGCGCTGGACGTCCTCCCCCGCCTGACCGACGCGGCCTACGACCTCGTGTTCGTCGACGCCTACAAGCCGGAGTACCCGCAGTACCTCGAACACGGCGTCCGCATGCTGCGGCCCGGTGGCGTCATCGCGTTCGACAACGTGCTGTGGCACGGCGCCGTCGTCGACCCCAGCAAGCGGGACGAGTCGACCCAGGCGATGCGGGACATCGCGCGCCTGGTGAAGGAGGACGACCGGCTGGTGCCGGTGATCCTTCCGCTGGGTGACGGTCTTCTGGTCGCCGCCCGCCGTCCATAAGCAATTCGGTTAACTCACCTGAGTGATGCGGTAACAGCGCATCGCGGCTATTCGACGTTCCCTCCGCAGGGCCGGGGGCAGCCCATTCCCCGAAAGGGGCTCAGGTGAAACCAACAAGAGTTCTCGCCGCACTGGCGACTGCCGCAATACCGGTCATAGGTCTGGCGACACCGGTCGTTTCCACTACCCCTTGCTGGGGAAACGGTGACGACATGGTCAACTCCGCATGCGGCAGGGACACCTACATCATCGACCCCGGAATCCACACCGAACTCACGCCGCAGAACATCAGGGACGCGGAGAGTTATTACCTCGGCCGCGGCTTCAACCGCAATTTCATCTGGTACGCACCCACCGGCCACCGGCAATTCCACACGAATGCGGAACGGTGGTCGGGCTGCAACGTCCGGTCACCGTCTCGTCGAAGTGGAACGTGACCTGCGCGAGCCGCAGCTACCACGACTTCGCCGCGTCATCGAAGGCCGTGCTCGACCACCTGCACGTCATCGATCCCGATGCCACCAGCAACGACGGCTCGGCAACGGACCGCGTCGATGGTGTTCGAACGGGTCGACCTCTCGGTCTCCGACATCCGCCTGACCTGCACCGAACGCCATTACCAGACCAGGGCGTTCGACTGCACGAGCAAGGTCACCGTCGCGAACGCCGGCCCGGCCGACGCCGTGCACACCTTGACCACGGTGACCTTCGGCGCGCCCGCCGACTGCACGGTCACCCCGGACACCGGCCAGCAGCAGGCACACGTTCTCAACGCGGGCACGTCCGCGACGTTCACCAGGGCCTGGGCGGTGGCGTGCACCGAGGATCGCAGGCATCTGCTGTCCACCACAGCGGTGATCACGGCCGACGAGCCGCACCCCGAGGACACGAACCGCGCCAACGACGTCCGTTCGATCCGCTGGGTGCCGGCGGACGTGAAGCCGCGCAGCTTCCCGAGTTCGATCAACGCCAAGAAGGAGGGCCTGATCCCGGTCGCGATCCTTTCCACCGCGGAGTTCGACGCCGTGGCGGAGGTCGACCGGACCAGCCTCACCTTCGGAGCGACCGGTCTCGAGCAGAGCTTCGTCCGGTGTGGATCGCCGGGTGAGGACGTCGACGACGACGGCCGCGCCGATCTGGTGTGCCAGTTCGACACCGCGAAGACCGGCCTGACCTGTGGCATGACGACGGCGACCCTGATGGACCGCACGGTCGACGGTCGCCGGTTCGAGGGTCAGGACGACAGCAAGCTGACGGGCTGCTAGTGGTGTGGCCCGGAAGGTTGCCGGGGGAATTCGCGGTCAGACGGGTGGATCGTGGTGCTGGCCCCGCGTCCTCGTACTGGTTGTACGGGGGCGGTGCCGCGAGGTGCCCTGCTGAGCGTGAATTACCTCGCCAACGTTCCGGGACGCGCCACTAGTACGCCCGGACGCCCTTGCCGAGGACCGTGACGCCGCCCGCTGAAACGGTGTAGCGCTCACGGTCCATCGGCGCGTCCACGCCGATCAACGCCCCGTCCGGCACCACGACGTTCTTGTCCAGGATCGCCCGCCGGACAACAGCGCCCTTCCCGATCCTCACACCGGGCAGCAGCACCGACCCCTGCACGACCGATCCCACCTCGACAGTGACGTCCGAGGAGATCACCGATCCGTGGATCTTCCCGGAGATGATCGAACCGGGCCCGACCATCGAGTCCTCAGCGGACCCACCGGCGATGAACTTGGCCGGCGGCAACGGCGGCGTCGCGGTCCGGATCGGCCAAAGCTGGTTGTACAGGTTGAAAATCGGATTGACCGAGACCAGATCCATGTGTGCGTCGTAGTAGGCGTCGATCGTCCCGACATCGCGCCAGTACCCGCGATCCCGGTCCGTGGCGCCGGGCACCTCGTTGTCCTGGAAGTCGTAAACGTGCGCTTTTCCGCGATCCACGAGCATCGGGATGATGTCGCCACCCATGTCGTGGTCCGAGTCGGGATTCAACGCATCCCCGCGCAGCGCGTCCAGCAGCGCTTCGGTGGTGAAGACGTAGTTGCCCATCGAAGCGAAAGTCACATCGGGATCGTCAGGCACGTGCGGTGGCTCGGACGGCTTCTCCAGGAACCGCGTGATCTTGCCGGAGGCATCCGTGTCGATGCAGCCGAACGCCTTGGCCTCAGTCCGCGGCACCCGGATGCCGGCGACGGTCACCGCCGCGCCGGACTCGACGTGCTGCGAGATCATCTGACCGGGGTCCATCCGGTACACGTGGTCGGCACCGAAGATCACCACGTGGTCGGGCTTCTCGTCGTGGACGAGGTTCAGCGACTGGAAGATCGCGTCGGCGGAGCCCGTGTACCAGCGGGGACCCAGGCGTTGCTGGGCCGGCACAGGCGTCACGTACTGACCGAGCACATTGGACAGGCGCCACGTCGTCGAGATGTGGCGGTCCAGCGAGTGCGACTTGTACTGCGTCAGCACGCAGAGCTTCGCGAGCCCCGCGTTGACCAGGTTCGACAGCACGAAGTCGACCAGCCGGTAGTTGCCCCCGAAGGGCACAGCCGGTTTCGCGCGGTCGGCCGTCAGTGGCCACAGGCGCTTGCCTTCACCACCGGCAAGCACAATTCCGAGAACGTGCGGCTGCCCCTTCACGGTATGTGACCCTATCTGTGCGATCGCGCTTCAACCAGACGCAAACTGGTTCGTCCCAACAAGTACCGCAGTGATCTACGGTGGAGGCGTGCGAGTTGCGCTCATGACGCGGGAGTACCCGCCTGAGGTCTACGGTGGCGCTGGTGTGCACGTGGGATTCCTCGTGCCCCATCTTCGCGAACTGGTCGACGTCGACGTGCACTGCTTCGGTGCACCGAGATCGGATGCGACCGCTCACAATCCCCCGCACAGCCTGGAGCAGGCGAACGCGGCCCTCACGACCCTCGCGGTCGATCTTGAGATGGCCTCGGCGGTGTCCACGGCAAACCTCGTGCATTCGCACACCTGGTACGCCAACATGGGCGGTCACCTGGCCAAACTCCTGCACGGCATCCCCCACGTGGTGACGGCGCACTCGCTGGAGCCGCGCCGGCCGTGGAAGGCCGAGCAGCTCGGCGGCGGGTACCGGATCTCGTCGTGGGCGGAGCGGACCGCGTACGAACACGCGGACGCGATCATCGCCGTGAGCGACGGCATGCGCGCGGACGTGCTCGACGCCTACCCCGCGCTGGATCCGGCCAAGGTGCACGTGGTCCGCAACGGGATTGATTCCGCGGCCTACCGCCCGGTGACCGAGACGGACGCGCTCACCTCGCGCGGCATCGATCCCGAAAAACCGGTCGTGGCGTTCGTGGGGCGGATCACCCGGCAGAAAGGTGTCGGCCACCTCGTCGCCGCCGCGCACCACATCGACCCCGCCGCGCAGATCGTGCTGTGCGCGGGAGCGCCGGACACCCCGGAGATCGCCGAGGAGACGAAACGGGCCGTGACGGAGCTCGCGGCGACGAGGGAAGGCGTCTTCTGGATCCAGCAGATGCTGCAGCCGGCCGAGGTGCGGCAGATCCTCAGCCACGCGACCGTCTTCGTGTGCCCGTCGGTCTACGAGCCGCTCGGCATCGTGAACCTGGAGGCGATGGCGTGCGGCACGGCCGTCGTCGCGAGTGACGTCGGCGGCATCCCGGAGGTCGTCGCGCACGGCGAAACGGGGCTCCTGGTCCACTACGACGACCGCGATTTGTCGACATATCGACTTCAACTCGCCGAGTCGATCAACGAACTCCTCGCCGATCCCGGGCGCGCACGGCGTTTCGGTGCGGCCGGACGCAAGCGCGCTGAGCAGGAGTTCTCGTGGTCCGCCATGGCTGAGCAGACCGTGGAGGTCTACCGCAGTGTGATTTGAGACACACCCAGCTGGGGCAACCCCAAAGTGTGAACGCCGCCTTTAACCAGTAGTGACCTGATGGTTTCAAATGGTGAGGGGCGCGAGACTGTGCGGTGTGCGGTGCTGGGTCTGACGGTCCTCCTCGCAGTGACTGGATGCGCCACAGCCGCCAAGCCACAACCGACGGCCGTGCAGCTCACCGTCGACGGCATGAAGCTCGCCGACGCCTCCGACCTGCAGGCACAGGCCGAGGCCCAGCTGGCGTACACGCTGGAGTACGGCTACGTGGCACGGGCTGGCGCGGCGGCGGTCAGCTGCTGGTTCGCCAAGACCGGCCTCGAGTCCGAGGTGGACAAACGACTGTGGTGCGGACCGGTCCAGGTGCCGGGCACCGGTGCGTCCACCGACTGGGTGCCCGTGCCGTTGAAGAAGGTCACCAAGAACGGTGACGAGGTCCGCTACGAGGTGCAGTCGCCGCAGGTGCCGGAGAAGGGCCACCGCAGCACGCCGGACGGGAAGCTCGTCCGCACCGACGGCAAGGAGTTCGACCCGAAGAAGCAGCAGGACCTCACCGCCGGCCGCGACTTCCTCGCCGTGCTGCCCGACGACGGCAAGCGCTCCAACCCGGACCTCGGCCTTGGCAACGTTGACATCAAGCTGCGCGACGACCTGCTCGCCACCGCGATCAACGGGTGGGCGAACCCGGACATCTGGTACACGGCGGAAGGCACCCTGCGCGCCGAGCCCGGCTCGCGGCTGCGCGTGCTCAGGATGAAGGTCGAGAAGCCCTACGAGACGGACAGCGGCTTCCACCGCACCAACTGGCAGGGTTTCGCCCCGCAGCCGTCCGAGCTCGCGCTGGAGCTGCCGGGCAAGCGCCAGCCGCTGCCCGCCGACCGCCTCCCCGCCAACGGCTCGGTGTTCGTGGTCTACACGGTCCCCGACCCGCAGCAGGGCACCGAGACGCTCGCCCTCGGCTCGCTCGGCGCCAAGTCTCTGGAGCAGCGCGTCGAGCTCCCGTCCGGCAGACGCACCGACAACCCTCCGCACGTGCTGCAGCGCGCCGCCGCCCCCGGCCAGTTCCACGAGGCGACGCAGAAGATCCGCTTCGGCGACCGCGAGCTCGGCATGAAGGTCACCGGTGTCCGGCTCGGCCGGCAGCGCCCGATCAAGCTCGGCGAGAGCCAGTACGACGTGGCCACGATCTCCGCGCAGGACAAGGCGTTGCTGGAGGTGCGGCTCGAGGCCACCGGCAACCTGCCCGACACCGCGGGCGGCAGCATGACCAAGGACCTGATCACCGTCAAGCTCCAGGACGGTTCCACCGCGCCACAGGTCGGCGCCCGCTACGACGGCGGCCCGCTGCCGTTCGCAATCGTGGTCGAGGTGCCCGCCGACACCCGCTCGGTCTCGGTCGGCGTGGAGACGGGCGAACCGGTGCTGCCGCGCGTGGGCAAGACCGCGGTCTCACCCGTCGACTCGCGCATCACCCTCGCCCTGGAGTTCTGAACTGGTGGTGTGTTCACGAACCCTCGTCGGTCCATTTCGTGTCCAGGAGGTGCCCCACTGGGCGCGAAACTGACTGGCGAGGATTGTGAACACACCACCAGCATCGCGGCGAGCGCCAGCCAGCCGACGATCACCAGCACGAGCCCGCCCCAGCCCCACTCGCCGTACGCGGTGCTGCCGGACGTGCCCCCGACGCTGCTGCCGACGTAGAACCCGCACAGGTACAGCCCGGACGCGTGGCCGCGGGCGTGGGCGGGAGCCCGCGCGCCGACCCAGCTGCTCGCGATGGCGTGCGAGGCGAAGAAGCCGGCGGTGACGACGGCCAGCCCGAGCGGCACCCACAGCAGGCTCGCGACCGTGCCCACCGCCACCACCCCGATGGTCATGAGCAGCACGCGTCCGCGTCCGAGCCGGTCGGCCAGCCTGCCCGCGAACGCCGCCGACGTGCTGCCGAACGCGTAGAAGAGGAAGACCAGCGACTCCAGCCACGACGGGCCGGTCAGCTGGAAGCCCGCGACGTTGTAGAACGAGATGAACGCGCCGACCATCAGCACGGAGACCACGTACAGCGAGAGCAGCACCGGGTCCTTCAGCGCCGCCTTCATGCCGCGTGGCGCCCGCTTCGGCGCTACCCGGGCACGAGGCAGGAAGAAGACGACGACCAGCGCGGCCGCGAGCCCTACGACACCGCTGAGCAGGATGGATCCGCGCCAGCCCAGCCAGTCCGCGGTCGTGCCCGAGAGCAGGCGGCCGACCATGCCGCCCACGCTGTTGCCGGCGATCATGGCGCCCATCGCGGCGCCGAGCCTGCCCTTGTCGAGCTCGTCAGCGAGGTACGCCATCGACGCCGCGGGCACACCGGCCGCCGCGATGCCCTGCAGCACCCGCAGCACGAGGAAGACGTCGTAGTCCGGCGCGAACGGCAGCACCACGCCCAGCACACCCGCCAGCAGGACGCTGACCACGATCACCCGCCGGCGCCCCACCCGTTCCGACAGCATCGCCACCGGCACGACCACCACGGCCAGCGCCAGCGTCGCCGCGGACATCGCGAGCGACGCGCCACCCGGTCCGAGGCCGTACTCGGCGGCGATTTGCGGCAGCACCGGTTGCGGCGCGTACAGCAATGCGAAGCATGCGAGCCCCGATGCGGCGATGGACGCGGTCAACCTGTTCACGCCTTCGACGCTAAGCCATACGTCCAATACGGAAATGCGGCAAAATCAATACGTGGACGAATTGGATCTGGCCCCGAAGCTGGCAGTGCTGAAAGCGCTTGCCGCCGACGAGCACGTGACCCGTGCCGCAGAACGCGTCGGACTCCCCCAGCCGACGGTCAGCCGCTGGCTCGCGGAGCTCGGCGACCAGCTCGGCGCGCCGATCGTCGTCAGAACCGGGCGGCGCGTCCGGCTCACCCGCGCAGGGCGTCTGCTGGCGGAGGCCGCGACGAGATCACTCGCGGCGCTCGAACCCGGCCTGCGCGCGGTGGAGGAGGAGCTCGACCCGGAGAAGGGCCGGGTGGTGCTGGGCTTCCTGCACATGCTCGGCCGGTCCGTGGTGCCGGAGCTGGTCCGCGGGTTCCGCGCGGAGCACCCGCACGTCCGGTTCGGCCTGGTCCAGAACGCCCGCTACACGGTGGTGGAGAAGCTGCTGCAGGGCGAGATCGACCTCGCGCTGGTCGCCCCGCCGCCCGACGGCCCCGAGTTCTCCTCCGAGGTCCTGTTCGAGCAGGAACTGATCGTCGTCGTGCCGTCCACGCACCGCCTCGCCACCAGGAAGGCCGTGCGGCTCAAGGACCTGGCGGACGAGGAGCTCATCGTGCTGGAGCACGGCTACGGCCTCAGGCAGATCACCGACGACATGTTCGCGAAGGCCGGCTTCACGCCCAGGATCGCGTTCGAGAGCCAGGAGATCGAGACGGTCAGGGGCCTGGTCGCGGCGGGTCTCGGCGTCGCGCTCCTCACGCACGCCGAGACCACGCCGCCTGCCGGGCTGCGGGAACTGCCGCTGACCCCGCGGGCGGGCCGCGTCTTCGGGCTGGCCTGGCTGAAGGACCGCCCGTTGCCGCCCGCGGTACGCGCTTTCCGCGACCACGCCCTCAGCGGCTCACGAGGTCCAGCGCTGAGTCCCTGACCACGTCCGCAGGTACGACTCGGCCCCGCCGAGCAGCTCCTGCACGAGCTGGTCACCACCGAGCCTGCGCACCTGCTCGACCCAGTCCGGCACGAGCCCGACGTGCGCGCCACCGTCGGTGTTGATGTCCCACACGCGCTCACCGGTGCGCTGCCGGTCGACGAGAGGCCCGTCCGGGAAGCTCCGGAACGGGTAGGTGACGCCGGTGCGCGGCGACGGGTGCGAGCCCACGCCGTTGTAGTCGGTGCCGAACCCGAGACCCACGCCGTACTTCTGGCGCAGCGCCGCGGTGGAGGCGGCCTGCGAGACGAACCCTTCGGCGTCGAACTCGTACGACGCGACGAAACCGCCGAGCTGGTAGACCTTCTCGGTCCACTGCGCGTCCATCCAGCTGTGGCTCGACAGGATGCCGGGGTAGCGGGCCCGCGTCGCCAGGTCCAGCGTGCGAGACGCGGCCTTCACGCTCATGTGGTCGATCTCGATCATCATGTGCCGCTTCATCATGCCCTGCACGGCGTACTCGCCGAGCGACGTCAGCCCGCGCACGTTGCACCGCTTCGCCGGGTCGTACGCCGGTGCGACGGCGCTGGCCGGGATCAGCGCGTTCGCCGGGGCGACGCCGATCGGGTTGTCCTGCTGCGGGCCCGCGCACTTCTCGGTCTTCCACCACGTGCCCGTGCGGAGGAACTGCGCCGCGTTGATCACGCCGCCCTGCACACCGGAGTCGAACCGCACGCCGCACAACGCGTTGTCGTACTTGTGGCACAGGAAGATGCTGCGGACACCGAGCGCGTGGACCTCGTCCAGCCCGCGGTCGATGGCGGCCTTGCTGCACAGCGGGAGGTCGAGCACCTGCCGGCAGCCGAAGAGCTCAGAGGTCTCGATGCCGAGCACGACGGCGAGCTTGCCCTGTTCGATCACGTCCCTGGCCTGCTCCGGCGAGGTGACGATGCGGAACCAGCCCTTGCCGGGCCCGCCGAACTGCTTGTCGACGAAGGCCTGGAGCTCGTACGTGCGCTGGGCCTGCAGCCGCACCGACGTCATCTCGTCGCACGAGCGGTCCTTGAACGGGTAGATCACGCACAGCTCGGCGTTGCTGGTCAGGTCGGTGACCAGCACGCGCTGCCCGCCGCGCCACGCCCGTTCCAGCCAGGCGTAGTAGTTCTGCTGGTGCGAGACGGTCTTGTAGGACGGCCAGTCCCTGAACGTCGGCCAGCCCACCGGGTCGTGCCCGTCGAAGTCCGACGTCACCAGCGCCTCGAAGATCGCGCCGAGCCCCGCGGGGTGGTGCTCGGGGCAGTCCTTCAACGCGTCGGCCGCCCCCTGCTCGGAGAACGGCTTGCCGCAGATCAGCCGACCGCCGAACGCCTCGTTGGTCATCAGGTGGTTGTGCGCGTCGACGAACCCGCGCACCCGGCCCTGGTCGTCAGTGCCCTTGAACGGCTCCCCGGTCACGTTGATCTGCGAGTCCTGCGCGGGCCTCGCCACCGGCTCCCACCAGGGGCTGCTCGCCGAGGCAGGGGCTAAGGCGGCGACGAACAGCGTCGCGGCGAGGACGAGTCGAAGGATCACGAGTAGCTCCAGGGGACGTGAGGGAGACCACATCATGCCCCGGAACTGCCGCGTCTCATATGGTCTGATCGTCGGTAACTCAGTGCCGCGCGAACCTTTCGGCCAGCTCGACGAGCGTGCGCGCGCTGAAGCCCGTGGCGCCCGCGACGACCTCGTCGTAGACCTTCTCCGAACGGGCGGGGCCCGCGATGTCGAGGTGCGCCCACGGCACGTCACCCGCGAACTTCTGCAGGAACAGCGCCGCCGTGATGCCACCGGGGCCGGGCGGGCACTGCTTGTAGTCCGCGATCTCGCTGTTGACGGCCTCGACGTGCTCTTCCAGCAGCGGCATCCGCCACCACTTCTCCCCGGCCCGCTCACCCGCGTCGATCACGTCCACGGCCAGCGAGTCGTCCGCGGTGAACACGGCACCCGTGCGCAGGCCGAGCGACACCTTCATCGCGCCGGTCAGCGTCGCCACGTCCACGAGCAGGTCCGGCTTGAGGTTCTTCACCGCGTACGCCATCGCGTCGGCCAGCACCATGCGGCCCTCGGCGTCGGTGTTCTGCACCTCGGTGGTCGCGCCGCCGTAGTGCCGCACGACGTCGCCCGGCCGGTACGACGAGCCGCTCACGTGGTTCTCCGCACACGGCACGAGCCCGGTGACCTTGATCGACAGCTGCCTGCGGGCCACGGCCATCAGCGCGGAGATCACCGCGCCGCCGCCGGCCATGTCGGTGCGCATCAGGTGCATGCCGTCGGCGGGCTTCACCGAGATGCCGCCGGTGTCGAACGTGATGCCCTTGCCGACGAACACCAGGTGCGGAGCGTTGCTGCCGCCGCCGTCGTAGGTCAGCTCCAGGAACCGCGGCGGACGGGAGGAACCGCCACCGACCGCGAGCACGCCGCCGAAGCCCTGCTGCCGCAGCCACTTCTCGTCGCGCACGACGGCGGACAGCCCGTCGACCTTCTCGGCGAGCTTGGCGGCGGTGGTCGCGAGCCAGCGCGGGTCCTTGACGTTGGACGGCGCGTTCGCGAGATCTCGGGCGAGCGAGGTGGCCGTGGCCAGCGCGTGGGCCTTCAGCGCGGCCGAGGTCAGCACCTCTTCGAAGCCGGTGTCGCCGGTGACGAGCCGCAGCGAACCGACGCGCTTCGGGGCGACCTCGCCGGTGACCTTGAAGCGGTAGCCGCCGAGCGCGGCGCCCAGCACGAACGCACGCACCTTCTCGGCGTCGAAGTCCGGGGTCAGCAGCACGTCGGTGGTCCTGGGGGCGTCCTCGCCGCTCAGCGCGCGAACCAGCGCCGCACCCGCCACGCGGTAGTCGCTGAGCGTGCCCGTGCCGACACCGAGCGTCCACGACTCGCCGTGGCGCACCGTCTCACCGGCCTTGCCGGTGAGATCGGACACGTCGATGCCGTCGCCACCCGGCCCCAGCGCCGGACCCGTGGCCGCGAGCACGACCACAGGGACGTTGCGGCGCGAGGTGGTGGCCACCTCGACGTCCACGAGCTTGGTTGGCACTGACGGAACCGTCGACCCCACGACTGACCCTCTCCCCATGAATTTGTGACCGCCAAGTTTCCCCCAGGTGCTGTGGCCGTCTGCTTTCGCCCCGTATTTCGACGTTCAGACGGGTGCGTCGAGGTGCCCTGCAGAGCGTCGGGCGCGGGCTGTCACAGCACCGCCGGAACGAAGCGATGCCCCGGCCTCCACTGTGGAACTCACAGCGGAAACCGGGGCTCGGTGTTTCTGGTGCTTCTCGCCGGGAGGCCTCAGCCGGCGGCGGCCTTCAGCGCGTCGCCCAAGGCGCTGGCCTCGTCCGCCGACATTTCGACGACGAGGCGCCCACCACCCTCGAGCGGCACGCGCATGACGATGCCGCGTCCCTCCTTGGTGACCTCGAGGGGACCGTCGCCGGTCCGGGGCTTCATGGCCGCCATCGCGTGCTCCCTCCGTCAACATCTTCCCCGTCCGGCCAGGCCGGATCTGCTCCATTCTCCCCTATCGCGACTCAGGGGCGAAACCGAACCGATCTTTTGGCGAGTTCGGGTGACATTTGTTGATCTTGCTTTCACCCTGATCAGTACCCCTTTTCACGACAACGCAACACTTTCGGCACGGCCGGTCGTGTCGTGACAGACTGGGCCGGGTGCGAGCCCGTTCCGCGCTCTTCGACGTCTACGGCGGCCACCTGCGCGAACGAGGTGGTGCCGCCACCATCGCCGCCCTCGTCCGGCTGCTCGAGCCCCTGGGATTCGCCGCGCCGGCCGTGCGCACGGCTGTTTCCCGGACGGTCAGGCAGGGCTGGCTGCATCCCGTGCGGCTGCCCGACGGGCCTGGCTACGCGATGACACCTCGCGGGGAACGAAGGCTCGACGAGGCCGCCGCCCGCATCTACCGCACCGGGCCGTCCACGTGGGACGGTCGCTGGCACGTCGTGGTGCTGGAGGAGATGCCCGGCCGCGACTCGCGGGACCACCTGGCTTCGGAGCTGCAGCTGCTCGGCTACGGCGCGCTCGGCCCTGTGACGTGGATCGCGCCCCGCCCGTCGCCGGAACTGGCCGACGTGCTCGCCGCCGAGGGAGTTCTCGCACGAACTTTTCACGGTTCACACGACGGCGGGGACGCCGAGCTCGCGGCGAAGGCCTGGGACCTGGCCGAACTCGGCCGCGACTACGCCGCCTTCGTCGCGCACTGGCAGCCGCAGGTGTCCGTTGTGGACGAAACCGACGACGCGGCGGCGTTCGCGGCGTCACAGCAGCTGCTGCACGCGTGGCGCAAGTTCCTGTTCCGCGATCCCGGTCTTCCTGCTGAACTGTTGCCACCGGACTGGCCGGGGCACGCGGCAGCGTCGTTCTTCGACGAACAGACACTGCGGCTGGCACCGGGCACGAGTCGTTTCGTCGACGAGTGCCTGCGGCCGGTTCGCAACGTTTCCACTGCTTGATGGAGGTCCAGTGTCCGAGCTCCTCGTCGACGACGCCGATGGTGTGCGCACGTTCACGTTCAACCGCCCCGAGTCGTTCAACGCCTTCACCATCGCGCTGAAGGAGTCGTTCCTCGACGCGCTGCGGGAGACGTCGGCCGACGCCTCGGTGCGCGCGGTGGTGATCACGGGTGCGGGCAGGGCGTTCTGCGCGGGTCAGGACCTCAAGGAGCACATCGGGTTGCTGCAGGCGGGTGACCCGGCGCCGCTGCACACCGTGGAGAAGCACTACAACCCCATCGTGCGCGAGCTGATCGGCATGCCGAAGCCGGTGATCGCCGCGGTCAACGGCAGCGCGGCCGGCGCGGGCGCGTCCTTCGCCTACGCGGCTGATCTGCGCATCGCCGCCGCGTCGGCGAAGTTCCTGATGGCGTTCGCGAACGTCGGCCTGACCGCGGACTCCGGTGCCTCGTGGACGCTGCCGCGGCTGATCGGCCACGGCCGCGCGATGGAGATGATGATGCTCGCGCAGCCGGTCGGCGCCGAAGAGGCGTTGCGGATCGGCATGGTCAACCAGGTCGTGCCGGACGAGGAGCTGCTGCCGACGGCGAACGCTCTCGCGGCGAAGCTCGCCCAGGGCCCGACGACGGCCTACGCGAAGATCAAGGAAGCGCTTGCCGCGGCGGCGGACGGCACGCTGGAGGACGCTCTCGAAGCCGAGCGCCGCACCCAGGCCGACTGCGGCGCGACCGAGGACCACCGCGAGGCGGTCGACGCGTTCGTGAACAAGAGGGCGCCGAAGTTCAGCGGGCGCTAGTGGAGGAGCGACTCGACTGTGGCAACGCCGGCGGAGCGGTGCGGGTCGGCGACACCGTCCGCAAGCCGGCGGCACCCTGGACACCCGCTGTCCACGAACTGCTCGACCACTTGAGGGACAAGGGGTTCAGTGGGGCGCCACGCGCCGTGGGGATCGACGAGCGAGGCCGGGAGATCCTGACCTTTCTCGACGGGGAGACGATCGGCAACCGCAGACCGTGGCCGCGGTGGGTGCACGCCGACGAGACTCTCGACCAGGTCGGCGGGTGGCTGCGTGCCTACCACCGTGCCGTGGCCGACTTCGCGCCCTCATCCGGCGCCGTCTGGCGGGGTGGAGGCAGGTGGGAACCGGGGCTCCTGGTCGGCCACAACGACGCGGCGCCGTACAACGCGGCCTGGCGGGACGGGCGGCTGACCGGATTCTTCGACTGGGACTTCGCCGGGCCGGTCACCGCCGAGTCCGACCTCGCCTTCGCCGCCTTCAGCTGGGTGCCGCTGCACGCCCGGCACGTCGTCGAGGCCGAGGGGTTCACCGACTTCGCTGTACGCCCCCGCAGGCTCCGCCGCTTCCTGACCGCCTACGGCTGGTCCGGGCAGGCAGAGGACTTCCTGGACGTCGTGCGCGCGAGGATCATCGCGCAGGCCGAGGGCATCCGCGGCCTGACGGACGACCCGGTGTTCGCCGAGATGGTGCGCAACGGTGTCGTGGACTCTTTGGACCGCGCAGTCGAGGAGCTGGACGGCTTCACGGTGACGTGATCGCCGTAGCGCGGAAACACGTGGCGATGTGGTCGTCCACCATCCCGGTGGCCTGCATGAGCGCGTAGCAAGTGGTGGGGCCGAGGAACCTGAAGCCGCGGCGCTTCAGTTCCTTGGCCATCGCCTTGGACTCGTCGGTGATGGCGGGAACGTCCGCAATGGTCGCAGGACGCTCGTGGTCGGAAGGCGCGAACGACCACAGCAGAGCGTCCAGGTCGACGTCCTGCTCAACGATCACGCGGGCGTTGTGGATCGCGGCGTCGATCTTCATCCGGTTCCGGACGATGCCCGCGTCGGCCATCAGCCTTTCCACGTCGGCCGGCCCGAACTCCGCGACCAGCGCCGGGTCGAAGTTGCCGAACGCGGCGCGGAACGCGGGCCGCTTGCGCAGGATCGTGATCCACGACAGCCCGGACTGGAACGCCTCCAACGACATCCGCTCGTACAGCTCGTTGGTGCCGTGCAGCTCCACGCCCCACTCGGTGTCGTGGTAGTCGATGTAGTCCGGGGTGGAATCACCCCACGGACAGCGTGAGATCTCGGGAGCGGTCACCGGTACTCCTCGGCGAAACGGGCGAACCGCCGCAGCGACCGGCGCAGCATCAGCACGAAGAGCGGCTTCACCACCGGGAAGAAGAACGGCACGTCGAGGCGTTCCGTCCACACGAAACGGCTGCCGCGCACGGCGAACACGCCCGTCCCCCGCACCACGCGACCCAGATGCTCGACCTCGACGGCGTGCGGAGGGTCCCACCGCGTGATGCGCATGCGGTCCGACACGCCGAACGTCACCGCGTCGATCTCGCTGCCGACCGACCTGCCATCGCCCGCCACGACGGACACGCGGGTCCCGAACACCCACTCCGACTGACGTTCCCAGTCGGTCATCGCGCGGAAGATCGTGTCGGGCGGTGCCGCGACCTCGGCGGTCAGCTCAAGCTCGGTCACTGCTCTCCAGTTCCTCGACACGTGCCCGGAGCGTCTCGACCTCGGTCGCGAGCCGCTGCAGCACCCAGTCGACCTCGTTCATCTTGTAGCCGCGGAACACCTGCTGGAACTTCAGCTCGCGGACGTCCTCCGCGGTGATGTCGTCCGACGGCAGCCGCGTCGGCGAAGCTCCGGGCGGCAGCGGCGCGAGCTCCTCGCCGCGCCCGAACACCAACGCCGCGAGCAGGAACACCACTGCCGCGACGGCCACCATCACGATCAGGTAGAGAAGGGCGTTGGTCACGCGACGATCGTGGCACAGCTCAGGCAGCGGCGAGCGAGCAGACCGAGCCGAATGATCACGGTCCACGTGATCAGGCTGGCGATGCTCATCGGCAGCGACTGCATCAGCCGCGACGCGTCGACGTGCGCGGTGGCCGCGATGATCGCGACATTGCCCAGCAGCACCACGCCCACAGCCAGGATCGCGATGGACGCGGCGAGCTTGGCCAGCAGTTTCGTGTCGTACTTGCGCGCGAGGATCCGGCCGAGGACGAGAGCCACCAGCGCCACGCCCGACGCGGCACCGCTGGTCATGTCGTTGGCCTTGGCGATGACGAGGTACCAGGACGGCGTCGGGGTGCCGAGGTCCTGCCACGGGCCGACGAGCAACATCCGGCCGTACTCCCACGCCATGTGCATCAACGGCAGCACGATCGCGAGCCAGACGAGCGTGCGCGTGCCGTACGCGACCGCGAGCTCGGCCTGGTACTCGTTCGCGATCTCGCGGACCGGCCCGAACTCCTCGACCGCGCGCTTCTTCGCTTCCTGCTCGGTCAGGCCGCGGCCGAGGTGCGCCTCGGTGGCGTCCTCGAGGCTGTCGCGCGTCTCGGTGAGCAGGTCGCGGACCTGCTTGCGCGAACCCTGCAACCGTGACCCGAGATCGGTCACGTAGCTGTCGATCACGTCTGTGCCCACTTGCCGCCCCCTCCCAGCACCCCGTCGATGACCGTCGTGAACTCGCGCCACGCGCTGCGCTCGGCCTGCAGCGCCCGCTGGCCCGCCTGCGTGAGCCGGTACGTGCGGCGTTTGCGGCCGCCGACCGTGCTCCAGTCGCTGGTGACGTGGCCTGCCCGCTCCAGCCTGCGCAGCGCCGGGTAGACGGTGCCCGTCGGAAGGTCCAGCGCACCTCCGCTGCCCTGCTGCAACGCCTCGATGATCGCGTAACCGTGCAGCTGCCTGCCGTCGAGCGTCGCCAGCAACAACGCGTCGAGATGGCCGCGTAGGGCGTCGGGCTTCATGAGTAGTGACTCTACTGATGCGGGGCCTCTGGCGACCCCTGAGATGTCCCTGATTTCGGACGTTCGCACTGGCGTCCGGGCAGCGGAATCTGTTGCTCTGCAGGCGGTTCGGGCGCCTGCAAGTACTACCAGCCCGGAGTTGGCGGTACTTGCGGGCGCGCCAGCAGCAGGCCCGTCAGGGGCGTCCCTGAGTTCTCCCTGAGATCGGCGCAGGAGCGTTCATAAGTAGCTGCCCTACATATAGCTTGCCTACTTATGAGTGCAGTAGACCTCGCCCGACTCCAGTTCGCGTTGACGACGTCGTTCCACTTCCTGTTCGTGCTGCTCACGCTGGGCCTGGTCACCCTGCTCGTGATCATGCAGACGCGGTTCACGCTCACCGGCGCACCCGTGCACGAGCGGATGACGCGGTTCTGGGGCCGCATCTACGTGATCAACTACGCGCTGGGGATCGTCACCGGCATCGTCATGGAGTTCCAGTTCGGGCTGAACTGGTCGGGCCTCGCCACCTACGCCGGCGACGTGTTCGGGGCGCCGCTCGCACTGGAGACGCTGATCGCGTTCTTCCTGGAGTCCACGTTCCTCGGGCTGTGGATCTTCGGCTGGGGCAGGCTCAACCGCTGGGTGCACCTCGCGTTGCTCTACCTGACCGCGCTCACGGCCTTCGCGTCGGCGTTCTGGATCATGGCGGCGAACGGGTTCCTGCAGCACCCCGTCGGCTACCGGGTCGACGGGAACGTGTTGCGGCTGGAGGACTTCTCCGCGCTGCTGAGCAACCCGACGTTCACCTCGGCGCTGATGCACGTGGTGTTCGCGTCGATCACGGTCGGCGGCGTGTTCCTGACCGGGGTGTCGGCGTACCACTTCATCAGGCGCACGCCCGAGGTCGACTTCTTCCGGCGGTCGCTGCGGATGGGTGTGGTCACCACCGCGCTGGCCACGCCGTCGCTGATCGGGGCGGGCTTCGCGCAGTTCCCGGTCATCGCGCAGTACCAGCCGGGCAAGTCGGAGGCGGCCCCGTGGATCGGCGCGCCGCTCGGGTTCATGATCCTGATCGGGATGACGCTGACGATGGTCAGCTGGCTGACGCTGCCGCTGCTGATCAAGGACGCCGTGATCAGGATGCGCTTCCCGTTGTACCTCATGGTGATCGGCATTCCGCTGCCGTTCGCGGCCGCGATCTTCGGCTGGCTGTTCCGCGAGATCGGGCGGCAGCCCTGGCTGATCTACGGGCTGTTGCGGACCGAGGACGCGGTGTCCCACGTGGACGCCTCGCAGATCCTGTTGTCGCTCATCGTGTTCACGTCCCTGTTCGTGGTGCTGGCCTGTGTCGACTGGGCGTTGATCGCACGTGCGGTCCGCCGCGGTCCGGACGTCGCGCCTGCCCCCGTCTCGCCGTTGGTGGTGACTCTCTGATGGAAACGCTCTGGCTGGTCGTGCTCGGTGTGCTCACCGTCGGGTACTTCGCGTTGGCGGGCTTCGACTACGGCACCGGCTTGCTGCTGCCGTTCCGCGGGCGCGCCGAGACGTTGCAGCGGATGACGCCGTTCTTCCTGGGCAACGAGGTGTGGCTGGTCGCCGCGGTTGGAGTGCTGTTCGCGGCGTTCCCGCGGCTCGAAGGTGAGCTGCTGTCCGGCGCGCACAGCACGTTCACGCTGATCCTGGCCGGGTTGGTGCTGTTCATGGCGGCGGTGCAGCTGCGGCTGTGGTGGTGGCTCGTGTTCACCGGCGCGCTGACGGTGTCCGTCGGCTGGGGCCTGTTCCTGGCGCACCTGCTGGACGCGCCGTGGCCAGTAGCCCTCGTCATGCCGGTGCTGTTCGCGGCGCACGGCTGGGTGTTCCAGCACCGGCGGTGGGCGCTGTTCCCGGTGACCGCGCTGCTCTGCGCCCTGCCGATCCCGCTCGCGTTCAGCTCGATCGACGTCACCGGTCTCATGGCCCACCCGGACACGCTCAGCCTGCTCGCGTGGGTCGCGATCCCGATCATCCCGCTGGTGGTGGTGTTGCAGTGGTCGACCGTCGCCATCTCCTCGCGCTGATCCCGGTCCCGTTCCTGGTGCTGGCCCAGGCAGAGCTCCTGGCCTCGGCGCTCAGCGGCGGAGGCGGGTATCTGTTGCTGTGCCTGGTCATCGGGCTGCGGGTGTTCGTGTGGTGGGTGCACCGCGAGTGGGCCCACCGGAGTGCCGAACGGACTCGCGCACGGCTGAGACAGGCTTTCCTGCGCTCGCCGGGAACCAAAGCCGGCGAGGTCGCCACGCTGGTGACGCGCGGCGTGCACGACGTCACGCCGTACGTCGTCGGGTACCTGCCACAACAGGTGCTGGCCGTCGTGGTGCCGCTGGCAGTCGTCACGCGGCTCGCGTTCGCCGACCTGACAGCAGCGCTGACGATCCTGCTGACGCTGCCGCTGATCCCGATCTTCGGTGCGCTGGTCGGTGCGCACACCCGTGAGCGGACGGCCCGCCAGTGGGCAGCGCTGGCCACGCTCGGCGGGCACTTCCTGGACGTGGTCAAGGGCATCGGCACGCTCAGGGCGTTCGGACGGGCCGAGGCGCAGTCCACAACGGTCCGCGAACTCGCCGCGCGGCACAGGACCGAGACGATAGCCGCGCTCAGAGTCGCGTTCCTGTCGGCGTTCGTGCTGGAGCTGGTGGCCACGATGTCCGTTGCGTTGGTCGCGGTGCCGGTCGGGCTCAGGCTGCTCGACGGCGGCCTGCCGCTGCACACCGCGTTGCTCGTGCTCTTCCTCGCCCCGGAGACGTTCCTGCCGCTGCGGGCCGCCGGAGCGCAGTACCACGCGAGCGCGCAGGGCCGTGCGGTGCTGGCCGAGGTTCCGGCGCACACCGAACACACCGGGACGACCCCACCGGACCTGGCGCGTGCCGAGATCGTGTTCGACGACGTGAGCGTGCGCAGCCTCAGGAACTTCTCGCTGCGGATCGAGCCGGGCGAACGGATCGCGCTGGTCGGGCCGAGCGGCGCGGGCAAGAGCACGGTTCTGGGACTGCTGCTGGGGTTCGTGCAGCCGGACGAGGGCCGCGTGCTGATCGGTGGCGTGGACTTGCGCGAGATCGACCGCAAAGCCTGGCTGGAGGCGCTGTCGTGGGTGCCGCAACGGCCGACGCTCGTGCCCGCGAACCTCTCGTCCGGCGAACAGCAACGGGTCGCATTGGCCAAGGCGCTGGACCGGCAGCAGGCCGGGTTGTTCCTGCTGGACGAACCGACCGCGCACCTCGACGCGGAGACGGAGTCCCTCGTGCTCGAAGCGACCAGGGAGTTCACCCGAGGTCGCACGGCCGTGATCGTGGCGCACCGGCCGACGCTGCTGAACGAGGTCGACAGGGTGGTGACGGTGTGAAGCTCGCGATCCTCGTCGGAACACTCGCCGAACTGGCGGGCGTCGGCCTCACCGCCACGGCGACCTGGCTGATCATGCGCGCCGCCGAGCACCCGCCGATGCAGGCGCTGACCGTGGCCGTCGTCGCGATCCGCACGCTCGCGCTGGCCAAGGGCGCCCTGCGCTACCTCGAACGCCTGACCAGCCACAAAGCCGTGCTCAGCGAGGCCGTCGAGCTCCGCGGCAAGGTCTACGACGACCTGGCGAACCGCACGCACATCCCGTCCGGCACGGCGTTGACCCGCATCGTCACCAACGTCGACCAGCACCTCGACACCAGGCTCCGCGCCACCCTGCCGTGGATCACCGCGACGCTGGTCGGTGCGATCGTCGCGGTCTTCTCCGGCTTCTCGCTGCCGCTGATCGCCGGTCTGCTGATCAACCTCGCCCTGCTGCCGTGGCTCGCCATCCGCAAGCCGGAGGACCTCACACCGTTGCGCGCCAAGCTCACCGAGCAGACCACCGAGCTCGTCCACAGCAAGGAGGAGCTGATCGCCTACGGCCTGTTCGACGAGAAGCTCACCGAGGCCACCAAGACCGTGAAGGCGTTGTCCCGCAAGGAACGCACCCGCGACCTGACACCGCTGGCGATCGCCGTCCAGTTCGGCGCGGCTCTGCTCATGCTCGCGCAGCACGAGCCCGCGTGGCTGATCATGGCCGCCATCGCGACGTTCGAGATCACCATCCCGCTCGCCGCCCTGACCAAGCCGACACCGGAACCCACCGACGAGCCCGAACCGGCCGTTGTCACCGAAACCCCGGCACTGCAAGGCAAGACCGCGATCGTCGGCCCGAGCGGCATCGGCAAGACCACGTTGCTCAACGCCATCGCCCGCCAGCTCGAACCCAGCAAGGGCGCACTGGCCGACGCCCACGTCTTCCACACGACGGTCCGCACCAACGTTCTGCTGGCCAAACCCGATGCCACGCAGGAGGAACTGGACCGCGCGGCCGAGATCGCCGAGCTCGACCTCGACTGGGACCGGGTCGTCGGCGAACGCGGTGAGGAGATCTCCGGCGGTCAGCGCCAGCGCCTGATCCTCACCAGGTCAGTGCTGGCGAACCCGGAAGTCCTGCTCATGGACGAGCCGACGGAAGGCCTCGATCCCGAACAGGCAGACCGGGTCCTGAAGAAGGTCCTCGACAGCTGCCGGGGCACCGCACTCGTCGTGACGCACCGGGAAGAGCAGCTAGCGCTCTTCGACCACGTGCACCATCGGGGGCCGGTCCGCCACGAGCACGTCGGTCGAGTCGGGTAGCCACTCCCCGCCGACCTGAACGAACTGCGTGAGAGGCCCGGAGTCCAGCGGCACTCCGCACCGGGCCAACGCGGTCCCCATGATCTGCGACGACATCACCCCGAGCTGCAGCAACGACCTGTTGCGGTGCTTGCGCACACCCAGGTTCACCTGCGCCAGCGCGGACAACCCGTAGATCCGGTGCACGTCCAGCAACAGCCCGATCTCCACGCCGTACCCGGCCGCGAACGGCACGGACTCCAAAAAGGACCGGGTGGCCGCGTACTCGCCGCCGAGCGGTTGCACCACACCGGAGAGCTCCGGCCGCAGGGTGTTCAGCAACGGCCGCGCCACCAGCTCGGTGACCCGCCCGCCACCGGTGCTCTCCAACCGCAACGGCCGCCGGTAGAAGCCCTTCACCAGGTGCACGTCCGGAACGTCCAGCAGCGGCCCGAGCAGCGCCGTGACGAACGCGGTCTCCGGTTCCACCAGATCGGAGTCCAGGAACACGATCAGATCACCGGAGGTGGCGGCCAGCGACCGCCAGAGCACCTCCCCCTTGCCGGGCAACGGTTCCAGCCACGGCACGACGTCCTCGCGCCGCACCACCCGCGCCCCGGCGGCGGCAGCCACCTCGGCCGTCCGGTCGGTCGAACCGGAGTCCATCACGACCAGCTCGTCGACCAGCGTCCCGAGCAACGGCCGGACCACGCCGACGACGTCGCCGACGGTCTCTTCCTCGTTCAGCGCGGGCAGCACCACGGACACGGTCCGGCCGCGCTTCGAAGCCACCAGATCGGCAACCGTCCACGACGGCTGCTGCCAGGTGTTCGTGGCGAACCAGGCCTCGACGGCGGGCAGCATCAGGCGAGCGCCCGCACCGCTCGGGCGGGCGGACGAGTTCCCGTCACGCTCGCGACCATCTCCACGACCTTCCTCGCCTGCCGTACGTCGGAGGCACGAATTGCGCGTGCTCCGGACATCGCAGCCACTGTGGCAGCCGCGAGAGTGAAATCCTCATCCCCCGCGGGGATCGTCACCACATCCAACGTTTCGCTGAGCGACGGCAGTTCCAGACGGCCGTCGAACTCAACGACATCGGCACCGTCATCAATGACCCGATCGAGGGCATCAGCGCTGGTCAGATGCGCGACCACCAGCACCCGGTCTTTCGGCAGCTCAGTGATGCGGAATCGGTTCACGCCACCCAGCGTAAACAGTGACCTGACTCACACACTCTTGCTACTCCCGAGTAGGTATCTGCTTTACTCCCCGGTAACAACCCTGTGTGATCTACGTCATGGTCAAGGAGGACCAGCGTGCGACGATCACTTGTTCTAGTCCTGGTACTCCTCACCACCCTGCTCGGTGCTCCGGCCGCCATCGCGGCTCCCGGGCACTCCATCACCTACCGGTCGATCTCCGGCGTCGGTGGCACCACCCTGAAGGCCTTCGTCATCGAACCGACCGGGCTCGGCAACGGCCCGTTCCCGTTGCTCGTCATGCCGGCCAGCTGGGCGGTGCCGAACATCGAGTACGTCGGCGCGGCGGCCAAGCTCGCCAAGGAGTCCGGCTACGTCGTCGTGAGCTACACCAGCCGCGGCTTCTGGGACTCCGGCGGTGAGATCGACATCGCCGGTCCGGACACCGTGAACGACGTCAGCAAAGTCATCGACTGGGCCGTGGCCAACGCCAAGGCCGACGTCACCAAGGTCGGCGTCGCGGGGATCTCCTACGGTGGTGGGCAGTCGCTCCTCGCCGCGGCCAACGACCCGCGCATCAAGGCCGTCGCGGCGCTGAGCACGTGGACCGACCTGGCCCGCTCGCTCTACCCGTACAGCACCGTGAACAA
Organism: Lentzea roselyniae; assembly: GCF_039537795.1. NCBI lineage: Bacteria > Bacillati > Actinomycetota > Actinomycetes > Pseudonocardiales > Pseudonocardiaceae > Lentzea > Lentzea roselyniae. The sequence goes on from NZ_BAABBE010000004.1 coordinate 168,982, forward strand.
GCAGGCCGTCGAGCTGCTGCTGGCCGCAGGCCACGCGACCGGACGCCCCGGCCCCGTGCTGCTGGAGGCGGAGGACGCCTACCGCGACGGCAGGTTCTGGGAGGTCGTGCCGATCTCCGCGGGCCGTTCGGCGGCCTCGAAGATCGCGCAGATCAACGCCAACGGCACCGCGGTGATGATCGGCAACGCCTGGAACGACGGCATCTTCGCGCCGGGCCAGGTCGCGGACTTCTACTCGAAGCTCACCGGACGCAAGCGGCTCATGCTCTCTCCGGGTGACCACGCCACCGCCGAGCTCTTCGGCGCGGCCGGGCTGCCCAACGAGATCTGGGAGTCCGTCGGCCGCTGGTTCGACCGTCACGTCAAGGGCGCGGCCAACGGCGTCGACGCAGAGCAGCCGGTGCAGCTCAAGCCCAACAACGGCGGCGCGTGGAAGAAGTTCGGCGCGTGGCCCGCGGGTCCCGCCGACACGATGCAGCTCGACGCCAGGAAGATCTACGCGGGCTGGGGCACCGTGGCCGACAGCGGCACGATCCTGCTCTCCGGTGCGCTGCAAGGGTTCCTGAACATCCCGACCGGGGTGGCGCTGCCGTTCATCGACCGCAACCTCGCGGGCGTGTGGAGCGGGCCCCAGTACCCGAACGGCGCCACGCTCGCGGGCACGCCGAAGCTGAAGGTGCAGGTGACGCCCAGCGCGGAGACGACCACGCTGTTCGCCTACCTGTACGAGGTCGGGCCGCTGGGCCTGGGCTCGCTGATCACGCACAAGCCGATGAAGGTGACCGGTGCCGGCCGCACGCAGACGCTCGACGTCGAGCTCGAGCCGACCGTGTGGAGCGTCGGCGCGGGCAACCGGCTGGCGCTGGTGATCGACACGGTCGACCCCCGTTATCTCACCGAATCGACGCGTGGTTCAACTGTCACCTTCGGACCGTCGAGCTTGACGGTGCCCAAGGCGTAAGAATGTCCGGGTGGACTTCACCAGGCAGCAGGTGCTCTTCCACCGGATCCATCAGCACGAGCTGGACCGGCGGGTCGCAGGCGCGGCCGAGCTGGCGGTGTTCTCCCTGGGTGTCCAGGACAACACCTCCGGCTCGGCCCTGCTGAGTCTCGCCGCACGGCTCAGTTCGCCGTCCACGGACGAGTTCACCGTCACCTGGTCGGTGCGGGGCGCTCCTCACCTGCACCGCGCCGGTGAGCTGAAGGCGTTCGCCCGCGCGCTGTGGCCGTGGAGCGACGCGGACGCCCGTGCCCGCGCCGCACGTCCGAAGGTGGACGACATGGTGGCGGCGTTGCGGCACATCGCCACGGCGATGCGGTCGATCGTCACGAAGCCGATGACCAAGGGCGACGTCAGCAAGGCGCTGACCCCGTTGGCGCCCAAGCAGACCATCGAGGCGTGCCGGAGCTGCCAGACCGAGCACGTCAGCGACCCGATCTTCCGGCTCGGCGCACTGCCCGCCGGCCTCCGGATCCTTCCGGAGGAGAAGACCGTGACGTTCGAGCGCATCCACGGCTGGCCGGGCATCCCGCGCAAGACCGCGGGCTTCGACGAGCTGGTGCACCGCTACCTCACGCTGCACGGCCCCGCCGGACCGTCCGAAGTGGCCGGTTACTTCGGCACGACCACCCGCGAGGTCAGGAAGCGGTGGCCGAAGGAAGGCCTCGTCGAGGTGACCGTCGAGGGCAGGCAGGCGTGGCTGCCGGAGGACGTGGAGATCGTCGACGCGGAACCGCCGGACGTGCGCCTGCTGCCGCCGACCGACCCGTACCTGCAGGCCCGCGACCGGGACCTGCTGCTGCCGGACAAGGCGGCGCAGAAGGACATCTTCCGCATCCTGGGCCGCCGCGGCGCGATCCTGGTGGACGGCGAGATCGCGGGCTCCTGGCAGGGCAGGGTGGTCTCCGGCAAGCGGTTCGAGGTCACGGCCACGCCGTACCGCCCGCTGCCGGATCTCCTGCCGGAGACCCAGATCCTGGCTCAGGCCAAGGGACTAAGCGACGCAAGCGTCAAGAGCGACTGACACGTCGTCCGTGACGACGAGCGACTTCAACGCGGCGTGCGACACGAACCCCTTGTCGCGCAGGTGCGTCAGCCAGTCGACGAGTCCCTTGTAGTGGTCGTCGACGTCGAGCAGCACGACGGGTTTGGTGTGCATGCCCAGCACACCAGCCGTCCACACCTCGAAGAACTCCTCGGCGGTACCGATGCCACCGGGCAGCGTCAGGAACGCGTCCGCCTTGTCGTCCATCATCTTCTTGCGCTCGCGCATGGTGTCGACGACGTGCAGCTCCGTCGACTCCCGATCCGCGATCTCCCTGGTGGCCAGCCCCTTGGGAATCACGCCGTACGTGTGCGCGCCGCCGGCCCTGGCTTCCCGCGCCACCGCCCCCATCATCGACGTCTGCCCGCCACCCCAGACGAGGTTCCAGCCACGTGCCGCGATCTGGCGCCCCACCTCGGCGGCGAGGTCGATGTAGGTCTGGGGCACCGTGGCAAGACTGCCGCAGTAAACAGCCACGTACATCAGTGTGTGTCCGCCCATGCCTGGTGCGCTTCCTTGACCACGCGCACCGCGTCCTCGATGTCGTCGGTGAGGTGCAGCAGTGCGAGGTCCTTCTCGCCGACCTTGCCGCCTTCCAGCACCGAGCTCTTGACCCAGTCGTACAAGCCCTGCCAGTAGCTGCGGCCGAACAGCACGACCGGGAACTTGGTGACCTTCTTCGTCTGCACCAGCGTCAGCGCCTCGAACAGCTCGTCGAGCGTGCCGAACCCACCCGGCAGGCAGATGAACGCCTGCGAGTACTTGATGAACATCGTCTTGCGCACGAAGAAGTACCGGAAGTTCACACCGAGGTCGACCCACGGGTTGAGCCCCTGTTCGAACGGCAGCTCGATACCGAGCCCGATCGAAAACCCACCGGCCTCCGAACACCCCCGGTTGACCGCCTCCATGGCACCGGGCCCACCGCCCGTGATCACCGCGAACCCGGCCTCGGCCAGCGCCCCGCCGAGATCACGCCCGGTCTGGTACTCCGGGTGGTCCCGCCCGGTCCGGGCAGACCCGAACACGGTCACCGCACTGGGCACCTCGGCGAGCGCCCCGAACCCTTCGACGAACTCGGCCTGAATCCGCAGCACCCGCCACGGATCCGTGTGCACCCAGTCCGAGGGCCCACGCGAATCCAGCAACCGCTGGTCCGTGGTGGTCAGCTCGTCGCGGCGCCCACGCCGCAACACGATCGGCCCGCGCATCTTCTCTTTGGGACGCTCGTCCACCACGTCGTTCTCGTCTTCCGTCATCACTGAGATATTAGTGATCAGGCAAGCAAAAATCGCTTAAGCACGTCGAAACACCCGGTGATCTGATGGACCGGCACGTGCTCCTCCCTGGTGTGCGCCAACGTCGGATCCCCAGGCCCGAAATTGACCGCGGGCATGCCCAACGCCGCAAAGCGAGCCACGTCCGTCCACCCGAGCTTGGCCACCGGTGTCCCCCCAGCAGCCTCGACCAACTCCTGCGCCGCAGGCGCGTGCAGCCCGGGCAACGCCCCAGCCGCGAAGTCCGTGACCGCAACCTCGAACCCGTCGAAGACCTCACGCAAATGCTGCTCGGCCTGCGCCACCGACCGATCCGGCGCGAACCGGTGGTTGACCGTGAGCACGGCCTCGTCCGGCACCACGTTCCCGGCCACCCCACCGCTGATCTTCACGGCCTGCAGCCCCTCGTGGTACCGGCACCCGTCGATCTCGGGCTGCCGAGGCACGTACGCCTCCAGCCGCCGCAACGCCTCCCCCATCCCGTGGATGGCGTTGACCCCCATCCACGACCTGGCGGTGTGCGCCCGCTTCCCACTGGTCCTGATCTCGATCCGCATGGTCCCCTGACACCCGGCCTCGACCGTCCCGTTGGACGGCTCACAAACGATGGCCAGGTCCCCCATCAACCATTCGGAAAGCTCCCGCTGAATGCGCGTGAGCCCGTTCCGCTCGGCCTCGATCTCCTCGCAGTCGTAGAACACGAACGTCAGATCGTGTCGCGCGTTCGGACTGAGGGCCGCAACGGCCAGCATGACCGCGTCGCCACCCTTCATGTCCACGGTCCCGCACCCGTGCAGCACGTCCCCTTCACGCCGGCTGGGAAAGTTCAGGTTGATCGGCACGGTGTCGAGATGCCCCGCAAGCACCACCCGCCGCTCCCGCCCGAGGTGTGTCCGCGCCAGCACGGCGTTCCCTGATCGAGTGATCTCCAGATGCGGCGCGTGCAACGCCAACGACCGCTCAACCAGATCCGCGATCTCCGCCTCCTCCCCGGACACGCTGCGCACATCCACCAACGCAGTGGTCAAATCAATCGGGTCGGCGAAGAGATCAAGGGTGTCTGACACGCCGTTCACCCTACTCATCCACCTTCCCCACTAGCCCGTTCGGCCGATACCGTGCGCTCCGTGATCGAGCGCACACTCCTGGTCATCTCCCTGACGCTCATGGCCACCGGCTGCGGCGAGCCCCCGGTGGCCTGCGCCCACCAGTGCGGCGAGATCCGCTCCCTCTTCACCGCTCCCTGCGGCTCCCAGCACAGCGGCACCCCGGCCGACTGCGCCACGTGGGTGGCCAGGGTCAGCTCCATGACCCGCAAACTGGACCAGTCGTTCCAGGGCAAGCAGGTCGAGGACGACGTGCGCGAGGCCCTCCCCCGCCTGATGACCGCCGTGGGCGACTTCGAGGCCCACAAGTGCGGCGAAGTGCGCGTCGACAACGTCTCCAGCACCGACGCCCGCCAGTCGAAGTGCAACGAGGCCCTGATCGCCACCAGGGGCGACCTGAGCTCCCTGTACTTCAGCGCGGAAGTCCCCGGCTAGGCCACGGCTAGGCCGGGAGCCGCGGAGGGCCACCGCTCCCGGCCGGTCGGGGCCGCGGTCAGATCCGGGTCATGGTGGACGGGTAGCCGCCCCCGCCGGGGTAGACCCATTCACCGGTGACCGTGGTGCCGTCGGCGCTGGAGGTGCCCCGGTAGTAGGCCGGGCCGCCTTTCGCGCCGCCCCAGATGGTCAGCGTGTCGCCGGTCAGTTCGTAGACGTAGTCGAGGGTGTTGCCCATCGAGTCGTAGAACCGGGACGCCACGTCCGCCCCGGCCGGCTCACCGAACGGGCGCAGGTTGCCGATCACCTCCATTCCGGTGACCGGCTGCCCGAACTGGGTGAGCTCGACGTGCTGGAGCAGGAAGAACCGGCCGGGCATCCACTCGTACCGCACGGTTCCTTCGGCACCGCCGGTCACCTTCCAGGTGCCGACCAGCCGGTCCAGGGCTCGCACGTCAGCGCTCGGCTGGGTGATCGTCTCGGTCATCTCGTCCTCCTCGGCTTGCTTGCTGTGTGCCGGTACCTCGGAGCTGGCCCCTGCGCCTCGACATCCCTTTGTGGTGACGCAGGCCACATTCGCGGGAGGTCGAGATCCACGTGGCGGCGACGTGGTTGCGGCGAACACTCACCAAACCGCTCCCGAGGAGGAGTCATGGTCGCCGTCCGCACTGCCCCCGTTGCCCGCCGGTCGTCCGGGCGTCTGCTGATCGCCGGTGCCCTTGCCGGGCCGGTCTTCTTCACCTCGGTGGTCGCCCAGATGCTCACCAGGGAGGGCTTCGACATCACCCGGCACCCGATCAGCCAGCTCTCCACGGGCAGCCTCGGCGGGCTCCAGGTCGCAACGTTCGTGCTCGCGGGCCTGGGCTGCCTGGCACTGGCGGCGGGTGTCCGGCGCACGCTCACCGAGGGAGCCGGCAGGCGGGTGCTGCCGGTGTTCGTCGGGATCTTCGGAGCCGGGCTGGTCGCCGCCGGCCTGTTCACCATGGACCCGGAGAACGGCTTCCCCGCCGGCACCCCGGACGGACCGGTCGCCCGGATGTCGTGGCACAGCATCGTGCACTCGGCAGCGGCCGCCGTCGCGTTCACCGCGTTGGCCGTCGCCGCGATCGTTCTGGCCGTGCGATACGCCCGGCTGCGTCAGATGCGGCCCGCGGTGTCGAGCGGGGCGGCCGCCGTCGTGTTGCTGCTGCCCATGTCGCCGGAGTTCATGAGCATCCAGATCGCGGTGAACGGGCTCGTGGCCTTCACCTGGACGACCGTCGTCGCCTTGTCCCTGCGCAGTGCCGCCTGAGCTGCGTACCGTTGCCCGAGACGATCGACGAAGAGGAACCATCGTGAAGTACCTGCTGCTCAGCTACACCCCGGCCGCCGCGTGGGACGCCGGCACCGCCGACACTCCGTCCGAGGAGGCGCTGGCCGCCTTCGCCGTCTACCAGAAGTTCGAACAGGAACTGCGCGAGACCGGTGAGTTCGTCAGCAGCGAAGGACTCGGCCACCCCGCGGTCAGCACCACGATCCACAAGAGCGCGGACGGCGTGGTGGCGACCGACGGGCCCTTCGCCGAGCTCAAGGAGGTCCTGGCTAGCTTCGCCGTGATCGACGTCGCGAGCCACGAGCGCGCAGTCCAGATCGGCGCGCGCATCGTCGAGGCGCTGGGTGAGCCCATCGAGATCCGCCCGATCATGGGCGACGACTTCGGCGGGGGCTTCACCGCGTGAACGGCAGCGCCCCCACCATCGAGCACCTGCTGCGCACCGAGGCGCCGCAGGTGCTCGGCGCGCTGGTGCGGCGCTTCGGCCAGTTCGACATCGCAGAGGACGCGGTGCAGGAGGCGTTGCTCGCCGCGAGCCGGACGTGGCCTGCCGACGGGGTGCCGGAGAACCCGCGCAGCTGGCTCATCCGCATCGGCTACCGCAAGATGGTCGACCTGCTCCGCTCCGAGCAGGCCCGGCGCAGGCGCGAACAGGAAACCGGCCTGGCCGAGCTGGCCATGCGCGAACCAGCCCGTGACGCGGGCCCGCCACCGAACGTCGACGACAGCCTCACGCTGCTGCTGCTCTGCTGCCACCCCGCGCTCAGCCCCACGTCCCAGGTGGCGCTCACGCTGCGCGCGGTGGGTGGCCTGGCGACCGCCGAGATCGCCCACGCCTACGGCACCACCGAGAGCACCATGGGCACGCGGATCAGCCGTGCCAAACAACAGCTGGCCCGCGCGGGCGCTCGCTTCACCCCGCCCGGCGCCGACGACCGGGACAGCCGGATCACCGCGGTCACCCAGGTGCTCTACCTGATCTTCAACGAGGGCTACACCACCTCGTCCGGCGACCGGCTCACCCGCGTCGACCTGACCCAGGAGGCGATCCGGCTCACCCGCATGCTCCGCGCCACCCTGCCCGCCGACGACGCGATGACCGCCGAGGTGACCGGCCTGCTCGCGCTGATGCTGCTCACCGAGGCACGACACGCCGCCCGCACGGGCGACGACGGTGAACTCGTGCCGTTGGAGGAACAGGACCGGACGCGGTGGAATCGCGACCTGATCCGGGAAGGCACCGAGCTGATCGACAGCGTCTGGCCACTGCGCCGGCTCGGCCCGTACCAGATCCAGGCGGCGATCGCGGCCCTGCACGCCACCGCCCCGTCTCCCGGGCAGACCGACTGGCCGCAGATCGCCGGGCTCTACCTGTGGCTCGAACGGCTCACGCCCACCGCTCCCGTGCGACTCAGCCGAGTCGTCGCGGTGGCCCAGGCCTACGGCCCGGAACGAGGCCTCGCACTGCTCGACGACCTCAACCGCACCCACCACCTGGACCAGAACCCGCTGACGCACCAACGCGAACGCGCCGTCCGCGCGCACCTGCTCCAGATGACCGGCAACACCACGGGCGCCGCGGCCTTCTACCGGCAGGCGGCCACCCTCACCGACAACCACGTCGAACAGCGGTACCTCCACGACAAGGCCGACCACCTCGACCCGCCGGATCGCCGATGAAGCCGCCACATCGCTCAGTTCCGTGACAGAGGGGCAGCGCCCCCGGCGCCACCCACCAACCCGAACCCACCCGACTAGGCTGCACCACCGTGAGCACCGCATACGGCATCGGCTTGGCCACAGTGACCCCGGACGGCACCGTCCTCGACACCTGGTACCCGTCCCCAGCCCTCACCGACGCACCGGCGGAGGTAGCCGCCGAGGTGGCAGCAGAGGCGGCAGGCCTGGCCACCACCCGCCTGTCGTCCGCGGAGATCGCGGAAGCCCTCGGCGAGTCCGCCGCCAAGCTCCTGGGCGAGGACCCGGAGCGCAACGTCGAGATCGTGGGCGTGAAGGTCACCATCGACCTGACCACCGCCCCACGAGACACCTACGACGTCTGGCTGCGACTCCACCTGCTCAGCCACCGCCAGATCCGGCCCCACGGCGCCAACCTGGACGGCCTCTTCGGCCTCCTGACCAACGTCGTCTGGACCAACCACGGCCCGTGCGCGGTGGACGGCTTCGAACAGACCCGGATCCGCCTCCGCACCAGGGGCCCGGTCACCGTCTACGGCGTCGACAAGTTCCCGAGGATGGTCGACTACGTGGTCCCGTCCGGCGTCCGCATCGCCGACGCCGACCGGGTCCGCCTGGGCGCCCACCTGGCCCCCGGCACGACGGTCATGCACGAGGGTTTCGTCAACTTCAACGCCGGCACCCTGGGCAGCAGCATGGTCGAGGGCCGCATCTCGGGCGGCGTGGTCGTGGGAGACGGCTCCGACGTCGGCGGCGGCGCCTCGATCATGGGCACCCTCAGCGGCGGCGGCAAGCAGGTCATCAGCGTCGGTGAACGCTGCCTCCTGGGCGCCAACGCGGGCCTCGGCATCTCCCTCGGCGACGACTGCGTGGTCGAGGCGGGCCTCTACCTCACCGCGGGCACCAAGGTCACCCTCCCTGACGGCGAGGTCGTCAAGGCACTGACCCTCAGCGGCCAGAACAACCTGCTCTTCATCAGGGACTCGGTCACCGGCAAGGTCCTGGTCAAGCCGCGCAAGGGCACCGGCGTCGAGCTGAACGCCGCGCTGCACGCGAACGACTGAGCAACGCGCTTCTGGACTGAGCAGGGAGGAAACTCGGTGTCTGGGGCCCGGTCTGCCGAGGCAGGCTGGGCCCGTGCCGTTCTGATGGCTGTCGCGGGGAGGTGCACGTGCTGAAGCAGCGGATCGAGCTGAACGCTCGCGCCGCGATCGAACGTGCCCTGGAGGGGGCGCAGTCCGAGGACTCCTTCGTGGAGTTCAAGACCCAGTGGCCGGTCGACCACGGCAAGGCCGCCAGGCAGATCGCCGCGCTGTGCAACGCCGCGCGCGGGTCGGAGGCCATGTGGGTCGTCGGGGTCGACGAGAAGGGCCGGCACGTCAAGGGCGCGCTGGCCGAGGAGCTGTCGAGCTGGTGGCCGCGGGTCGAGAGCCACTTCGACGGGGTCGCGCCCGGCCTCACCACGGTGGCGTTCGACTGGGCACCTGGCAGGACAGTCGTGGTTCTCAGCCTCCAGACCGACAACGCCCCGTACGTCTTCGTCACGAAGAAGGAGCCCTACAGCAGGGAAATCCCGTGGCGCTCGGGCGAACGCACGCGAAGTGCCCGCCGCGGCGAGGTGCTGGAACTGCTGGTGCCCAAGCTGGACATGCCCGGCTGGGAGTTCGTCAGCGCGCGAGCGACGCTCAGCCAGCACTCGCCGACGCTGCGGTTCGAGGGCGATCTCTACCTGGAGACGAACCAGCCGCTGTCGCTGCCCCACCACCGCTGCCATTCGTACGCGACGTACGGGCTGGACAGCGAGACGGTCGACCTGGCGTTCAGCTTCCGCACGAACACCCGGGACGTGCGCGCGGTCGAGCGCGTCGTGCGGGTGGCGGAACCGGCCGTGCTCCACGTCAGCGCGGACGCCGACGTGGAGCTGGACGCGTTTCAGGACCTGTGGGACCTGCACTGGCACCTGGTGCTGGGGCTCGGACTGAGCGGCGACTCGATCAGCACGAGCGTCCGGCTCACGACGGACGCGGTGCCGCCGAACCAGTTCACCCGCCGGGTGTGGTCGGCCCTCAAGCCCTGAAAATCAGGCGCTGAGACGCTCGACGGCCGCCGCGATCCGCTCGTCGGTGGCCGTGAGGGCGATCCGCACGTGCTGTGCGCCCGCCGGCCCGTAGAACGTGCCGGGAGCGGCGAGGATGCCGCGGTCGGCCAGCCAGGAGATCGTCTCCCAGGCGTCCTCACCGCGCGACGACCACAGGTACAGCCCGGCCTCGGAGTGCGTCACGGTGAACCCTGCCGCCTCCAGGGCGGGCTTCAGCACGTCGCGCCGCGCGAGATAGCGGGCACGCTGCTCGGCCACGTGAGCGTCGTCCTCGAGCGCCGCCCGCATGGCTTCCTGCACCGGCCGCGGCACGATCATGCCCGCGTGCTTGCGAAGCTCCAGCAAACCCGAGATCAGCTCGGGGTCACCGGTGATGAACCCGGCCCGGTACCCGGCAAGCGAGGACGACTTCGACAGCGAGTGCACGGCGAGCACCCCGTCAAAGGAGTCCACAACGGACGGATGCAGCACCGACACCGGCGAGGCGTCCCACGGCAGCGCCAGGTAGCACTCGTCGGAGGCCACCACCGCGCCGAGCTCACGCGCCTTGGCGACGGCGTCACGCAGCTGCTGAGCCGACAGCACGCGGCCGGTCGGGTTCGACGGCGAGTTCAGCCACACGAGCTTCGTGCCGGCGGGCGGCAGCTCCCCGTCGGCCAGCCGCACGACCTCGGCACCCGCCAGCAGCGCGCCCACCTCGTAGGTCGGGTACGCCACGGAGGGCACGGCCACGATGTCGCCGGGACCGACGCCGAGCAGCGTCGGCAGCCACGCCACGAGCTCCTTGGAGCCGATCGTGGGCAGCACGGCCTCAGGCGACAGCCCGACGATGCCGAAGCGGCGTTCAACGGCGGCGACGAAGGCCGCACGCAGCTCAGGGGTGCCGTGGGTGGTCGGGTAGCCGGGAATGTCGGCGACCGACCACAGAGCGGACTGGATCACCGCGGGAACCGGGTCGACGGGCGTGCCGACGGACAGGTCGACCACGCCGCCGGGGTGCTTGCGCGCCTTGGCGGCGTGGTCGGCCAGCGAGTCCCACGGGAAGTCCGGCAGAGCCGGTCCCCTGCGCGTGAGGATCAATGCCCTTCGGCCTGCGGCTCGAGGGCCTTGATGAACTGCGGGTCGTTGCTCACCTTGCCGACCTTCGAGGCGCCACCGGGCGAGCCGAGCTCATCGAAGAAGTCCGCGTTCGCCTTGGTGTAGTCCTTCCACTCGTCGGGGACGTCGTCCTCGTAGTAGATGGCTTCCACCGGGCACACGGGCTCGCACGCGCCACAGTCCACGCACTCGTCGGGGTGGATGTAGAGCATCCGGTCGCCTTCGTAGATGCAGTCGACGGGGCACTCTTCGATGCACGCCTTGTCGAGCACGTCCACGCACGGCTGGGCGATCACATAGGTCACTGCGCTCTCCAACTTCCTCTGGTCCACACCGCGCAAGCCGGAGAGTACGCGGCACGTTCGAGTATCACCCGGTCAGGCTTGCCTTAGCTGCACGGTGTGCCACGTCACAACACCTGTTGGGACAGGATGAACGGGTGCACACCGTGGATCACCTGGAATCGCTCTGCGCGCGAGCATGGCCCGTCCTGGCACAAGTTCCGCTCGGAGACTGGTCGATGCGCGCGGCCGCGGGCTTCACCGGGCGCGCCAACAGCACGTTGACCTGCGGCGATCCCGGTATGCCAGTGCCGGACGCACTGGTCGTCGTCAAGGGGTTCGCGAGCGAGCACGGCATCAAACCCGCGGCGCACGTGGTCAACGGCTCAGCGCACGAACAGGCGATCGCGGACGCGGGCTGGCACGTCGATCTCGATCATCCCGGCGGCGCGGAGTCGCTGGTGATGACGGGTCCGCTGGAAAAGTTCGCCGAGGGCGAAGCCGGAAGTCATGATCTTCCCGGATGGTGGGAACTGACGGCGGGATCCGAGGTCTCCGCCGCCCAGCGGCACGTGCTCGGCAGCGGCGAGAACGTCTGCTTCGCGAGCATCAGCGAGAACGGAACGGTCGTCGCGGCCGTCCGCGGCGCCGTCGTCGAGGACTTGCTGCACGTCGCCCGGCTCGCCGTGCGGCCGTCACACCGCCGCAAGGGTTTGGCGAGGCAGCTGATGGGTGAGCTGGCGGGCTGGGGTCTGCGGCAGGGCGCCACGACGTGCGCGCTGCAGGTCGCAGAGCACAACGAGCCGGCGATCCGGCTCTACTCCGAGCTCGGCTGCACCGAGCACCACCGCTACCGCTACTGGGTGCCCGCGGTGTCGTAGAGGCCCGGCCGGTTGGCCGCGTTGCGCGCCATCACGGCACCCACGGCCACGGCACCCGTCAGCGCGCCACCCGCGAGCAGCAGCAGGCCGCGCCAGTCCTGCAGCAGCAGGACGGGGGTGCCCGCGGCGTGCCCCGGCTCGAAGTAGCCGAACCACGTCAGCGTGAAGAACCACACCAGCAACGGGGACGCGGCGGTCAGGACCCGTTCGGACAGCGAGGCCGCCCACGACACCAGCAGAGGTGTGGTGAAGGCGGCCACCGCGATCATGATGGGGAACGGCCAGTCCCGCAGCTCCGGCAGCAGCGTGCCGTCGAAGCGCAGGGGCAGGAACATCGTTTCCAGCACGGCGAGCACTGCCGCCTCGACGCACAGAAGCAGCAGGAACACGACTCGCCAGCTACCGGTCACCCAGTCCTCCGAACAGATCTGTGGCCGCGCCCTCCGCCGAACCCTTCGCGAGCACGTAGTACTCACCGCCGACCAGCGGCTGGGCGATGTTGTTCGACAGCGCGTAGCCGCTGTCCCACACACTGACCTGCGTCGAGTGTGCGCGCAACGCCCGGCGCTTCGCCGTCAGGTGCTCGGACACGTCGATCACGGTGGTGATCTCCTCGTCCGGCGTCACCGGCAGCTCACCGGGCTCTGGCAGCCGGAACGACTCCGGCACGTTCTCCATCGCCTGCACGCCTGTGGCCGTGGCGTCGCGGGACGTCACCGCGTAGAAGACCCGCTCAACGTCGGAAACCTGGGCGCACGCGGACACGGTGATCTCGTGCGCGCGGATGTGGTCCGGGTGGCCGTAGCCGCCGAACGCGTCGTAGCTGACGACGACCTGAGGCTTGACCTCGCGCAGGATCTCGACCAGCTGGGCGGTCTGCTCTTCCAGCGAACCCTGGACGAACGCGCGCGGGTGCGCGTTGGACGGCACGTCGACCATGCCGGAGTCGCGCCACCGGCCGATGCCGCCGAGGAATCTGTGGTCGGTCACGCCGAGTGCGGCGCAGGCTGATCTCAGCTCGCCCACCCGGTACCCGCCCAGCTGGTCGGCTGCGTCGGCGGCGAGGTGCGCCAGCGCGGGCGGGATGATCTCGCCCTCTTCCCCCAGCGTGCAGGTGACGACAGTGACGTGCGCGCCGGCCGAGGCGTAGCGCGCGATGGTGCCGCCCGTCCAGAGACTCTCGTCGTCCGGGTGGGCGTGCACGAAGAGCAACCGTGGTGGGGCAGTCAGCGTCACCGGAAAAGAGTAAAGCGGTGTTAATCGCCCCTGCTCCGCAGGGGCGGCGAGATCGCCGGGAAGTCGGTCATCCGGCCGAATCGCTCATGCCGAATTGGGCTTCGCCGAATTCGGCATGAGCGGTTGACCGGATGACCGACGCGATCTCGCGATCCGGCGTCAGCCACCCGGTCTTTGCTCTCGGCACGCCGATCGCGTCACACCACCGAGCGTTCCTCTGCGAAGTGGCACGCGGACAGCGTTCCGTCCGGCGCACCCCGCAGTTCCAGCTTCGGTTCCTCGGTGGCGCAGATGTCCTGGGCCTTCCAGCAGCGGGTGCGGAACCGGCAGCCCGACGGCGGGTTGACCGGCGACGGCACGTCACCGGTCAGCACGATCCGCTGACGCTTGCGCTCCTGCTTGGGATCCGGCATCGGCACCGCGGACAGCAACGCCTGCGTGTACGGGTGCATCGGCCGGTTGTAGATGGCCTCGCGCTCGCCCATCTCGATGATCTTGCCGAGGTACATCACCGCGACTCGGTCGGAGATGTGCCGCACCACCGAGAGATCGTGCGCGACGAACAGGTACGCGAGCCCGAGCCGATCCTGCAGCTCCTCCAGCAGGTTCACGACACCGGCCTGCACCGAGACGTCCAAAGCGGACACCGGCTCGTCCAGCACCAGGAACCGCGGGTTCAGCGCGAGCGCCCGCGCGATGCCGATGCGCTGCCGCTGACCGCCGGAGAACTCGTGCGGATAACGGTTGCGGTGCTCGGGGTTGAGACCCACGAGCTCCAGCAACTCGTTGACTCTGCGCTGCACGCCACCTTCCACACCGTGGATCCGCAACGGTTCCGCGATGATGTCGTTGACCTGCCACTTGGGGTTCAGCGACGCGTACGGGTCCTGGAAGACGATCTGGATGTCCTTGCGCAACGGCCGCAACTGCTTGGTGCTCATGGCCGTGAGCTCACGGCCCTCGAACTTCACCGAGCCCGAGGTCGGCTTGTGCAGCTGCAGGATCGCGCGCCCCGTCGTGGACTTGCCGCAGCCGGACTCGCCGACCAGGCCGAGCGTCTCGCCGGGGTTCAGCGAGAACGAGACCCCGGACACGGCCTGCACCGTGCCGACGTTGCGCGGGATGATCCCCTTGCCCCGCACGGGGAACTCCTTGACGAGGTCGGTGACCTCCAGCAGTGGCGCGGTCACTTCGCCTCCTCATCCGTGAGCAGAGACCCGTGCACGGCGGTCACTTCGAGCGACTCGTCGGGGTTGGCCGCGGCGAACACCGCCGGGTTCTCCACCGTGCCGATCTCGTCGTGCAGGAACAGCTTCTGCGGCTGGTCGATCGTCGCCAGGTGCTCCCACCGGTGGCAGCGCGACGTGTGGTTCGGCAGGCCGGCCTGTTCGAGCTCCGGCTCCCACTCGTGGCACACGTCGATGACGAGCGGGCAGCGCGGCGAGAACGAGCACCCGGTCGGCAGGTTCACGAGCGACGGCGGCGCGCCCTTGATCGGGGTGAGCCGCTTGCCCAAAGTGGACGGATTCGGGACGGAACCCAGAAGCCCCACCGTGTAAGGCATCCGGGGCCGTTCGAAGACGTCGTCGACAGGGCCGGACTCGACCACGGTGCCGCCGTACATCACCTGCACGCGGTTGACCATGCCCGCGACCACGCCGAGGTCGTGCGTGATCATGATGATCGCCGCGTCGGTCTCGGACTGCAGGCGCAGCATGGTGTCGAGGATCTGCGCCTGCACCGTCACGTCGAGCGCGGTGGTCGGCTCGTCCGCGATGATCACGCTGGGGTCGTTGATGATCGCCATCGCGATCACCACGCGCTGCCGCATGCCGCCGGAGAACTCGTGCGGGTACTGGGCCGCGCGCTTGTCCGGCTGCGGGATGCCGACCAGTTCCAGTGCCTCGACCGCCTTGGCCCACGCCGCCTTCTTCGAGACGTCGTGGTGCGCGCGGTAGGTCTCGGCGAGCTGCCACCCCACCGTGTAGACGGGGTTCAGCGACGTCATCGGGTCCTGGAAGATCATCGAGATGTGCTTGCTGCGGAACGGCTGCATCTGCTTGTAGGTACGGCCGTTCAGCTCCTCACCGCGGTAGCGGATCGAGCCTTCGATGATCGCGTTCTTGGGCAGCAGGCCCATGATCGCCATGGAGGACACGGACTTGCCGGAGCCCGACTCGCCGACGATCCCCAGCACGTCGCCGGGGTTGAGGTCGAACGAGACGTTGCGCACGGCGCGCACGTCGCCGTCGTCGGTCGGGAACGTGACCGACAGGTCCTTCACCGAGAGCAGCGGCGCGGTGGTGCTGGAGGACAGGAAGTCCTCCGACAGTTCGGAAACACTCGTCATCAGGCACGCACCTTCGTCTGCCTCGGGTCGAACGCGTCGCGCAGGCCGTCGCCGATGAAGTTGACGGCGAGGGAGAGCGACACGAGCACGATGAACGGACCCCAGAACAGCCACGGCCGGTTCAGGAACTGCCCGTAGTTCTCCAGCACGATCACGCCGAGCGACGTGTCCGGGGGCTGGACTCCCAGTCCCAGGAACGACAGCGCGGCCTCGGTGAGCACCGCGGCGGCGATCGCCAGCGTGGCGTTGACCGTGATGCTACCGATCATGTTCGGCACGAGGTGCTTGAAGATGATGCGCGGCGTGGAAGCGCCACAGGCCCGCGCCGCCTCGATGAACTCCCGCTGTGCCAGTGAAAGCGTCTCACCCCGGGTGATGCGGGCGATCTGCATCCAGGCGAACGCGGCGAGCACGAGCGCGACGACGTACCAGCTGCCGGAGAACCCCTTCACGACGATCGCGGCGACCGCGATCTGGGGGATGATCAGCAGCAGGTCGACCAGACGCATGAGCGCCGTGTCGACGAACCCGCGCAGATATCCGGCCAGAGCACCGAAAGTCACGCCGATGGCGGTGGCCAGCGCGGCCACGATCAAAGCGATCTGCAGCGAGTAGCCGGTGCCGCGCATGAGCAGCGCCAGCATGTCCTTGCCGACCTGGGTGGTACCGAGCGGGTGTGCGCCGCTCATCGGCTGGTAGGACTTGCTCGACACGTCCTCGAAGTCGTAGGTCCAGATGAACGGGCCCACGAACGCGAACAGGACCAGGAAGACGAAGACGCCGAGGCTCACCATCGCGAGCCGGTGGCGCAGGAAGCGCTGCAGGACGAGCTGGCCCTGCGTGCGGGTCTTGGTGGCGTCGAACTCGTGCGAGCCGGACTGGGGAGCGCTGTTCACCACGCCGCCCTCGGACGCCAAGTTGATGTTAGCCAAGGCGAATCCTAGGGTCGAGGATGCCGTACACGACGTCGGCGATCAGGTTGAACAGCACGATCAGGGTCGCGGTGACCGCGAGCCAGCCCATCAGCATCGGCGGGTCGAACTGCCGCACGGAGTTCACCAGCAGCGTGCCCATGCCGGACCAGCCGAACACCGTCTCGGTGATGATCGCGCCGGACAGCACGGCACCGAAGTTCAGCGAGAACAGCGTGGCGACGGGGATGAGCGCGTTGCGGAACGCGTGCCGGAAGATCACGCGGCCCTGCGAGATGCCCTTCGACCGCGCGGTGCGCACGAAGTCCGAGTGCAGGATCTCCAGCATCGAGGCCCGTTCGAACCGGCTGTACGCGGCGAAGCTGATCAGCATCAGCGCGATCGTCGGCAGCAGGAACGTGCCGGTGTACTTGAAGATCACCTCACCGAAGCTGCCGGTGAAGCCACCCGGCCGCGGACCGGCGGTGGTGAGCCAGCGGTCCAGCCCCATCGACTCCAGGACGTTGTTGAACTGGATGCCGTAGTTCTTCACGATGACCGCGACACAGAAGATCGGCATCGAGAACATGAGGAACGCGGTGCTGGTGGCGAGGTAGTCGAAGATCGAGTACTGGCGCACGGCGGCGAGCACGCCGACCGAGACACCCAGGGTGAGCGCGAGGAGTTCGGCACCGATGACGAGCCGTCCGGTGGTCCACAGCGCGTCCGTGACGGCCGGGAAGACAGCGGTCTTGGCCTGACCGAGGGCGATGCTCTGGCCCCAGTCACCGGACAGGAAGTCGGTGAGCCAGTTCCAGTAGCGGACGACGACGGGCTTGTCCAAGCCGAGGGAGGCCTCGGCGGCCTTGATGTCGGCTTCGGTGACACCGGGCCGGAATCGCATCTCCGCCAAGGGGTTTCCGGCGGAGGCGACGAGGACGTAACAGGCGAAGCTGCCGATCAGCAGGATGGGTATGGAGATCAGCAGGCGCCGGATGATGTAGCGGATCACGGGCGGGCTCCTAGGGGGCAACCCGGCTCGGGCGGGGCCGGACTCGTGGTCCGGCCCCGCCCGGTCAGGCGTTGCGCACTTCAGCTATGGCGATTTACTTGGTCTGCCACTCGTTGGCGTTCCAAAGCGCGCCGTAGTAGCTCTGGAAGTACACGCGGTCGAGTCCCTTGAAGGCCCACATGTTCGGCATCTGGAACAGCGGCAGCGAGAGGTACTCACCGGCCAGCGCGTCGTCCGCTTCCTGCCAGTACTTCAGCGAGTCGGCGATCGCCGTCTGCGAAACCGCCTGCTTCAGAGCCTCGTCGGCCTTCGGCACGCTCCAGTTGGACCAGTTCTGGCCACCACCGGTCTCGTAGATCGACTTCTTGCCGCTCTTGAACGGCGGCGACGACCACGCGAAGAGGGCGACCTCGTAGTCACCGGCGGAGACGCGCTCGTCGAGGAAGTTCGGGTCGGTGTCGTCCTTGACCTCGATGCCGGCTTCCTTGCACTGACCCTGGATCAGCTCGACGGTCTGCTTGCGGCGCGGGATGTCGGTGTGGCTGATCTTGAAGGAGGCGCGCTGGCCGTCCTTCGCGAACACACCGTCGGCACCCTGCGTCCAGCCGGCGTCGGACAGGATCTTCTTGGCCTCGTTCGCGTCACCCTTCGCCTTGTCGGCGTAGAGGTCCTTGTAGCCCTCGTCCTTCGGGAAGAAGATCAGGCTGCCCAGCGGCTTGGCGTCGGACTGAACCTCGGTGATGAGCTTGTCGATGATGTCCTGGCGCTTGACGCACATGAAGAACGCCTTGCGGATCTCAGCCTTCGACAGCACCGGGTGCTTCATCTGGATGTCGAGGTGCTCGAACGACAGGCCGGGGCCGGCGCCGAACGTGACGCCCTGAGCACTGAGGCCCTTGAGCTTCGTGGCCGCGTTCGCGTCGGGCTGGGCCATGGAGTTGACGGCGACCTCACCGTTCTCCAGCGCCTGCGCCTGCGCGATCGGGTCCGGGATCGCCTTCAGGGTGATCTTCTCGGGACCACCGGCCTTGCCGACCCACTTGGGGTTGCGCTCCAGCGTCACCGACTGGTTCGGCTCGAAGCCGGTCAGCATGTACGGACCCGCAGAGGGCATCAGGTCCTTGGTGAAGCCGTTCCACTTCTCGTTCCAGAAGTCGGCGGCCTTCGTCAGCTCGTCCGCGCTGCTGGACGCGGTGAGCTTGGTGACGTCGGCGATGCCCGTCTGCTTCTCGAGGATGTGCGCCGGCAGAACGTCGTTGTTGAACAGGCTCTCGTAGTCCGGGTACGGCTCCTTGAAGGTGCCGACGAACGTCTGGTCGTCCTTGCACTCACCGGTCATCAGGTCGTACCCGGTGGCGCTGGCAGGCTTGAAGAACTTGCTGCCGTCGGCCTTCTTGGAGGAGTTGCTCTGCGTGAACCACGCCATGTAGAAGTCGTCGCAGTCCCAGGCCTCGCCGTCAGACCAGCTGACGCCCTTCTTCAGCTTCCAGGTCACGACCTGCGGAGACTTCGAGGTGACCTCGATCGACTCCATGACGTCCTTGTTCAGGATGACCTTGTTGTTGCCGTTCGTGATGTGCGCACCCGGCTGCACGAGAACCAGCGCGAACGTGTTGTAGGACTGGTTCGCGTCCTCAGTCGCGTTGTTGTACGAGGTGAACGGCTTGTCGCTCGACACGACGATCGGGCCGCTCTGCTTCGTCTCCGGCGCGGTGTAGCCGTCCGCGGACTCACCACGAGCGGTCGCCATCTCCGCGATGGTGGCGTCGCCACCATCGGCGTCGTTGCTACCGCCACCGCCACCACAGGCACCCAGAACCAGAGACACGCTGGAAATCAGCGCGATCGCCGGAAGTGCTTTGGTTCTCCTCATCGACACGTGCCCTCCTAGCACTGGGCGGCCGTGGCCAGGTCGGCATGCACGCCCATAACCGTGATGTGCCATACGCGCCCCGAACCGGCACATCGTGGGCAGCACGGTAAGAACCTGGTGAGGGAGCGGTCACTACCTCGGAGGGCGATCGTGACCCAATGGAGACACCTCGTAGCGCGCCGCAATGGCCCGATTACCGGGCGAATGCGTTCGTTAACCGGGCGCGTAGAATTCTGTCAACAACGGCGGCCGAAAGTAGCAACGAGCAAACCGCCTCCGCAACGGGTTTTCCGCCCGCCGGCTACTTCTCGAGCCTCCGCCATTCGGGTGCTTCGCTCAGCACACCGGCCAGCGGCGCCCCGGTGTCGACCCCGGAAACCATTGTTGGCAGCACACCAAGAAGATCCACTACCTGGAACAGCGGCAACGCGACCGCCTGAGCCTGAATCTGCGGCTCGACCCGCGCGAGCACGTCGGCGAGGAGCACCTTGCCGTTGAGCGCGGCCTCGATGTCGGCCTGGATCGCCGGGTCACAGAACCCGGCGGGGTTCGCGGGAGTGGTCGTCCCGCCGTCCGGCTCGTCACCGGCACACCCGTACGCACTCGCGAGCCCGGCCGCCGAGTCACCGGCGTCGACACGCGGCACGACAGCGATGTCGACGTCCTTCTCGAGCAGCTGCTTGCTGAAGAGCTCCTCGGCTTTGGGCGTGACGACCTCGGAGTCGATCCCGCGCTCGGCCAGCTGCGCCTTGATCCGGTTCGCGAGCCCGACGTACGGCTCGTCCTTCTCGGGCGCGGCGATCTTCAGCCTGAGCGGCTTGCCGCCCTTCGCCCACGCGTTCTGCGCGTTCCTGACGTACCCGGCCTCGGCGAGCAACTGGTCGGCGGCCGCCGCGTTGAGCGTGTTGCCCTGGATCGTCGCGGTGTACCCGGTGCGGCTGGGCGGCACCACGTAGGAGTCGGCCCGGTACTGGGCACTCGGCCCGCTCTGCGTGCCGGACGCGATGAGCGCGTCGCGGTCCAGCGCGGCGACGATCGCCTTCCTCGCTCTGACGTCCTTCAGCTGCTCACTGGCCGGCCTGAGGAGGACCTGGACAACCTCGTTGCGCGGCACCGGTTTCGTCGTGAGGTCCTTGATCGACTTGAGCAGGTTGACGTCCGCTGCGTCGGCCCTGAGCAGAGCCGCCTGATTGTCGCCTTTGGACAGTGACTCGGCCATCGCGCTGTGCGTGGCCCTGCGGATCACGACCCGGTCGAGCGTGGTCGGCACCTCCCAGTACCGGTCACTGCGCTCCAGGACCACCTCACCGCGCGGTTCGTCCAGGGAGCGCACCTGGAACGGGCCTGCGGTGGCGGGGAAGCCGGTGCTCAGCACGTTCGACCACGTGCCGGGGGCGTCCTTGAGCAGGTGTGCCGGCAGGAGGTTGGCGAAGAGGGACCGCCAGCCGGGGAAGGGCTTGCCGAACACGACCTCGACGACCTTGCCGCCTTCTCTGGCGCTGATGTTGTTGATGAGCCGGTAACCCGCCGGATCCACAACACCGGGTTCGACGCGCATACGCTGCCACAGGTAGTAGAAGTCCTCGGCGGCGATGGGCGCGCTGTCCGACCAGCTCGCGTCCTTGCGGATCGTGTAGGTGACAGTGAACGGCTCGGCCTTGGTGACCTTGGCACTCACCATGAGGTTGCGGTCGAGCTGCGGCGCGCCATCGGGTCCGGGGCGGAACACGGACGGGAGCAGGAGGGAGCTCAACGCCGTGGTGATGGGGCTCTGCGCAGCCAGTGAGTGCGGGTTGTAGCCACCTGCCACGTCGTCCACACCGATCACGACCTCGGTGACCTTCGGCCCCGTCGTGGTGATGACCGGCGCCTCGGACTTCGGCACCAGAGGCGGAGGCGGCGCGTTCGTGCACGCCGCAGTGCCGCACAGGACGGCAGCAGCCAGCACTCCCCCGAGTCGCCTCATGGTCCTCACATTGCCAGAAGGGTGATGGTGGCGTTCGGGCAACCCAGGTTTTGTCACCCGCGCCACTTGTGGGACGTGCCCGGGTGGTGGCGGGTTGCTCGCACAGTGGGTAGTACGGCCCACCTGGGCGGGTGGTTCGGGGGTGGGGTCGGCTGGTTCTCGGCGCCCGAAACTCGGGCGGTTTGGCGGGTCGGCGCCTTGCGGCCGGCGCGGGAGCGTCGCCGTGGCGGGTGCTCGCCACCCCAACCACCCCGGACACGACGAAGGGCGGCCAGGCCGTGGCCCAGCCGCCCCTGTCAGGCGTTACGTCAGTTCAGCGCGTGAATCAGCCGCGCTGCTTCAGCCGCGACCGCTCGCGACCCCGCAGGTTCGCGTCCAGCGTCACCTTGCGGACGCGGACGACCTCCGGCGCCACCTCCACGCACTCGTCGGAGGCGCAGAACTCGAGCGCCTCCTCCAGCGAGAGCTTGCGGGGGCGGGCCAGGGTTTCCATCACGTCGGCCGTCGAGGAGCGCATGTTCGTGAGCTTCTTCTCACGGCAGACGTTGACGTCGAGGTCCTCGGCGCGCGGGTTCTCGCCCACGACCATGCCCTCGTAGGTGTCGGCGCCCGGCTCCACGAAGAACGTGCCGCGGTCCGCCAGCTGGATCATGGCGTAGGCGGTGATGGAGCCCGCGCGGTCGGCCACCAGGGAGCCGTTGTGGCGGGTGCGGATCTCGCCCGCCCACGGGCCGTAGCCCTCGGAGACGGCGTTGGCGATGCCGGTGCCGCGGGTTTCGGTCAGGAACTCGGTGCGGAAGCCGATGAGGCCCCGGGACGGCACCACGTAGTCCAGCTTGATGCGGCCCGAGCCGTGGCCCGACATGTTCTCCATGCGGCCCTTGCGGTTGGCGAGGAGCTGCGTGACGGCGCCGAGGTGCTCCTCGGGGCAGTCGACGGAGAGGCGCTCGAACGGCTCGTGGATCTTGCCGTCGACGGTGCGGGTGACGACCTGGGGCTTGCCCACGGTCAGCTCGAAGCCCTCGCGGCGCATCTGCTCGACCAAGATGGCCAGCGCCAGCTCGCCGCGGCCCTGGACCTCCCAGGTGTCCGGGCGCTCGGTCGGGAGGACGCGCACGGACACGTTGCCGACGAGCTCGGAGTCGAGACGCGACTTCAGCAGCCGGGCGGTGAGCTTGGTGCCGCCGTTGCGACCGGCCAGGGGTGAGGTGTTCACGCCGACGGTCATCGAGATGGCGGGCTGGTCGACGGTGATCCGCGGCAGGGCCTCGGGTGCGTCGGCGTCGGCGAGGGTGTCGCCGATCGTGATCTCCGGGATGCCGGCGATGGCGACCAGGTCGCCCGCGTGGGCGACCTCGGCGGGGATGCGCTCGAGGGCCTCGGTGATCAGCAGCTCGGTGATGCGGACCTTGACCGGCTCGCCGTCCTCACGGCACCAGGCGACGGTCTCGCCCTTGCGCAGCGTGCCGCGGTGGACGCGGCACAGCGCGATGCGGCCGAGGAACGTCGAGGCGTCGAGGTTCGTGACCAGGGCCTGCAGCGGGCCGTCCACGTCGACCGTGGGGGCCGGGATGTGGTCGAGCAGCACCTGGAACAGGGTGTCGAGGTTCTCCTCGTCCGGCAGGCCGCCGTCCTCCGGCTGGTTCAGCGAGGCACGGCCGGCGCGCGCCGAGGCGTAGACGACCGGCAGGTCCAGCACGGACTCGTCGGCGCCGACCTCGGTGGCGAGGTCCAGCAGCAGGTCGTGAGCCTCGTCGACGACCTCGGAGATCCGGGCGTCGGGGCGGTCGACCTTGTTGACCAGCAGGATCACCGGCAGACCGGCGGCCAGCGTCTTGCGCAGGACGAACCGGGTCTGGGGCAGCGGGCCTTCGGAGGCGTCGACGAGCAGGACGACACCGTCCACCATCGACAGCGCGCGCTCGACCTCACCACCGAAGTCGGCGTGGCCGGGGGTGTCGACGACGTTGATGATCACGTCACCGTCCGGCGTGTGCCTGCGCACAGCCGTGTTCTTGGCGAGGATCGTGATGCCCTTCTCACGCTCGAGCTCGCCGGAGTCCATGACCCGGTCGACGAGCTCGGCACGCGCGGAGAAGGCGCCGGACTGGCGCAGCATGGCGTCGACCAGCGTGGTCTTGCCGTGGTCGACGTGCGCGACGATCGCGACATTGCGCAGGTCAGTGCGCGTCTGAAGGGCAGGCGCGGTGGCCGTGGGCACGCAGAACTCCTAGAGCTTCGAAGGCGTTGGAGGGGCTCGCGCCGGACACGTCAATGCGCACAGCCGTACACCAGAGTACCGGCCGCGTCGGCATTACCACACAAGAGTGCTAGTGAAGTGAGCCTCACCTACTCTAGCGACACGTGCCGGAGTGGAGTGCAACCAGTGGGTAAGAAGCTCAAGAAGAAGTGCTGCCGGTCGAAGCCGCAGTGCAAGCGGTGCCCGGTTCCGTTCCTGCTCAAGGAGCGTGACAAGGCCCGCAAGAAGGCTGCGAAGAAGGCGGCCAAGGCGGCGAAGAAGGCCGCGTGATCAGGTATGTCCTCCTGGTCCTGCTGCTGTTGAGCACGGGCGTCGGAGAGCCCGTCTCACCGGCTCGCAGCTACCTCGACACCGCCCTCGACCTGCTCCAGCAGCACTCGATGGAGAGCTCCGCGGCCGACTGGCCGCGGTTGCGTGCTGAAGCTCACCGTGCCGGCGACGCCCACGACGCGATCCGGTGGGTGATCGGTGAGCTCGGCAACCCGCACACCGTCCTGCGCACCTCACCCAGCGGCGGCCCTCCGCCCTCCATCCGCGAGGTCCCCGGCGGCCGGATGATCGGCTCCACCGCCTACTTGAAACTGCCGCAGACCTCTTCGGACAACGGCGAGACGTACGTCGAGTCCGGCCGGTACCTGCTGCGCGACCTCCTCGCCGCACGACCGTCGGGCTGGGTCGTCGACCTGCGCGGCAACCACGGCGGCGACATGCACCCGATGCTCACCGTGGTCGCGCCGCTGCTCGGCGAGGGCAAGACGGGTTCGTTCGTGCACCCGGACGGCACCACGACGGACTGGGGCATCCGCGACGGCCACGTCCACGACGGCGAGAGGATCTGGTTTCCGCAGGTGGAGATGCCTCCCGCGGTCAACGGCCCGGTCGCCGTGCTGATCGACGGCGGGACCGCGAGCTCGGGGGAAGCCGTGCTGCTCGCGTTCACGGGCGCCGCCCGCACGCGCAGCTTCGGCGAGCCGACCGCCGGTTACGCGACGTCCAACGAGCTGTTCCTGCTGCCCGACGGCGCGCGGCTCGCGATCACCACCGCGTACATGGCAGATCGCACCGGCAGGACGTACGGCAACACCCCGATCGCCCCGCAGACGCTCGTGGACAGCGACGAAGCGCTCGACGCGGCGATCGAGTGGCTTGCCGAACAGACCTAGTGCTGCAGCACGGCCTCGTTCAGCTTCATGAGCTCAGGCGCCGTCCGCGTCGCCTCGAACTCGCAGATCTCGTACTTCACGAGCTTCTGCTCCGCCCACGGGTCCGTGGCGAGCAGCGCTTCGAGCTTGCCGCGGGGCATGGGCCGCGTGATGATCACGCCGCCGGTCCTCGGCACCTGACGCCCTGAGGCGAGGAACAAACCCCGCTCGTACTGCTTCTCGACCCACGCTCGGTGGTCGGGCAGGGCGTAGTCGATCTGTTCCAGTGGCGCGGCGTACTTCAGCAGCACGATGAACATCCTCCAACGGTAGTCCTATACTCGTGATCGTGCGCACTCTGAACGCCTTCTGGTGGGCCGCCTTCAGGCGGCCGGAGTAGCTGTGCGCTAAAGCGAACACAGGCCGCCCGACACGGGCGGCTTTTTTGTGCGTTCGTCCGGGCGGTCCTTCACGAAGGGACCATGACCATGATCCGTTTGTCCGCCATCACCCCGTCGGGCCAGGTTCACCTGGGCAACTACCTCGGGGCGCTGCGCACCTGGGCCCGCGAGGGCACCCAGGACGACGTGTACTTCATCAGCGACCTGCACGCGATGACGTCGTCGCACAATCCGCAACGCCTCCGATCGATGACGCGCGAGCAGCTCGCCGTTCTCGTCGCGTCAGGCATCGACCCGGCGAGCGTGTGTGTGCAGAGCGACCTGATCCGCGAGCTGGGAGCCCTCAACTGGGTCCTGGAGTGCACCTGCACGTACGGCGAGGCCGCGCGCATGATCCAGTTCAAGGAGAAGTCGCTCGGCCGTGACTCCGTGCGCCTCAGCCTGCTCACCTACCCGGTGCTGATGGCCGCGGACATCCTGCTGCAGGGCACCGCGGAGGTCCCGGTCGGCGAGGACCAGCTCCAGCACGTCGAACTGGCCCGTGCCCTCGCCCGCCGCTTCAACAACGCGTACGGCGAGGCGTTCGTCGTCCCGACGGCCGTGGTCCCGAAGGTGGGCGCCCGCATCAAGGACCTTTCCGACCCCACGCGCAAGATGGACAAGTCCGCGCAGAACTCCACGGGTGTCGTGTTCGTCCTCGACGACCCGGACCTGGTGCGGCGCAAGGTCCGCCGCGCAGTCTCGTCCACCGAGGGCATCGCGAACCTGACCGAGATCCTCGCCTCCTGCACCGGCAAGGACCCGGAGGACTACACGAGCAGGTTCGCCGACCTCAAGAACGTCGTGGCCGAAGCCGTCATCGAGGAACTGCGCCCGGTCCGCGACCGCACGCTGGAACTCCTCGCCGACCCGGCGGAACTGGACCGCATCCGCTCCTCCGGCGCCGACCGGGCCCGCGACCGCGCCCAGCACCGCCTGAACGCGGCCCTGCGCCTCTCCGGACTCATGTGATGAGCTGCTGAAGGGCAGGCACCAGCACCCGGTCGGCCGGCAACCAGTCCACGCCGGGCAGCTCGCCGGCGGTGAGCCACCGGACAGCGTTGTGCTCCAACGCTTCCGGCTCACCGCCGCCGAGCTGAGCCGCGTAGATCCGCAAGATCATGTCCTTTTTCAACGGCACGTCCGGCCCGACCTGCTCGCCGACCACGACCGGCACGCCGAGCTCTTCCACGCACTCCCGCGCCAGCGCCTCTTCCGGCTTCTCGCCGTCCTCCACCCGCCCGCCGGGCAGTTCCCACTGCCCCGCATGACTTTCGGGATAGGCCCGCTGCTGCGCCAGCAACCGTCCATCCCGGACGATCGCGGCCCCGACCACGACCCCGGCCTCGCCCAGCTCCCGGCACCGCTCCGCCAGCAACGCCGACCGCTTCTCCAGCACCCGCAGGGCCATCCCGCGCCCGACGGTGACGTCGGCGAACCGCCCGACCATCCCGCCCACCGTCGTCCACGCGACCCGGTCGACCACCATCGTCCCGGCCCCGGTGACCACGAGATCCGTGTGCAGCTCCAGGAAGTCCCCCGCCGCCGACACACCGGACAGATCAGCCCGCGTCACCGTCAACTTGACCCCGAACGGCCCGGTGAGCACGTCCCCGAGGCACAACAGCGCGCCAGGCACCTTCACCCCGAACCCGGTGATCAGCGAGGTCTCCAACAGGGCACCGGCAACAGCGGCAACAGGTGCGTCGACCAGCGCCGACGCTCGCAACTCTGGCACCTGCGCTGCCTACCAGGACGGCCAGCGAATCTCCAAACGCGCACCACCAGCAGGTGACTCAGCGGCCCGGACCGACCCGTCCCGCCGCTGCACCAGATGCGCCACCAGCGCCAGCCCGAGGCCAAATCCACCCGACCGCCGTCCACGGTCCTCCTCAACCCGGTAGAACCGGTCGAACACCTTGGCCCGATGCTCAACGGGAATCCCGTGCCCGTCGTCGTCCACCAGCAGCCGCACGTCCCGCCCCACCGGCGCCAGCGTCACGGTGATCGTCGAGTACGCATACCGAGCCGCGTTCCGCATCAGGTTGTCCAGCACCAGCTCGACCTCGGACCGGCTGGCCCTGACCAGACAGGCCGACGGCGGCGCGTTCAACCGCACCAGCAACTCGGTGTCGAGCCGCCCGATGGCCGCCTCGGCCTCCAGCACCAGGTCCACGGCCTCAGCCCGAGGCGGCGCCCCCGTGTCCGCCCGAGCCAGGATCAACAGCGAGTCCACCAGCGCACTGAGCCGGATCGACTCCTCGACCACCGACTCCAGCACCTCGATCGAGAAGTCAGGATCCGGATGCGCCACCGCAACCTCGGCCTGCGCCCGCACAGAAGCCACCGGCGACCTCAACTCGTGCGCCGCATCCCCCGTGAACCGCCGCAACCGATCCGAAGCCTCATCCCGCCGGGCCAGCAACGCGTTGAGCGCCTCGGCCAACGCCTGCAGCTCGTCCCGGGAAGGCGGCACCGGCAACCGCTCCCCGTGCGGCAGCTCCCCAGCCGCCACCCGCATCCGCTCCACCGGCCGCAACGACGACCGCACCGCCAACCACGTGGCAATCCCCACCAGCCCGGCCACCAGGACCGCCGCCACAGCCAGCCACCGAGTCCCCAGCGTGTTGGCCTTCTCGTACCCCAGCAAGGTGCTCCCGAACACCTCGAGCCGAGGCGTCCCGTCCCCTCCGAACACCACCCGCCCCCGCCACCGCTGCGCCGACTCCCCTTCGAGCCGCAGCACGGGTTCCCCGGACTTCAACATCCGAATGTCCTGAGCCGTCAACGGAAGCGGCGGCCCTCCGTCCACCGGCACCCCGGACACGTCCAGCAACCGAGGCTCGGCCTTGGCCAGCTCCTGGTCCACCGCCGTGATCTGGATGAGCCCGATCAGGGCAGGCGCCAGCCCGGTGAACGCCAGCAAACACAACAAGGCCACCCCGGTGGCCACCACGGTGATCCGGAAGCGCAACGTGCGCCGCAACCACCAGCGGCGAGGACTCACTTGTTCCCCAACGCACTGTCGAGGTCCGGAGTGGACGCGATGTACCCGTGCCCCCGTACGGTCCGCACAACCTCCCCAGCTCCCACAGCCTCCAGCTTGCGCCTGAGGTACCCGACATACACCTCAACCGCATTCCGCGTAGCAGCCTGCTCGTCCCCCCAAACAGCCCGCAACAACTCGTCCTTGGTGACCACCGACCCGGCGCGCGACGCCAGCACGTCCAGCACCGCGTACTCCCGAGGACTCAACGAAACATCCGTCCCAGCCCAACTGACTTCCCTGAGCCCCCGATCAATGACGAGCTCCCCCAGCGTCAGCTTCCGCCGAGCCCCACCCCCACGCCGCAACAGCGCCCGAACCTGAGCCACCAGCACCACAAAGCTGAACGGCTTCACGAGATACCCATCGGCCCCGAGATCCAGCCCGTCAGCCTGGTCGATCTCCCCGTCCTTGGCCGACACCATCAACACGGGTGTCCGCACCCCATCTGCCCGCATCCGCTGCAACACCCGGTACCCCGACAGCCCAGGCAACATGATGTCCAGCAACACGACGTCAAAAGCCCCGGTCAACGCCACCCTCAACGCAGTGGGCCCATCAGAGGCCGTAACGACCTCCATACCTTCAGCCGCCAGCCCACGCTCCAACGCCCGGCGCACGCCGACTTCGTCGTCCACGACCAGCACTCGAGGCTTCACACCGCACAGCATGCCGCTCCGAGCCTCGTCCCGCCCGCAAGATCTCAGCCGACTCTCAGCAACCACCCCTCTCTCGCGAAGCCGCAGGCGAGCAAAGGCGACGGCGGAGCTGAGCTGCTTTTAGCAACGCGCCGCTGCTGGGGTAGGTCCATTGGCGGGGTCTGGGGCGGAGCCCCGGGAAACCCTCGCAACCGGCACATGACAGAGCAATCCGGCCACCTATGAACAACGAACCGGAACCCGCCAACGCAACCCGGGTGACGACCCACGCACCCCGCGCGCACCCAAAACCGAGCACAAAACCCCAGGTAGAACTAGTCTCAGCATCATCTCAGCAACCCGCCCCCAAGCTAGACCTACAAGCCCTTGGAGGAGGGGACAGGATGAACAAGCGAAAGGTGACCCTGGCCGTAGCAACGGCCGGAGTGCTCACCGGTGCAGCAGGCCTGAGCCTGCTAGCCATGCCAGCAGGCGCAGGCCAGCCACCATCTCTACCCGATATCGCCCCGGAAGCCCTGGTAGAACAGGTCATGACCGTCAAGCCGGGCGCGTTCGGCGGCACAGTGGAGGTCGACAACAAGCTGGGCCTCCCGGCAATCGCAGAAATCCCGCAGCTGGCCGACGGCAAGCACAGCGGCAGGATCTGGACCGACGGCACGGGCAAGCTCCGGCTGGCCCTCCCGAACGGCCAGTCCGAGCAGACCATCGTGGACGACGGCAAAACCACCTGGTCCTGGAACTCCCAGACCAACGAGGTCACGAAGTCCGAACACAAGGCCGACCCCAAGCCCGAGAACAAGGACCAGGACAAGAACTCCGCAGAGCAGAAGGCGATCGACCCGGCCACCGCGGCCAAGGAGATCGTCACCATGACCAAGGAGTTCAGCGAGATCAGCGTCGACGGCACCGCACGGGTCGCCAACCGCGCAGCCTACGAACTGGTCCTGACCCCGAAGCCCACCGAGAAGACCCTGATCCGCGAGGTCAGGATCGCCGTGGACTCCGAGCTGAAGATGCCCCTGCGCGTGGCCGTGCTGACGAACGGCACCGCGGAACCGGCGGGCACGGTCGGCTTCACGCAGATCAACGTGGGCCCGCAGGATCCGAAGCTGTTCGAGTTCACCCCGCCGGCCAACGCCAAGGTGACCACGCCGGAGGCCAAGGAAGCCGAGTCGCGCGAGAAGCTGCCGGAAGCAGGCCTGGAAGCGGCCCTGCACGGCAAGGACCCGCAGATCTTCGGCACCGGCTGGGACTCGGTGATCGGCGCGAGGATTCCCGCTGAGGCCATGACCCAGGTGCCGGCCGAGGCCCAGGGCCTGGTCGACAGGTTCACGAAGAAGGTCAGCGGCAGCTGGGGCTCCGGCAACCTGTTCACCACGAAGGTCGCCACGATCCTGATCGCGGACGACGGCCGGGTGGTCGCGGGTGCCGTTCCCGAGCAGGTGCTGTCCGACACGATCGGACAGGTGAAGTGACCACCTCGACCAGCGCGCCGGTGACAGCACCAACGCAACAGGCTGTCGCTGCGCGGACCAGGGGTCTGCGCAAGGAGTACGGGAGCACGGTCGCCGTCGACCGCGTCGACCTCGAGCTGCCGGAAGGGGCCGTGCTCGGCATGCTCGGCCCCAACGGGTCGGGCAAGACGACCACGATCCGGATGCTGCTCGGGTTGGTGCGGCCGACACAGGGGGAGATCGAGCTGCTGGGCCGGTCGTTGCCGGACGGTGCCGAGCAGGCGCTGCCGCACGTTGGCGCGCTGGTCGAGGGTCCCGGGTTCCACCCGTTCCTGTCGGGGCGGGAGAACCTCATCAGGTGTGCCGCGTTCGAGCCGCTCCTCGAGAAGCGCGACATCAAGCACGCCGTCGAGGACGCGCTCGAACGCGTCGGGCTCGCCCAGGCCGCACACCGCAGGTACCGCGGGTACTCGCTCGGCATGAAGCAACGCCTCGGCCTGGCCGCGGCGTTGCTCGTGCCGCGCAAGCTGGTCGTGCTCGACGAGCCGACCAACGGTCTCGACCCTGCGGGCACGCGGGAGATCCGCAAGATCATCGCGGAGCTGCACGACCAGGGCAGCACGGTGCTGGTCTCCAGCCACCTGCTGAGCGAGGTCGAGGCCACCTGCACGCACGTCGCGGTGCTCCACCGCGGAACCGTTGTGGCGCAAGGTGAACTGACCGAGCTGCTACAGGCGGGCGGCTCGGCGCTCCAGGTCATCACCCCGGACGTCGAGACCGCGCTCAGCGCACTTCGGCAGGCGAAGATCTCCGCACGGCCGCTCGGCGAGGGCCTGCGGGTCGAACTCGCAGGGACGTCGGCACCGCAGGTGATCGAAACGCTGGTGAAGGCCGGCGTCGGGGTCTACGAGGCGACGCGGTGGAAGACCGGCCTTGAGGAGCTGTTCGCGCGGCTCACCGAGGCCGAGGAGGCCGAGCGCGGAATGTCCGCTGTGGACACGCTGGACGGGGGACCGCGATGATCACGCGTCAGTTCGGTTCCGAGGTGCGCTGGATGCTGCGCAGGCCGCGGACCCTCATCGGCCTGTTCGGGCTCGTCCTGGTGCCGATCATCATCAGCTTCGGCATCTGGACCGCCGGTGAGGACGGCGGCGGCGGGCCGGGTCTCGGCGCGATCATCCAGGGCAACGGCATGGTCGTGCCGATCTTCACCCTGTTCCTGTCGCTCAACCTGCTGCTGCCGCTGGTGGCGTCGATCTGGGCGGCGGACGGTCTCGCGGGCGAGGCGCAGCACGGCACGTTGCGCGGACTGCTCGTCGCCCCGGTGTCACGGGTGCGGCTGCTGTTCGTGAAGCTCTTCGGGCTCACCGCGATGTCGCTCTTCGCCGTCACGCTGATGGCGGTCGTGGGCATCATCGCCGGCACCGCGTTCCTCGGCATGAACGGCATGATGACGCTGTCCGGCACCACGCTGAGCACCGGAGAAGGCCTGCTGCGCATCGCCTTCTTCATCGTGCTGGTGACGTTCCAGATGGTGTCGATCGGCGCGGTCGCCCTCGCCGTCAGCTCGACCACCGAGCACCCGCTGGTGGTGCAGGCGGCGACGATGACGACGATCATCGTGTTCCAGGTGCTGGGGCAGTTCCCGTCGCTCGACTGGCTGCACCCGTTCCTGATCACGACGGGCTTCCCCGGCCTGGTCGACGTGATGCGAGACCCGATGCCGCTGAACCAGATCTGGGACAGCACGCTGCTCGCTGGCTGCTACCTGCTGATCGGCACGGGCCTCGCCGCGATGCGCCTGATCACGAAGGACAGCTAGAAGTTGATGAGGGGAGCTTTCCTCAACCTGACGTCGGGGAAAGCTCCCCTCATCAACCTCAGAGCTACCGGAACCCGCCCTCGCTGTTGATCACCTGACCGGTGATCCACTCGGCGTCGTCGGTGCAGAGCCAGGAGACCAGCCGCGCGGCGTCGTCCGGCTGGCCCCAGCGGCCGAGCGGCATCCGCTCCCGCACCCACTCATGTGTCTCCTCTGTCGCATAACCGGTGTCGGTCGGGCCGGGGTTCACGGCGTTGACGGTGATCCCCTGCCTGATCAGCTGGTGGGACAACGTCGGCATGATGCCCACCAACGCACCCTTCGCCGCGGCATAGGCGATCTGACCTGGCATCGGTCCGAGGTTCTGCCCGGACGTCATGAACACGACCCGGCCGCCCTTCGCGCCGTCGTGCTGTTCGGCAAACGCTTGCGTCAGCAGAACCGACGACCGGGTGTTCACCGCGTAGAGCGCGTCGATCTTGGCCGCGCTCAGCTCACCGAGCCCTCCGTCAGGCCCACTGCTCGCGTGGTTGCACACCAGCACGTCAACGCGCCCGTAAGCCTTGACCGCAGCCGCCATCAACTGCTCCGGCGCGTCCGGCAGAGCAAGATCGAGCCCGAGGTGCTCCACCCGACCACCGATGCCGGCGATCACGTCCTCGATCGAGTCCGCACCCCACGGCTGCTCGGCGTCGTGCGCCACGTGGTGCTGCACGAACAGATCAGCGCCCAGCCCGGCCAGCCGCCGCGCGGTCGCGTACCCGATGCCCTGCCGCCTGCTCACTCCGGTGACGAGGGCTACTCGTCCTTCAAGATGTCCCATAGTACTTCCAGCTAACCGATTCGAGCAACGCCGTCCAAGTCAATTTCGAGCCGAACCCGGTCCCCGACCTCGGTCATCGGGCCAACGGCCTCGTACTCCTCGCCATCGATCTCCACCAGCAGCCGCACGTGGTCCCGCCGATGCACCCGCTCCAGCACAGTGCCCTCGAGCGGCCCCGCCGGATCAACGCGCAACGCCGTGGCCCGCAGCCCAACCCGTCCAACCGAAAGCCCCACGAACGAACCGGGCACGAACTTGTTGCACCCCAGGAACTTCGCGGTCTCCACGTCGACCGGCGACGACCACACCTCGGCCGGCGGCCCGACCTGGACGATCCTGCCGCGCGACATGATCGCCACCCGGTCGGCCAGCGTGAACGCCTCGTCGTGGTCGTGCGTCACGACCAAAGCCGTCGTGGCGGCCTCTCGCAGCAACCGCGCCAGGTCGACCGCGAGCTGCTCTCGCAACGCCCGGTCCAGCGCCGACAACGGCTCGTCCAGCAGCAGCAACCGCGGTGAGGGGGCCAGTGCCCGCGCCAGCGCCACCCGTTGCTGCTCACCGCCGGAAAGCTGCGTCACGCGCCGATCCGCGTAACCCTCGAGCCCGACGAGCTCCAGCAGCGACAGCACCCGCTTGTCGCGCGACTCGCGCTCGACCTTCTGCATCCGCAGTCCGAAAGCCACGTTCCCGGCCACCGACCGGTGCGGGAACAGCTGCCCGTCCTGGAAGACCAGCCCGAACTCGCGCCGGTGCACCGGCACCCCTGCCAGGTCCGCCGAGTCCCAGCGGACGGAGCCGGAGGAAGGCTTCTCCAGCCCGGCGATCGTGCGCAGCAGCGTCGACTTCCCGCACCCCGACGGCCCGAGCAACGCCACGACCTCGCCGTCCGCCACCGAAAGCGACACGTCCGACACGGCGACCGTCTGTCCATATCGGACGGTGATCGAGTCAAGTTCCAGCGCCATCAGAACTCCCCGCTGCTCGGCACGCGCAACCGTTCGATCAGCAGCACGCACCCGACCGTGACGACCATCAGCAGCGCACACGCCGCGTAGGCCATCTGGCTGTTCAACTCCCCCGGCCGCGACATCAGCCGCGCGATCACCACCGGCAACGTCGGTGCGTCCGGCCGGGCCAGGAAGCTCGTCGCCCCGAACTCACCCAGCGCCACCACGTACCCGAACCCTGCCGCCGCCACCAGCGACCGCCCCACCAGCGGCAGGTCCACCTCACGCCACACGCGCAGCGGCGAGGCCCCCAACGTAGCCGCCGCCTGCCTCAGCCGTTCGTCCACGGCCCGCAACACCGGCAGGACCATCCGCACGATCAACGGCGTCACCACCAGCGCCTGCGCCAGCGGCACCAGCAGCGGCGAAGTGCGGAAGTCCCCCGGCAACGCGTCCATCGTCACCAGGTAGCCGAACCCGACCGTCACCGCGGACACGCCGAGGGGCAGCATCAGCGCGGTGTCCAGCACCTCGGCGATCCGGCCACCGGACCGCCGCAGCCCGACCAGCACCACGGCCGAGAACACTCCGACCACCAGCGCCACCACGGTCGCGTCGAACGCCGTCCGCACCGAGTTCAGGGCCGCGTCGAACCCGGTCACCGCCAGCGTCCCGCGATCTCCACGGGTGGCGAGCGCGGCATACCCGGCGAAGCTCCAGCCGTCCCGAGTCGACAGCGACCGCGTCACCAGCCCGACCACCGGCGCCAGCAACGCCACCACGACCAGACCGGCCCCGGCGACGACGTACCACTCACCCCCGGACGGCCGCCGCGCCAGCTCTTCCCTGTCGCGCAACGACAACGCGGTCTCCCGCCGCCGCCGGGCCAGCGCACCCAGCACCAGCACCGCCAGCACCGCCGCGAACTGCAGCGCCGACAGCGCGGCCGCCCCGGACAGGTCGAACAGCTCGACGGTCCGCAGGTAGATCTCGGTCTCCAGCGTCCGGTACCGCGACCCGCCCAGCACCAGCACCACACCGAAACTGGTGGCGCAGAAGAGAAACACCACGGCAGCCGCGGACCCGATCGCGGGAGCCAGCGCCGGCAGCACGACCGACAGGAACGCCCGCGGCCGGGAAGCCCCGAGAGCCCGAGCCGCGTCCTCGGCCCGCCGATCGGTGTGCGCCCACAGCCCGCCAACGGTCCGCGCGACCACGGCGACGTTGAAGAACGCGTTGGCCAGCACGATCGGCAGCACCCCGCCGTCGGGCCAGAACGTGCGGAACGCCAGTCCCACCACCACGGTCGGCAGGACGAACGGCACCATCACGGCCGCACGCACCAGCCCGAGCCCGCGAATCCGGCACCGCGCCAGCACGAACGCCACCGGCAGCCCGGCGATGATCGCCACCACCGTCGACGCGAATGCCTGGCCGAGCGTGAACGCGACCAGCTCCCAGGTCTCGGCGGAGAACAGCGCCTTGAGCACGCCGCCCTCGTCCAGACCCAGGGTGACGATCGCGAGCACCGGCCAGGCGAAGAACAGCGCCAGGAAGGCCAGCGGCAGCAGAGCCGCCGCCGACCAGCCAGAACGCGCCCCGAAGAGCCGGGTCCTGCTCAGCCCTGCACGAGCTTGCGCCACTGCTCGACCCAGGCTTCGCGGTTGTCCTTGACCTTGTCCGCGGGCAGCGTCTGCGGGTTCGGCGGCAGCGGCGCGTCCTTGGCCCACGACTCGGGCAGCGCGACACCCTCACGCGACGGGTAGACGTACATCTGCTCGGCGACCTGCGCCTGGAACTTCTCACCCAGCAGGAAGTCCAGCACCTTCTGCGCGTCCGCGGAGTTCTTGGCCCCCGCCAGCACGCCCGCGTACTCGACCTGCCGGTAGCAGGTGCCGAGCACGGCCTTGGTCTTCCCGCCCTCGGCCGACGGCGACGACGCGTACGAGACGACGATCGGCCGGTCGCCCTTGGTGGCGGAGAACTCCTGGTTGTAGGCCTCTTCCCAGCCGCTCACGACCTTGACGCCGTTGGCCTTGAGCTTGGTCCAGTACTCCTGCCAGCCGTTCTCGCCGAACTTCGCGATCGTGCCGAGCAGGAACGCGAGACCGGGTGAGGACGTGGCCGGGTTCTCCACGACCAGCTTGTCCTTGAACTTCGGGTCGGTCAGGTCCTCGTACGAGGCCGGTTCAACCCCGCCGAGCTTGGCCGGGTCGATGTTCAGGCACACGTCGCCGACGTCGACGGCGTGGAGGCGCCCGGTGTCGTCGACCTTGTACCGCTGGGCGCCCTTCGTGGCCTCCGGCGAGGCGTACTCGGCGAACACGCCCTCCGACAGCGCCCGTGACGCGAAGGTCGAGTCGACGCCGAACGCGACGTCGCCGATCGGGTTGGACTTGGTGAGCACCAGCTTGTTCGTGAGCTCACCCGCGTCACCGCTCGCGATCTGCTTCACGGTGATCCCGGTGGCCTTCTGGAACTCGTCGAAGAGGCCTTCCTTCACCACGAACGAGTCGTGCGTCACCAAAGTGACCTCGTGCGTTTGCGGCGCGGTCGAAGTACCGGCCGAACAACCGGTCAGCGCCAACGCGGCGAGAACAGCAAAAATCCTTCTCATCCAAATCTCTCCCTACGCCGGTATGACCCGGATCAGGTGGACGGTCGAGGGCTTGCGAGCCCTCCTCTCAGCCCGGCGCTTCACCGGACTCCCGTGGCAAACGCGCAGCTTACGTGACGTGGTGGGACGATCAGGACATGGCCGAGCTGTTGAGCGACGATCAGCTGAACGACGTGCTGCCCAAACTGCCCGACTGGGCCGCCCAGGACGCGGCACTGGTGCGCACCGTGGAGCTGGAGAGCTTCGCGCAGACGATCATGGTCGTGAACCGGATCGCCGAGATCGCGGAGAACGACAACCACCACCCCGACATCGACATCCGCTACAAGACCCTGACATTCCGCCTGAGCACTCATTACAAGGGAGGAATCACCGCGCTGGACGTGTCTCTCGCCGAGGAAATCGACGGAGTCCTGGACGCGTTGGCCTGATTCGGTCAAGATGTGCGCTGCCGCCGCCCGCGGATATGAGAGGGAACACCCTCATGCGGTTGCGCACACCACTTTTCGTCGTGGCACTGGCCGGCAGTCTTCTGATCGCTCCCGCGGCCGCTCAGGCCGTGCCCTGTGCCGTGACGGACGTGATGATCAAGGCCAGTCAGGCCTGGGTCACCAGGGGCACCGGCCTCACGGCGAACAACTGGTCCAACGCGAACTTCCACGTCGGCAACATCGCGCAGGTCAGGACGACCGGGATCAGCAACCACAAGACGTGGCCGTGGGTCCGGGCGAACAAGTTCCTGCTGCCGATCGACCCGGCGAACCCGTACGCCCCGGACCCGCAGGCGAGCGGTGAGGCCTACCTGGCGGTCTCGTTCTTCCACCCGGAGCCGGAGGTGCTCCAGCCGCTGCGGGACAACCTGCGCGCCCAGGTGAAGACCGGCAGGACCGACTTCTGGAAGTCGCCGGACGCGCTGACCATGTCGCTGCCGTCGTTCACCCAGGTCGCCGTACGCGACCTCGACCAGGACATGCTCGACTACTCGTACCGGTCCTACCGCAGCCTCAAGAAGAGGACGTTCAACGAGGTCACGGGCCTGTGGAGCCGGAACGTGCAGACCAACGGCTGGGCCGTGCAGGGTCTCGCCAAGGCGATCCTGGCGCTGCCGGCGGACAGCCCGTACCGGGCCGACTACGCCAGGACGCTGCGCAAGAGCGCGCAGACGTTGCGGTACCTGCAGCGCCACGACGGCTTCTGGGGCGCCACCGGCAAGGACTCGGCGGCCACCGCGATGATCACTTACGCGTTCGCCGCCGGCGTCAACACGGGCGTGCTCGACCGGGACACCTACCTGCCCCTCGTGCGGAAGGGCTGGCAGGCGCTCCTGACCGCGGTGGACGCCGACGGCCTGCTCGGCTGGACGGCGGCCCGCAACTCCTGGAAGCCCGCCTCAGCCGGAGACTCGGCTGGGTTCGCCGTCGGCAGCTTCCTCCTCGCCGGGCAGCAGCTCGTTCCTCTTACGCCGGGCTGCTAGGCCGATCGCGACGAGCGTGAGCATCCCGGCCGCCGGGTAGCCCCAGCCGAGCAGCATGAAGTACCAGGGACGCGAGAAGTCCCAGATGTTCGGCTGGGCGATCAGCAGGAACGAGATGAGGTAGCCGCCGGTCAGCAGCACCCACAGGCCGGCGGCGATCTTGCACAGGAGGTGTTCGCCCTCGTAGATCAGCCACAGGAGGGCGGGCACCATCCACACCCAGTGGTGGCTCCACGAGATCGGCGAGACCAGCAGGCCGAGCATCTGCACGCTGACGATCAACGCCAGCGCGTCCTTGGTCTTGCTGACGGCGAACCACGTCAGCGCGGCGGCGACGAGCACGCCGAGGATGTACAGCTTCCCGGTCCCGACGTCGTCGCCGATCGTCCGGCTCAGCGCACCGCGCAGCGACTGGTTGATCGCGCTGCCGACCGGTCCCACGCGGCTCGCGTCACCGAGCAGCTGGAACCAAAACTTGTCGGACTGCGAGGGCGAGACGGCCCAGCCGATGCCGTACACCGCGACGAACGCCACGAAGGACCAGACAGCGGCCATCCATCGGCGCTGAATGAGGAAGTAGAGCCCGGAGATCGCGGGCGTCAGCTTGATGCCCGCGGCGAAACCCACACCGGCGCCGGCGACCCAGTTGCGCGCACTGGCCAGCGTTCCGATCAGGATCGCCACCAGGACCAGGTTGATCTGGCCGTAGTTCAGCGTCGTGCGCACCGGCTCGATCCACAGCGTCAGCGCGGTCCACAGCATCACGCGGCGCGGGTCGTGCAGGTTCAGCAGCTTCAAGCTCGTGCGCACGATGTAGTACAGGCAGCCGAGGCAGATGAGCTGCCAGATCCACCGTGACGCTTCCCACGGCACCCAGCTCATCGGCGTGAAGATCGCGGCCGCGAACGGCGGGTAGGTGAACGGCAGCGGGAACACGTCCGCGTACTGCTCGAGCCGCCACTCGTACAGGTCGCCCTTGAACAGGTGCGGCGACCCGTTGCGGTAGACCAGCAGGTCGATCATGGTCATCTTCGCCTGGAAGGCGACCATCAGCAGGTGCCCGACGACCGACAACGCGAGCAGCCACGGTGCTACGGAGAGCACACGCGCTTCCACAGCACGGAGTTTCACCCCGAAAACGTTACCCGAGGCAACTTCCGGGGGTACCCGAGCGTCATCTGAACGGGAGAGATCGCTAGAGGGAGTTTTGCTGATCATGTCTGTTGATCTTGTAGTTGCCGCTGTCGCCGCTCTGGCCATGCTGGGGGTCGCGTTCGGAGTGTTCGCCGCTGCCGCTCGCACCAAGGGCAACGTCTGAAACACTTGCCAGACAAGCGAAAGGGAGAACCTCCATTGTGGAGGTTCTCCCTTTCATCTTTCCGAGTGGAAAGAGGACGCTTGTGCGTCAGAAGTAGTGCGCACGACCGCCGACCGGCTTGCCCACAGCGCCGAGGACGGCGAGGATGGCGCCGATCACCAGAAGCACCACTCCGATGGTCGTCAGAATGCTGATACCG
The DNA here is from genome assembly GCF_039537795.1 of Lentzea roselyniae. Classification (NCBI taxonomy): domain Bacteria; kingdom Bacillati; phylum Actinomycetota; class Actinomycetes; order Pseudonocardiales; family Pseudonocardiaceae; genus Lentzea; species Lentzea roselyniae. The sequence continues at coordinate 208,762 of NZ_BAABBE010000004.1, forward strand.
GCCAGCCATCCGACGACGAGCAGGATCAGACCGAGAACGATCATGACACCTCCAGGTGGGGAATCCTGCTCTTGGCTACCCCACAGACGTCGGTACAAACCTAATCGAGTGAACTGAGCAGTCCGCGCACCTCGTCCGCCTCCTCCGGGCGTTGCTTCTCGTAGCTGACCAGCGCCTCCCCGAGCAGGTCCCGAGCGGTTTCGCGTTCCCCGGTCGCCATGTGGACCTTCGCCAGCCGCACCAGAACCGCGGCGAGCGTGTACGTGTCCCGGGTGTGCCGCAACATCCGGATGGACGTCTTCAGGTGCCCGGCCGCCTCCGCATACCTGCCGAGCTTCACGTAGACGTCGCCCAGAGTCTCGTAGGCCGTGCTGGCGGCGATGGAGCCGGTGTGGGCCAGCTCGACGAAGAGCGCGTGTGCCTCAAGACAGAGTTCGATCGCGCGTTCGCTCTCGCCCGCCAGGTGGTTCGCTCTGCCGTACGAGGCCAGGAAGCTGCTTTCTCGAACTTGCTCTCCAGACGTTCGCTGAGGGGATGCACCCGGTGCAGGATCGCCAGGCCGTCCACGGCCCTCCCCTGCAGTTCGCACATGTAGGCCAGCCCGCGAGCGTCGTTCAACTGCCCGCTCACGTCGTCGAGCTCCTCGTCACAGCGCAGAGCTTCGGCCAGGTAGGACTCCGCCTGGGCGAAGTCCCGTTTCGCGAGATGAACGGCTGCCAGCGAGCGGTTGAGGCGCGATTGCCCGAAGACGCTGCCGTCGCGTCGCGCGGCAGCGAGCCCACGCGTCTCGACGTCGACCGCTTCGTCGAGATGCCGTCTGCGCAACAGGTACATGTGCACGGAGTAGGCAAAGGTCCACAGGACGTCGTCCGCCCCGGTCTCCTCCATCTGCCTGAACACGCCCAGCAACACGTGGTGTTCGGCGTCGTACCAGTCGAAAGCGGCCTCCACGTTCGCGACCGGCTCCACCACCACGAACTCCGCCGGCCGCGGCAGGCCGGGCCAGCGGATGCCGCTGCCCTCGACATTCCTGCAGGCCGACCAGGTGGTGTGGAGGTAGTGGTCGAACATCCGCTGCCGCGCCGCGGACCGCTGTTCTTCCGGCAGCTCGGCGGCGCAGTCGGCCGCGAACTCGCGCAGCAGGTCGTGCAGTCCGAACCTGCCGTTCGCACCTGTGTGGACGAGGCTGCTCGCGACGAGCTCCCCGAGCGCCCGCCGAACCTGTCCGACCGGCAGTCCGGCGAGGCCTGCCGCGGCGGCGACGCTGAAGTCCGGGCCGGGGTGCAGGCCGAGCAGCAAGAACACCTTGGCGGCCTGCTCGCTGACCGCCCGGAGCGACCACGAGAAGACCGCACGAAGACCGGTCGTCGGGTCATCGATGTCGAACCCGTCGAGCCGTTCCTGCTCCAGTTCGTCCGCCAGTGCCGTGAGCGGTCCCCGCAGGCTGCGCGTGCGGCGACGATGCCCAGCGCCAACGGCAGTCCCGCACACCTCTCGATCAGGCGGGAGACCGCGTCCGGCTCGGCGACGACCTGTGCCGCGCCGATCCGCTCGGTGAGCAGATGCACCGCGGCCTGCTCACCGAGGACGTCCAGGGCGACCGGTTGAGCACCCTCGCGCGCGACGAGCCCGCGCAGGTGGTTGCGGCTGGTGATCAGCACCAGGTTGGCGGAGCCGCCGGGCAGCAGCGGCCGGACCTGCTCGACGTCCCGGGCGTTGTCGAGCACCAGCAACACCTGCCGCTGGGCCAGCGCCGACCGGTAAGCCGCTGTCAGCGCCTCCTCGGACGCCGGAACGTCCTTCGCGGCGACACCCAATGCCAGCAGGAAGTCGCGGGCCACGGTGAACGGGTCCAGCGGTTCGGCCCGCGTGTCGAAACCGCGCAGATCGACGTAGAGCTGACCGTCCGGGAACCGGTCGGCGACCTGGTGCGCCCACTGCAGCGCGAGCGCGGTCTTGCCCACACCGCCGATGCCGTTGATGGCCGAGATGAGCACCGGTGCACCGGGCCGGATGGCGAGCATCTCGGTCAGCCGCGACAGTTCGTGCTCGCGGCCGACGAAGTGCGGGACCCCGGCAGGGAGCTGACGGGGGACCGAGACGGCAGGCACCTCGCCACTGAGCACGAGTTCGTGCGCCTCGCGCAGCCGCGGGCCGGGGTCGACGCCCAGTTCGTCGGCGAGATGGTCACGGACCTCCTGGTAGACCGCGAGCGCCTCGGCCTGCTGGTTGGACCGGTGCAGGGCGAGCATCAGCTAGGCCCAGAACGTCTCACGCAACGGATATTGGTTCACCAGTCTTCGCAGTTCCGGCACCAGCACGTCGGTGTCCCGGCCGAGGTCCTGGTCGATGCGGCGTTCCAGCGCGACCACGTGCTCCTCCACCAGCAGCGGCACGTCGTCGCGGTGCAGCGACTCGGACGCGACGTTCGCCAGCACGGGGCCACGCCACAGTTCCAGCGCGGCACGGTGGTCACCGCGAGCGGTCAGTGCCCGGAAGCGGGTGAGGTCGAGTTGTTCCGGTGAAACAGCTGCCGAGTAACCGCGCGACGACGTCTGGAGGCAGTTCGCCTCCCCGAGCGCCTGGCGCAGTCTGCTCACCGTCATCTGCAACGTCTTGTAGGCACGGTCACCGGCAGGCGGCTCGCCGTCCCACACCCGGTCGACCAGCTCGTCGACCGGCACGAACTCGTTGGCACGCAACAACAACGTGGCAAGCAGCACGCGGCCGCGCCCCGCCGGGACCGCGACAGGCTCCCCGTCGGCGAGCACTTCCAACGGCCCCAGCACGCGATACTCGACGATCACGCTGGACGAGTCTAGGTGCGCGGCCTGAGACACGCGCTCGACGCGAGACGCAGTCTGGTGCCAGCCTTCAACACATGCAGGCAGTGAGCAGGACAGCGCTGTGGGTCGCCTCGATGCGCGCGACGGAGGCCGCACGACCGGACCGGTTGCACGACGATCCACTGGCAGCGGCCGTCGTGGCATCCGCCGAGCAGGAGATCCCATCGGCCCCACCGGGCGCGGCGGAGTTCATGGCGATCCGCACGCGCTTCTACGACAACTTCCTCGTGGACTCCGCTCGTCAGGTCGTCGTGCTCGCCGCCGGCCTGGACGCCCGCGCGTTCCGCCTGCCATGGGCGCCGGACGTCCGCCTGTTCGAACTGGACCTGCCGGAACTCCTCGCCTTCAAGGACGGGGTGATCGCCACTGCCGACCTCACCGCGGCCTGCACCCGCGTCGTCGTGCCGGTCGACCTGCGCGACGACTGGACCGCCGCGCTGTCCGCCGCCGGGTTCGCCGCGGACCAGCCCACGGCGTGGGTCGCGGAGGGCCTGCTCCAGTACCTGAGCGAGCCGGACAAGAAGCGCCTGCTCGACACGATCTCCGGCCTGTCCGCGCCCGGCAGCCGGTTCGCGTTCGACCACATGGACGCCTCGGCCGACGACCGCGAGGCCGTGGTCGACGCGCTGGAGAAGATCAGGAGCATGGGCGCGGAGTTCGTGGCGACGGTCGACGACCCGGCGGGCTGGCTGACCGCGCACGGCTGGACCGTGGCGGTGGACCGCATCCCGGCGCTCGCCGTCGCCTACGGGCGGCCGCTGCCGGACTTCATGGACCCGGCAGCGGCGAACGCGACCGCGCTGTGCACGGCCGCCCTTCCCGCCTGATGAACGAGCACAGCGCGTCCCACTAGCTGCAGCTCGGCACGGATGAACACGACATGTCAGACGTTGAAGCGGAACTCCACCACGTCACCGTCGGCCATGACGTAGTCCTTGCCCTCCATGCGGACCTTGCCCGCCGCCTTCGCGTCGGCCTTCGAGCCCGCCGCGACCAGGTCCTCGAACGACACGACTTCGGCCTTGATGAAGCCCTTCTCGAAGTCCGTGTGGATGACACCCGCGGCCTGCGGGGCCGTGGCGCCCTGCGGGATCGTCCACGCGCGCGCCTCCTTCGGGCCCGCGGTCAGGTAGGTCTGCAGACCGAGGGTGTGGAAACCCGCGCGCGCCAGGGAGTGCAGACCCGGCTCGTGCTGACCGATGGACTCCAGCAGCTCGCGGGCCGACTCCTCGTCCAGCTCCAGCAGCTCGGACTCGACCTTGGCGTCGAGGAACACCGCGTCTGCCGGGGCGACGAGCTCGCGGAGCTCCTTCATGCGGGTCTCGTTGCCCAGCACGCCCTCGTCGGCGTTGAAGACGTAGAGGAACGGCTTCGTGGTGAGCAGGGAGAGCTCGCGGATCAGCGCGGGGTCCACCTCGGCCTGGGCGGAGAACAGCGTGCGGCCGGAGTCGAGGATGTCCTTGGCCTTCTGCGCCGCTTCGAGGGCGGGGCGGCGGTCCTTCTGCATCCGCGCCTCCTTCTCGAGGCGCGGGATGGCCTTCTCCAGGGTCTGGAGGTCGGCGAGGATCAGCTCGGTGTTGATCGTCTCCATGTCGGAGGCCGGGTCCACGCGACCGTCGACGTGCACGACGTCCGGGTCGTCGAAGACGCGGATGACCTGGCAGATCGCGTTGGCCTCGCGGATGTTGGCGAGGAACTTGTTGCCGAGGCCCTCGCCCTCCGACGCGCCCTTGACGATGCCCGCGATGTCGACGAACGACACGACGGCAGGCACCTCGCGCTCGGAGCCGAAGATCTCGGCGAGCTTGGTGAGGCGCGCGTCCGGCAACGGCACGACGCCGACGTTCGGCTCGATGGTCGCGAACGGGTAGTTCGCGGCGAGCACGTCGTTGCGCGTGAGCGCGTTGAACAGGGTGGACTTGCCGACGTTGGGCAGGCCGACGATACCGAGGGTCAAACTCACGGGGGACGAGTCTACGGCAGGCCACGGTCATGTCCGATTCCCGCGAGCCTTTGCCCGTTGCCGCTGGCAGGATCGTTGGCATGGTCATTGACGAAGAGCACGCGTACCGGGTGTGCGCCGCACGTGACGCCCGCTTCGACGGGTGCTTCATCCACGCGGTCCGCACGACCGGCATCTACTGCCGGCCGTCGTGCCCCGCAGTGACCCCGAAGCGCCGCAACAGCCAGTTCTTCCTGACGGCGGCCGCCGCCCAGTCCGCGGGCTTCCGCGCCTGCCGCCGCTGCCTGCCGGACGCCGTGCCGGGCTCACCGGAGTGGAACCTGCGCGCCGACCTGGCCGCCCGCGCGATGCGCCTGATCAGCGACGGCGTGGTCGAACGCGACGGCGTCACGGGCCTCGCCTCCCGCCTGGGCTACTCGGAACGCCACCTGACCCGCGTCCTGACCGCCGAGCTGGGCGCCGGCCCACTCGCGCTGGCCCGCGCCCACCGCGCCCACGCCGCCCGCCTGCTGATCGAGACGACCGAGCTCCCGTTCGCCGACATCGCCTTCGCCGCGGGCTTCGCCTCGGTCCGCCAGTTCAACGACACCATCCGCATGGTCTTCGCCTCGACGCCGTCCGACATGCGCGGCCGTGGCAAAGCTCCGGTCGGCACACCGGGCCGGATCGTCCTGCGTCTCCCGTACCGCCAGCCGTTCGACGCGGCTGGTCTGCTGGCCCACTTCCGGCGCCACGCCCTGCCCGGCGTCGAGGAGGTGACCGCCGACTCCTACGCCCGAACGCTGTCGCTCCCCCACGGCGAAGCCACCGTCCGCCTGACGTTTCCCGCCGACCACGTCCTGTGCTCGCTGCGCCTGGCCGACATGCGCGACCTGGGCGCGGCCGTCTCCCGAGTCCGCCGCCTGCTGGACCTCGACGCCGACCCGGTCGCCGTCGACTCGTTCCTGGGCAAGGACCCCGTGATCGGCCCGCTCGTCCGCGAAACGCCAGGCATCCGCGTCCCGGGCAGCGTCGACGGCGCCGAAACCCTCCTGCGGCTGGTGGCCCATTACGCCGGCGTGCCCCTGCAGGTCCCGGACGGCACGCTCACCCACCTCTACTCGGCCGCAGACCACCCCGTGACCGAGGCACTGGCGACCGGCAGACTCGCGGTGGACGTGGGCCGCTCCTTCGAGGACCTGACCGAAGAACTGACCCCGTTGGTCGGCCCGTCGATCGCCGACGAGGTGGCCATGCGGGTGGTGGGCGCACCGGACGTCCTGGTGCTCCCCCCTGCCCTGCGAAACCTGACTTCCCACGGCCCAGATTGGCGACCGTGGCGCTCCTACGCCGGAGCACACCTGACGAGGAAGGCTGCAACATCATGAGCGTCGCACACACGTCCACTGTGGACACCCCGGCGGGGCCGTTCACCGCGATCGTCGCGCCGGACGGAGCGGTGCTGGCGAGCGGCTGGACCGCCGACATCGCCCTGCTGACCCCCCAGATCCACCCGTCACTGGCCCCGTCCTCGGTCACCCCGCGCACCGACCTGGGCGACGTCACCAAGGCCGTGGTCGCCTACCACGAGGGCGACCTGACGGCGATTGACACGGTGGAGGTCCGCCAGAAGTCGGGCCCGTTCCTCCAGCACGCGTGGGACGTCCTGCGCACCGTCCGCCCCGGCACCCCGGTCACGTACTCCGAGTACGCCGAGATGTCCGGCCGCCCGGCAGCCATCCGTGCCGCGGCCTCGGCCTGCGCACGAAACTCAGCGGCCCTCTTCGTCCCGTGCCACCGCGTGATCCGCATCGGCGGCAACCTCGGCGGCTTCCGCTGGGGCCTCGACGTGAAGCGCTGGCTGCTGGCCCACGAGGCCTAACCGACGAGGTTGATCTCCGGCGGCCCGCTCATGGTCACCAGCTCCGTGCCGCACCGCGCGCACGAGCTGGTGACCGGCCAGACCATGTTGCTCTGCAAGGACTTCTGCTCACCGACCCAGTCGTCCACGCCGGAGTCGCGGCAGGTGTGGCACCCCACGCGGTAGTACACGCGAACCCACGGCTTGTCCCCCAGCTCGCTCCCCCGCTCGCCGGGCCGCTTGAGGTCGGCGAACGGCGACCACCAGAACGACAGCCGGTATCGCAGCGTCTCCACCCCGCCATCCGACGCGGTGTCGAACCCGGTGATCCTGATCGGCGCCGGATGCATCCCCGCGTCATCCAGGTCGTCCTGCCACTCCAGCTGCCGCCGGGACGAGTGGCACACACCCTGAGTCGCACCGTGTTGCAGCGCAAAGGTTCGCCCCACCCGGCGGCACACAAAACAATCATGGGAGTACTCCACCCGGTTCGACCACACGAAGTGGGCAGCCGGACTGACGGTGACGCGCGCGGTGACTTCCACGTGGGACAGCACGAGCCGAGGTTAGAGCCGCCCCACCAATTCGTCCACATGCGACACACACGCCGGCCTCAACCGCGCGACGCCGAGCCGGGCAGGGTGATCGCAACCCACCAACGCGAGCTGCCCCGCGCAGCCCCACCTCAGCCCAGCGAAACCTCGAGCGTGGACCCGGTACGAGCCTTCCGGACCCTCAACCGAGTGGGAATCCGCTGCCGCAACTCCTCCACGTGCGACACCAGCCCGACAACCCGCCCACCAGCCCGCAACTCGTCCAACGTGTTCATCACGATGTCCAACGTGTCCGAGTCGAGCGTCCCGAACCCTTCATCCACGAACAGCGTGTCCAGCAACGCCCCGCCGGTCTCGTTGGCCACGACATCGGCCAGCCCGAGAGCCAGCGACAACGAAGCCAGGAACGACTCTCCACCGGACAGGGTCTTGGCAGGCCGGGCCCGCCCCGAGTAGTCGTCCAACACGTCGAGGCTCAACCCACCGCGAGTCCCCCGCGCCCCAGCCGAGTCCGAGTGCACGAAGCTGTACCGCCCCTGACTCATCCGGTGCAGCCGGGCGGAAGCCGCGACGGCGACCTCTTCCAGCCGCGCGGCCAGCACGTACGACCGCAGCGTCATCTTCTTGGAGTTCTGCCCGCGCCCGTTGATCACATCGGTGAGCGCGTCGAGCTCCGCGTACGAAGCCTCCAGCGGCTCCAGCGACTTCCACTCGGCCCGCAACCGGGCAGCCAGCTCACCGACCCGCTCGAACGCCGCACGGGCACGAGCCAGCCGGGTGGCGGCCTCCGAGGCAGCGGTTCGCGCGGCAGAAGCCGCTGCGGTGACCTCGTTCAGGTCCACCGCAGAACCCGGATCGACCTCCGCCAGCTCCTCCAAGGTCGCCATGGCCGTGGTGCGAGCGCGTTCCCAGGCGGCGATCCGCTCGTCCAGCGCCTGCAACTTGGCTGCGGGACGAGCAGCGGCAAGGGCCTCGTCGACATCGGCGAACCCCGCCTCCGCGGCCAACGCGGCCACGGAGGCCTGCTGCTCCTCGACCCTGGCCAGGGCGCTGTCACGCGCCGCTCGCCGATCAGCCAGCTCCACCAGCGCCTTGGCCAGCCGCAGCAGGTGGTCGCGGCGGGTCAGCACGTCCTCGTGCTCCCCGCGTGCCTTGTCCAGCCGCGCACCGCGTTCCTCGACCACGGTGACCAGCGACGCGTGCTCGGTGCGCAGCCCGACCAGGTCCTGCTCGACCTTCGCCTTCTCGGCGCCCAGATCGCGGGTCTTGGCCTCCAGCCCGACGAACTCGTTCTGCCGCTGCGACCGCGTGCGGGCCAGCTCCAACGCCGCCCGGTACTCGGACAACGCGACGGCGGGCTCCTCCGAACCCAGGGCCTCCCAGCAGGCCTGGATGCGCAGCTCCGCGGCGTGGGCGGCGCGTTCGGCCTCGTTGCGGCGGTCGAGCGCGGTCTGTTCGTCGCGGGCCGCGTCTTCCTCGTCGGTCGCGCCGACGCCGCCCAGCATCGGCTGGGCAGGAGCCGGGTGGCTCGGGGAACCGCAGACGGCGCAGGGCTTGCCGCGCTTCAGGGCCGCAGCCAGTTCGATGGCCATGTTCTCGAGGCGTTGCTGGCGGACCTGCTGCAGGACGTCCTTGGCCTTCTGGTGGACGTCGATCGCCTGGTGCAGCTCGTTCTTGGTGCGTTCCAGGGCCTTGGTCGCACCCGGCAGGGCCTCGGCCGCGTCGGCACGGGTCTTCAGCGACTCCAGGCGGGCTGAGGCTTCCGCGGCCGCGTCGAGCTGGGCACGGCACTGAGCGAGGCGCTCCGGGAGCACCTCCAGTTCTGCGTTCAGCGCCAGCAGGCGGCGCTCCACCTGGTACGAGGCGTGCTTGAGCTCGGAAAGCCTGCGCTCATCGGCCTTCTGACGTTCGGCCTCGGCGGCCAGTTCGGCCAGGCCGCCCGCTTCCTCACGGCAGCGCTCGGCGTCCTCCCGCAAGGAGGAGCCGGTGTAACCCAAGCGCGCCAACGCTTCTGAAGCCCGAGTCTCGTCGCGGACCGCGAACTCGTAGGACTGCTGGAGCTTCGCGATCTCGCCGAACGCCGGCACGACCGGGATCGCGCGGCGAGCGGCGTCGCGCTCGGCGAACCACGACGCCGAGTCGGCGGCTTCCACGCGGGCCAGCATGTCGCGGGCCTCGCGGACGCGCCGGATCTGGTCGGCCTGCACGCGGGCCTGGGCCAGCAGCGCGTCGGCGCCGTCGGCCACGCCTGCCGTCTCCACCGAGTGCGCCTCTGCCTCCCGGACGGCGAGGGAAAGCCGCTCCAGCACCGACTCCAGCCAGCCCGGCTCGAACGACGGTTCCTCGGAGGCGGCCTCCGCCACGCGGTGCATGAGCTCGACGGCGCCGCGGCGGCGTTCCTCCAGCACGCGGCCGGCCACCACCCGCTTGTCGCGGAACCACTTCTCCACGTCCAGGAAGCGCTCGGTGCCGAAGAGCTTTTCGAGCAGCACCTCGCGTTCCGCGGTGTCGGAGCGCAGGAAGCGGGCGAACTCTCCCTGCGGCAGCAGCACGACCTGGAAGAACTGCTCGTACGACATGCCCAGCATGTCCTCGACGGCGCGGGCCACGTCGTCGATGCGGGTGATGCCCTCGCCGTCCCAGCCCTCGAGCCATGTCAGCGAGCACTTCGCGGGCTGCGTGGTGAAACCGCCGCCGCGTTTCTTCGGCCTGTCGAACTCCGGTGAGCGCACGATGCGAAAACGGCGGCTCTGCACCGTCAGCTCCAGCGACACCGACGTCGGCACCTCGGGATCGGCGTACTCGCAGCGGAGCTTCTTCACGTCGCCACGCGCGCCCGGCACACGGCCGAACAGCGCGAAGGCCACCGCGTCGAGCAGCGTCGTCTTGCCCGCGCCCGTGTCGCCGTGCAGCAGGAACAGGCCGTCGGCGCCCAGTTCGTCGAAGTCGACGGTCTCGGGTTTCGGGTAGGGCCCGAAAGCCGTCAGCTCCAGGCGGTGCAGTCTCATTGCTCCTGCTCCCTCGCCACCGAAGCGAACGCCTCCCGCAGCAACGACATCTCCGCCTCGGAAGGCTCGGACCCGCGGGCGTCGGACACGAAGCAGCAGGCCACTTCCTCGTCCGTGCGTCCGCGCACCCGTTCCGCGTACGTCATGTTGTGCTGCAGGCCCTGCTCCGGCCGCCACTCCACGTGCACCGCGTGCTCGAACCGCTGCTGCAGCTGCCGCAACGCGTCCATCGGCCGCACCTGATCGGTCAGCACCACGGACAGGAAGTGATCTTCCAGCGGCGTGTGCGCCGGATCGGCCAGCACGTCGGCGAGAGTGCCCGTCACCGTCGCCAGCTGACGCGGTACCGGCAGCTCACGCCGTTCCACGCCGACGAGCCCGCCCGCGTCCAGCTCCACCAGCCACACCGACTTGCGGTGCCGCGCCTCGGAGAACGAGTACGCCAGCGGACTGCCCGAGTAGCGCAGGTTCTCGGCCAGGGTCTGCGGCCCGTGCAGATGCCCGAGAGCCACGTAGTCGACACCCGAGAACACCTGCATCGACACGTCCTGCACGCCACCCACGGCGATGGTCCGCTCCGACTCCGACGGCGCCCCGCCCGTGACGAACGCGTGCGCCAGCACCACCGACCGCGCCTCCCGGCCGGCCAGATCGGCCCGGATCCGCCGCATCGCCTCGGTCAGCACGGGAGCGTGCCCCTTGTCGGCCACCCCGAGCGCGTGCCGCGCGGGCTCCGGCTCCAGGAACGGAATCCCGTACACCGCGACCGGCCCGTGCTCGTCCTCCAGCTCGACCGGCTTGTCCAGCAACGAGATCTGCGTGCGCAGGTGCAGCCCGCCCGCCGCGGCGAACTCCCCGAACACCCCGATCCGCGCCGCCGAGTCGTGGTTGCCGGGCGTGATCACGATCCGCGCACCGGCCGCGCGGATCCGCATCAGCACCCGCGCGCACAACGCCACCGCGTCGGCGGACGGCACCGCGCGGTCGTAGAGGTCGCCGGAGATGACCACGACGTCGACCTTCTCGGAAGACACCAGGTCAGCGAGGCCGCTCAGCACCGACTCCTGCTCGACGAGCAGGTCGCGGCCGTGGAAGGTGCGCCCCACGTGCCAGTCGGAGGTGTGCAGGATCCGCATGGGACCAACCGTAGAGACGAGGTCCGACAAAACTTCGGGAGGGTTCCCGGCGTGTCACCCGATCGAGTTCAACATCTTTGAGGGAGCATCATCGGTGCCGTGACCGCAGTGATCATCACCGCCTCGCTCGTCCTGGCCCTCGTCAGCGCCGGGGCGCTGGTGTTCGTCTGGCGCCTGTACCAGGACAGCGTTCGCCGCACCGACGAGGCGCTCAACGCCATCAGCGCCGAACGCGCGCGCTACGACGCCCAGCAACAAGCCCTGCAACGGTACGAAGTGGCGTTCTCCAGCGTCAGCGGCCGCGGCGAGCTCGGCGAACAGGTCCTCGTCGAAACGGCGCGCGCACTGGGCCTGAGGGAGAACCTCCACTACACGCTCCAGACCGACGTCGCGGGCGGCGGAGCGGTGCGGCCGGACATGGTCCTGAACGTCGGCGGCGGCCGCATGGTCCCGGTCGACTCGAAGATGTCCATGGCCTGCTGGGCCGAAGCGGTCGAAACGGACGATCCGCAGGAACGCCAGGACGCGCTGCGGGTCCACGTCCGCAACATCCGCTCGCGCGCCGCCGAACTGGCGGGCAAGGGCTACCAGCGCTGGGCCGACGCGATCTACGGCACGATCATGTTCGTCCCCAACGACGGCGCCGTCGTCGCCGCCATCGACACCGACCCCGAACTGCTGCGCTGGCTGCTGGACCGGCGGATCTTCCTCTGCGGTCCGACCGGATTCGCCGTGATCGCCTCGAGCGCGATGTTCGCGGTCACCGAACGAGCCCTCGCCGACGACGTCGAACAGGTCAGGCTGCAGGCGGGCCGGGCGAACCGGGCCGCCGACACCGCCATCGAGGCCGTCAACCTCTCCACCACCCACCTGCAGCGATTCCTCTCCGCAAGGCGCCGCGAACTGGACGCCCTCGAAGGCTTCCGGGCGAGCGTCGAGCCACTCACCGACGCCTCCGCCACCCCCACGCCCCTCCCTCTCGTCCGAAGGGCGGACGAACAGTCCGCATAAAACGCACGCAGCGTGCCGTCAGGTTGCTTCTGGGTGAGAAAGCCGCGGACTGACGAACACCGAATGGCCGAACGGCTACCGTGTGCGGCGTGAGTGACGTGCGCGACCGTTCGGCTGCCTTCGACGACGTCGAGGACTACGAGGCCGTTCCGTGGAACTACAAGGCCATCTTCGGGTCGTTCAAGGGCATCCCGTGGTGGGCCGCGATCCTGTGCGCCCTGGTCCCGGCGTTCATCGGCGCGTTCATCGACATCAACTCCAGCAAGACCGTCGGCTGGACGTTCAACGCCGTGTTCTTCGTCGGCGCACTCGTCGCGATCCTGCTGGTCCAGCGCCGCAGCCTGTTCGCACCGATGGTGCAGCCGCCGCTCGTCCTCGCCGCCACGGTGCCGCTGCTCGTGATGCTCACCGGCGGCGTCCAGAAGGGCGGCCTGGCCGCCATGGCGATCGGCCTGGCCAAGCCGCTGGTCGACAGCTTCCCGGTCATGGCCGTCACCACCGCCGTGACCGTCACGCTCGGCATCATCCGGATCGTCATCCAGAAGGACCCGGACCGGCCGTCCAAGGACGAGGTCCGCGAGGCCAAGGCGGAGCTGAAGAGCCGCAGCAAGCCCGCGGCCCGCAAGCCCACCCGCGAGTCGAGCCGCGAGGAGCCCGCCGAGGACCGCCCGCGCCGGCCCCGTCCGGAAGGCACCCCGGCCCGTCGCCCTCGTCCCGAGGGCGCTCCTGCCCGCCGCCCGCGCCCGGAAGGTGCCGCCCGCGGCGAGCGTCCGGCCGGGCAGCGCAGGCCGAGGCCACCCCGCGAAGACCGCTAGGCCGGCCTTGACCCGTTGTCCGTGATCGGACCCGCGAACGTCGTACAACGGATCACGGACAACACCCCCCTGACCAGCACGCACTCTGCCAGCATGAGCGCGATGCCTAGAGGGGAACGTCCACTGGACGAGGGCGACAGTCCACTGCTGCTGTTCGCCGCAGACTTACGACAACTGCGCACCAACGCGGGGCGGCCGAGCTACCGGGAACTGTCCCGGCGCGCGCATTTCTCGGCGAGCACGCTGTCCGACGCGGCGGGCGGCAGGAAGCTGCCGGGGCTCGACGTGACGCTCGCGTACGTCCGCGCGTGCCAGGGTGACGAGACGGCGTGGGAGCGGCGTTGGCACGACCTGGCCGTCGCGATGGCGCGGAGCAGGTCCGTGGACGGGCCGTCCCCGTACGTGGGCCTGAACCCGTTCACGACCGAGGACGCCGACAGGTTCTTCGGGCGCGAGGCGCTGACCCACACGTTGCTCGACCGGCTCGGCCGACAGCCGTTCCTCGCGGTGTTCGGCGCGTCGGGGGAGGGCAAGTCGTCGCTGCTCAGGGCGGGCATCGCGGCGAAGTTCGCGAACGCCGTGGTGTGCACGCCCGGCCCCGACCCCGACGCCGCGCTCGCCGACGCGCTCGCGCGAAATCCGGACCTGCTGGTAGTCGACCAGTTCGAGGAGCTCTTCACGCTGTGCGAGGACGAGGTGCAGCGCTCGGCGTTCCTCGACGCCCTGCTCGCCGCGGACGGCCGCCGCGTGATCGCGGTGCGGTCCGACTTCTACCCGCACTGCGCCCAGTACCCGAAACTCGCCGACGCGCTCACCGACGCACAGGTGCTCCTCGGCACGATGACCCCTGACGAGCTGCGCCGCGCCATCACCCAGCCCGCCGCCACCGTGGGCTGCACCGTCGAAACGGCCCTGCTGACCACTCTCGTCGCCGAGGCAGCCGGACGCAGCGGCGTGCTGCCCCTCGTGTCGCACGCGTTGCTCGAGACGTGGCACCGCCGTCGCGGCAACACGCTGACCCTCACCGGCTACCAGGCCGCCGGTGGCATCCAGGGAGCGCTCGCCCAGAGCGCCGAGGCCGCGTACGCCACACTCGACGAGGAGCAGCAGCGCCTCGCCAAGCAGCTCCTGCTCCGGCTCAGCTCCGACGGCACCAAGCGCCCCATCCCGCGCCAGGACGTCGTGGGCGAGGACGTGCTCGACGTCCTCGCCGACACCCGGTTGATCACCGTCGACGAGGACACCGTCGAGGTGACGCACGAGGCGCTGTTCGAGGCCTGGCCCCGGCTGCGGGCCTGGCTGGACGAGGACCGCGAAGGCCTCAGGACGCACCGCAGGCTCACCGACGCGACCCGGACGTGGCAGGAGCTGGGCCGCGACACCGACTCGCTCTACCGGGCCACCAGGCTCGCCGAGACGACCGAGTGGGTCGCCCGCGCCAAGCCGGAGCTGACCGGCGCCGAACGCGAGTTCATCGGCGCGTCGAAGGCCCGCGAGCGTCGTCGTTCCCGCCGCGTGCGCTGGATCGCGGCCGGCCTGACCGCCCTGCTGGTGGCCACCACGGCGACCGCGGTGCTGGCCGTGCAGCAACGCCGCGAGGTCGACAGGCTGGGGCTGGTGCGGAAGTCGCAGGAGCTGACCGAGCTGTCCGAGGCGCTGGCGGCCAGCGATCCGGTGCGATCCGCGCAGACGGCACTGGAGGCGTACGAGACCTACCCGACCGTCGAAGCACGCGGACGGCTGCTCAGCGCGGCGGCCACGCGCACCCCCGGCCGCGAGATCAGCATGGACGGCGCCGGCATCGGACGCACGATGCAGCACGACGGCGCGTGGAGCGTCGCGGACATCAACGGCGACATCGCGCTGATGGGTCCCCGTGGCCTCGACCTGTACGACGCCACGACCTTCCGCCACATCAAGACGGTGCCGGTGACGGAGCAGTCCAGCTACGTCTTCGGCTGGGACGTGGCGGAGGACGGCAGGCTCGCCGTGTCCGAGGGCAACGGGTGGATCACCGTGCGCGCCGGGCTGGAGGCCGAGCCCGTCCGGCTGGAGCGGGTCGGGATGCCGGTGGGTGTCTCCTTCATCGACGACGACCGCGCCCTCCTCGTCGGTGGCGCGGTCTACGACCTCGCCACCCGGCAGAAGCGGTTCGAGCTGCCCGTCGGGCAGGTCACCGGCCCGTTCACGATCGACGGCGACAGGACGCTCGTGCTCGCCTCCAGCGGCTCCGTCGCGGTGTGGGACCTGGTGGCGCGGCACCGGACCGGCGGCTTCTCGATCGGCTCCGGCGTCATCAACCGGGTCGTCCTGCTGCCCGGCGGCAAGCAGGCCGCGATCGGCACCGACGACGGCCTCGTGGAGGTGCGTGACGTCGTGACCGGCGCGGTCGTGGCGACGCCTCCCCGGCACACCGGCGCGGTCACCACGATCAGCATCAGCCCCGACGGAACCGTCCTCACCTCGGCGGGCGCGGACGGCAAGCTGCACCTGTGGGACCTCGCCCGCGGCACCGTGCTCGCCACCCTCGCGGTCGGTGAGCCGGTGCACTCCACGAGGTTCGCGCCCGACGGCTCGCTCGCCATCGTCACCAGGAACGCGCTGAGGTTCTGGCCTGCGTCGAACATACCCAAGGCGTCCGGGCAGATGGTCAGGGCACTCGCGGTCGACAGCGACGGGACCGTGCTCACCCTCGACAGCACGGGCGTCATCGAACGCCGTGACAGCACCACGGGCACCGTCAAGCGGGTGGAGACCGGTGTCGTCCAGAACTGGATGGGCCGTTTCAGCCCGGACCGCAAGCTCGTCGTGACGAACGGACCCCTCGCGGTGCGCGAGGTGGCGACGGGGAACCCGGTCGCGAACCTGTCCACGCTCGGGTTCTCCGAGCAGGGGCGTCAGCCGGTGGCGCTGGAGTTCAGCGGCAAGTCATTGCTCGCGATCGGCAGCGAGGTGCCCGACGGCGTGTGGCCGGTCGCCGAGGCCGCGCAGCCGAAGCTCATCGGCGGGCTGGCGTGGGGACAGCGCACCTCCGCCGTCTTCGGCCGATCCGACCACGAGATCGTGATCGGGCGTGAGGACGGCGGCATCAGCGTGCGCGACATCAGGTCGTGGGAGGAAAAGGCCGTGCACAGCCCGCACCAGCGTCCGGTGCGCGCGATGGTCCTGTCACCTGACAAGACGTTGCTGGCGACCGGTGACGACAACGGTCTGATCGCGCTGTGGGACACCTCGGCCTGGCGGCTGGTCGGTGAGCTGCGCGGCCACACCCAGGGGGTGACCGCACTCGAGTTCAGCCCCGACTCAGCCCGGCTCGCGAGCGGCGGCCGCGACCGGGACGTCGTCGTGTGGGACGTCGGCGCGCGAGCCTCGTGGGCGACCTTGCGCGGGCACAACCAGCCGGTCACGCACCTGGCGTGGCGACCGGACGGCGCCGCGGTGGTGTCGGCCGGGACCGACGCGGTGAACGTGTGGGGCCTGGACGTGGACCAGGCCCTCCGCACGATCCGTTAGCGCACGAGGTCCTTGCGGAGCTCGCGCGGCAACGAGAAGGCGATCTTCTCGTTGGCCGTGGTGATCTCCTCGACCTCGCCGAAGCCGTGCGACTCGAGGAACTTCAGCAGCTCCATCACCAGGATGTCCGGCACCGACGCGCCCGACGTGACGCCGACGGTCTCGACGCCCTCGAGCCACGCCAGGTCGACCTCCTTGGCGTAGTCGATCAGGTACGAGGCCTTCGCGCCGTTCTGCAGCGCGACCTCGACCAGCCGGACCGAGTTGGACGAGTTCTTCGAGCCCACGACGAGCACGAGGTCGCACGACGGCGCCATCGTCTTCACCGCGGTCTGGCGGTTCGAGGTGGCGTAGCAGATGTCGTCGGACGGCGGGTCCTGCAGCTCGGGGAAGCGGTCCTTGAGCTGCCGGACGCGCACCATGGTCTCGTCGACCGAGAGCGTGGTCTGCGACAGCCAGATGACCTTGCTCGGGTCGCGCACCTCGACCGTGGCCGCGTCCTCCGCGGTGTCGACGAGCTGCACGTGGTCGGGGGCCTCACCGGCGGTGCCCTCGACCTCCTCGTGGCCCTCGTGGCCGATCAGGAGGATGTCGTAGTCCTCCTTGGCGAAGCGCACGGCTTCCTTGTGCACCTTGGTCACCAGCGGGCACGTGGCGTCGATGGTGCGCAACGACCGTTGCGCCGCCTCCTCGTGGACCGCCGGCGACACGCCGTGCGCTGAGAACACCACGAGTGCGCCCTCAGGAACTTCGTCGGTCTCGTTGACGAAGATGGCACCGCGGTCGGACAGGGTCTCCACGACGTACTTGTTGTGGACGATCTCCTTGCGCACGTAGACGGGTGCGCCGTACTGCTCGAGGGCGCGCTCGACCGTCTCGACGGCACGATCAACGCCCGCGCAGTAACCACGCGGCTTCGCCAACAGGACTCGCTTGGGCATGACACCAGGGTACCCAGGCCGAGTTCTTCGCTTCTCAGCCGCAGTTGCGGCAGGCTAGGGGCCATGAAGCCACTGCCGTTGACGGTCCGCGTCGCCGCTGGACTCGCGGTGACCGCCCTCGAACAGGCGCGCAAGCTGCCGCAGCAGCTCGCCGGACTCCCGCTCACGGTGG
Source organism: Lentzea roselyniae (assembly GCF_039537795.1). Lineage (NCBI taxonomy): Bacteria > Bacillati > Actinomycetota > Actinomycetes > Pseudonocardiales > Pseudonocardiaceae > Lentzea > Lentzea roselyniae. The sequence goes on from NZ_BAABBE010000004.1 coordinate 226,561, forward strand.
TCAGCGAGGCGATGCAGTTGTCCATGCGCGTGCAGCAGCATGTGACCGAACTCGCCATCAAAGGTGACGACGTCCTCTCCGGACTGAGGCCCGTGGAAGAAGAGCCGGAGTGGGCGACGTTCGACGAGGACGAGACGCCGGTCACCGCCGAGGTCCCCGCCGACGATCCGTGGGAAGAGGAGGAGCGCGCGATCGCGGAGGTCCCGGAGTTCCTCCCGACCTACGACGAGCTGTCGATCGCCCAGCTGCGCGCTCGGCTGCGCAACCTGAGCGAGGAGCAGCTGGAGGAACTGCTGCGCTACGAGAAGGCTCACGCCGGAAGGCCTGAGTTCGTCGGCATGCTCAACCGCCGGATCGCGACGGTGAAAGCTCAGTCGTGAGCGAAGCAAAATCCACGCCGGAGAACCCGTGGCCGGTGCGGACGGTCGCCCGCAAGCTGCTCGACTGGATCAACCGGCTCGGCGACGTCTGGGTCGAGGGCCAGGTCACGCAGCTCAACGCGCGCAGTTCGACGGCGTTCCTGACGCTGCGCGACCCGAGCGTCGACATGTCCATGTCGATCACCTGCAACGCCGGGATGATCCGCGAGCTGCAGCTCACCGAGGGCAGCCGCGTCGTCGTGCACGGGAAGATCAGCTTCTACCCGAACCGGGGCACGCTGTCGTTGCGCGCGGACGAGATCCGCGCCGTCGGCATCGGTGAGCTGCTCGCGCGCATCGAGCGGTTGCGCAAGCTGCTGCACGCCGAGGGCCTGTTCGACCCGCGCCGCAAGCGCCGTCCGCCGTTCCTGCCCAACAAGATCGGTCTTGTCACCGGCCGTGCGTCGGCAGCGGAACGGGACGTGCTCACCAACGCGCGCAACCGTTGGCCCGCAGCGCACTTCCGCGTCATCAACGTCGCGGTGCAGGGCCCGATGGCGGTCACCCAGGTGATCACCGCACTGTCCACTCTGGACCGGGATCCCGAGTGCGACGTCATCATCGTCGCCCGCGGCGGCGGCAGCGTGGAGGACCTGCTGCCGTTCTCCGACGAGGCGCTGTGCCGCGCGGTGTCGGCCTGCCGCACGCCGGTGCTGTCGGCGATCGGGCACGAGCCGGACACCCCGCTCGTCGACCACGTCGCGGACGTCCGCTGCTCGACGCCGACCGACGCGGGCAAACGGGTGGTTCCCGACGTCGCCGAAGAGAGTGAACGCGTCCGCCAGATGCGCGATCGCGGACGGCGTGCGCTGCACGGCTGGGTCGACCGGGAACGCAAACTGCTCGACGCGTTGCGCTCGCGACCAGTACTTTCGGATCCGTACGGTCCGCTGGAGCGCCGTGCCGAAGAAGTGAATCGTCTTCGCGAACAAGGCCGTAGGGCGGTCACGCAACGTCTCGATCGGGAAGACGTCCACCTATCAGGGACGAAAGCCCGCTTGACGACCCTCGGACCAGCCGCCACGCTGGCCCGCGGATACGCCGTTGTGCAACTCGTCACACCTGACGGGCCCGACGGCGTGTTGCGTTCTGTGACGGACGCCCCGAGCGGAACACAGCTGCGGGTACGCGTCGTTGACGGAGCAGTGCAGGCAACCGTGACCAGTGCGGAAGGGGGAGGTTCCGATGATGCGTGATGCCGTGTTCCTGCCCCTGACCATGGAGGCGGCCGGCGAGTGCGCCTCCGGGCTGCGGAACAAGGCGGAGGCGGCGAACAGGGCCGCCGCGGAGTGCTGGACGGCCTTGGTGGGCGACTGCGACACCACGAGCCGCCGCACGCTGATCCTCACGCTGCACGACCTGAGCGAGGCGACCGCGGGAACGGTCCAGTACCGGCGTGTCGCGGAGGCCGAGGCACTGATCGACGAGGCCGTGCGAGAGGGTGACGGTGAGGAGTTCGCGGAGGCTCTCGTCGGATACGACCTGGCCGTCGCGACCGTGCTGAGCCGTCTGAGGAGCCAGTCCGCGTGAGTTCGGAAACACTCGGTTACGAAGCCGCCCGTGACGAGTTGGTCGAGGTGGTCCGCAAGCTGGAGGCCGGTGGCCTGTCGCTGGAGGACTCACTCGCGCTGTGGGAACGCGGTGAGGCGCTCGCCAAGACGTGTGAGCAGCATCTCGCCGGAGCGCGCGAGCGAATCGATGCAGCTCTCGCTGTGGTCGAGGAAGACGTTTCCGAGGGCTGATCCCGTGCAAGGATTCAGCTGCCGATCACAAAATCCGGCACGCTGAGTAGTCGCATGGAGGCGCGCAATGGTGAACACCCCCGCGGAACGACGTCGCGAAGCCCCCGACCGCAACCTGGCATTGGAGCTCGTGCGCGTCACTGAGGCGGCGGCCATGGCTGCCGGCCGGTGGGTGGGACGCGGCGACAAGAACGGCGGTGACGGCGCCGCGGTCGACGCGATGCGCAAGCTGATCCACACCGTCTCGATGCGCGGTGTCGTCGTGATCGGCGAGGGCGAGAAGGACGAGGCGCCCATGCTGTTCAACGGCGAGGAGGTGGGCAACGGCGAAGGCCCCGAGTGCGACGTCGCCGTCGACCCGATCGACGGCACCACGCTGATGTCCAAGGGCATGCCGAACGCGCTGGCCGTGCTGGCCGTGGCCGAGCGCGGGGCCATGTTCGACCCGTCCGCCGTGTTCTACATGGAGAAGCTCGCCGTGGGCCCGGAGGCGGCCGACGTCATCGACATCACCGCCCCGATCGCGGAGAACATCCGCCGCGTCGCGAAGGCCAAGCACAGCGACGTCTCCGACGTGAACGTGTGCATCCTGGACCGCCCGCGGCACGAGCAGATCGTGCGCGAGGTGCGCCAGGCCGGTGCCCGCATCCACTTCATCTCCGACGGCGACGTGGCGGGCGCGATCTCGGCCGCGCGTCCCACGTCGGGCGTGGACATGCTCGTGGGCATCGGTGGCACGCCGGAGGGCATCATCGCCGCGGCGGCGCTCAAGTGCGTCGGTGGCGCCATCCAGGGCCGGTTGTGGCCCAAGGACGACGAGGAGCGCGAGAAGGCGATCGGCGCGGGCCACGACCTCTCCCGCGTGCTCACGACGAACGACCTCGTGTCGGGCGACAACGTCTTCTTCTGCGCCACGGGCGTTACCGACGGCGACCTTCTGCGCGGTGTGCACTACCGGGCTGGTGGTTGCACCACGCAGTCCATCGTCATGCGATCGAAGTCCGGCACCGTCCGCATGATCGACGGCTTCCACAGCCTGCACAAGCTGCGCGAATACGCCTCGGTCGATTTCGACCTGCCGGAGGACGTGCAGCAGCCGCTGCCGTAAAAGGTGAACTGTGAACGCTTAGTAACCAGACGAGTGACCCTAGTCATCGTGTGACTTTCGTCCCTAGTTTCCGTCCTGACCCCGGCAACCCTGCGCCGGGATCAGGAAGGAAGCTCAACGATGAGGGCACGTTCGTTGTTCTCCGCAATCGCCGTGGCCGCGGGCGCCCTGCTCGCTTCGGCCGCCGCGGCCACCGCGGCTCCGACCCCCAACCCTGACGGCGACGTCTCGCCGATGATCGTCGGTGGCCGCAACGCCACCCAGGTCTACTCGTGGATGGTCTCGCTGCAGAGCACCTCCGGCAGCCACTTCTGCGGTGGCACGCTGATCAAGTCCAACTGGGTCGTGACGGCGAAGCACTGCGTCCAGGGCCGCACCCCGTCGTCGACCCAGGCGCGGATCGGCACCACCAACCGCACCAGCGGCGGCACGGTGGCCCGCGCGTCGCGGATCATCAACCACCCGTCGGCCGACCTGGCGCTCGTCCAGCTGTCCACCTCGGTCAGCCAGGCTCCCGCCGCCGTGGCGGCCACGTCCGGTCCGGTCGGCACCCCGTCGCGGATCATCGGCTGGGGCCAGACGTGTCCGATCCGCGGCGGCTGCGGCGCTCCGATCACCCTGCAGGAGCTTGACACGTCGATCGTCTCGGACAGCCGGTGCTCCGGCATCAACGCCGCCTCGGAGATCTGCACGAACAACACCGACGGCAACAAGGGCGCCTGCTACGGCGACTCGGGTGGCCCGCAGGTGAAGTCGGTGTCCGGCCGCTGGGAGCTGATCGGCGCGACGAGCCGCTCCGGTGGTGGCGCGACCTGCGCGACCGCTCCGTCGATCTACGTGGACGTCCCGTACTTCCGCTCGTGGATCAGCCAGTACGCGGGCTCGGTGTAAACCGGTAAACGCGTTTTGAGGGCCCGTCTCCCAACCGTTATGGGAGGCGGGCCCTCGCTTTGCAACCCCGGTGATCGTCCAGTCGTCTACTTCGGCAAAGGATGAATCACTTAGGGGGTGCGCGATGCGGATGCTGCTCGCGGCGGTCGCGTTGATGTCGGTGGCGGGATGTGCGCAGGGAACCGTGCACGCTGAAACTCCTGCAGCGCCTTCGTCATCGTCTTCTTCGCCTGTGCCCGCGTCTTCGCCGGCGCCCGTGTCTTCCTCTGAGACGCCTTCCCCGCCGCCACCGCCTCCCGCTCCGGTCGTGAAGCCGACGCCGTGCGACATCAGCGACGGCGCGTGCATCCAGCTCTCCACGAACCAGTCGTGGGTCCTGCGCGGCGACAAGATCGTCTACGGCCCGGCGCCGATCACCCACGGGCGCAAGGGCTTCGAGACGCCGCTCGGCAAGTTCCCGGTGCTGCGCAAGGTGAAGGACGAGTGGAGCCGCCCGTACAACGCGCCCATGCCGTGGTCGACGTACTTCACCCACAGCGGTATCGCGTTCCACGAGGGCTCGCTGACCGACCCGTCGCACGGCTGCATCCACCTGGACCCGAAGGCGGCGCAGTACTACTTCCAGAACCTGTCGATTGGCGAGACGGTTCAGGTGGTCTCATGATGATCAACTATGAGAACCACGGCCGTAACGGCCCTTCTGCTGCTTAGCCTCGCGGCACCCGCACACGCCTCCGGCTGCACCGTCCACAACGGAGCGTGCGTGCAGAAGCACACGAACCGGGCCTGGCTCGTCACCAACGGCGTCACGAGCTACGGCCCGGTCCAGATCAGTCACGGCAAGCCGGGGTACGGCACCCCGGTCGGCATGTTCTCCGTGCTGCGCAAGGTGAAGAACGACTGGAGCATCCCGTACAACGGCCCGATGCCGAACGCCGTGTACTTCACCTACGACGGTGTGGCGTTCCACCAGGGCGACCTGAACTCCCAGTCGCACGGGTGCGTGCGCCTGACCTGGGAAGCCTCGCAGGTCTTCTACGACAACCTCTTCGTCGGCCAGCAGGTTCAGGTTCTTCCATAAGCAGATGATTGAGATCACCGGATAGTGGTTACTCCACCACTGAGGGGTGATGTGAGATGCGAGTTCTCATCGCGACGGTGCTCCTGCTCCTCGGTTTCGCGGTACCCGCGCAGGCGCAGGCGGGGTGCACCGTCTACAACGGAGCGTGTCTGGAGAAGCACTCCAACAAGGCATGGCTGGTCTACAACGGCAAGGTGAGCTACGGACCGGTCCAGATCAGCCACGGCAAGCCGGGGTACGAGACCCCGGTCGGCACGTTCTCGGTACTGCGCAAGGTGAAGAACGACTGGAGCGTCCCCTACAACGGCCCGATGCCGAACGCGGTGTACTTCACCACGAGCGGTATCGCGTTCCACCAGGGTGACACCAACGTCCAGTCGCACGGCTGCATCCGGCTGAGCGCCGACGCGTCGCTGGTGTTCTACGACAACCTGGCGATCGGCGAGAAGGTCCAGGTGCTGCCCTAACTGATCGCTGCCCACCAGCATCCGTCGTCGCGCCCCATCACGGAGACGCGACCCGCGAGGCCGGTGGGCAGCCATCCGATGAGCCGCTCCAGCTCCTTGCCGACCACCACCAGCGCCACCCCGGGATCCGCGGACAGGTTGTCCAGCAACACCGGCACGTCCACCGCGCTGAAGTCCACATCGGACACCGGCCTGCCGGCGGGTTCCCTGGTGGCCCTGACGATCCGCCAGCCCTCGTGCCCCTCCCACTGGACTTCCTCGGCCGGCAACGAGGCCATGAACTCGTCCGACGAGGTCCGCGGCGACACGAGCGCGATCGTCCCGGCGAACCGCCCGGCCAGCGTGCTGAGCCGGAGCGGGTGCTCGAGACTTCGCGGCTCCGCCTCGACCCGCGAGTACCCGGCTCCCAGCCGCCGCGCCACCCGTTGCACCGCGGTGTGCACGCCGTCCTCCAGCGCAGCCACGACCAGCTCGACGTTCCGGCTCCGGTTGAGCGCGTCCGGCAGCGCCAGCTGCACCACGGCAAACCCGGGCATCACCGCGATGTCGGGAATCAGGCGGCTCGGCACCGTCATCTCGACCAGCACGTCGGACCCCCACCCGAACGTGTCGACCTCGGCGTTGACCCGCCGTTCGACCAGCTCGGACAACGGCTGCCAGTAAACGGTGCGCGGCCTCTCGCGCGTGACCGGCCCTGCCCACCACGGCGTGCCGGGCACGATGTCGGCCCAGTAGACGTGAATCACCAGATTCCCCCTGGGTTGCATTGCCGCGCATCCCCCTGACACGCGCAACCCGTGCAGTTCAGGCACCCATGCTACCGGCGTTCGCAGTCATGCCGCTGTCTTCCCGCTGGCGCGCACGGAGAAGCTTCCCGGCTGTCACCCCGATGCCGTCCACCCGCCGCAGCGCGGTCTCGTGGTCAGCGCCGTCGTCTTCCCTGGCCAGCGTGTAGATCACCCCACCGGCACTGGCGACGTGGTCGGGCACCCACACGATGCCGCGCGCTTCGAGCAGGCCGGCGACGCTGTCGTCGGTGAGCTGGTTGTTGGCGGGCCCGACGACCAGCCGTACGTCCAGCTGTTCGACGACTTGAGGGCTGAGCACGCCTCCCACCGCCGCAGGAACGAGCACGTCCGCCTTCACCCTGTACGCCTGGTCCGGATGCACCCAGCCGAACTCGTCCGTTCGCCTGCTCTCGTCCACATCGGACACGATCACCTCCGCACCCCGCAGCGCCCTGGCGATCAGCTCCCCCACCGAACCGAACCCGCTGATCACCACCTTCCTGCCGGTCAGGTCGTCCGTCCCGAAGACGTGACGCGAAGCGGCCTTCAACGCCGCCAGCACTCCCCGCGCCGTGGGCCCGCTCGACGAGCCCGTACCGCCGTGCTCCTCCGGCAGGCAGTAGACGTACGGGGTCAGTTCGCTGAGCACGAGCATGTCGTCAGGCCCGGTGCCGACGTCAGGCCCCGCGCGGTAGGCGCCGCCGAACTCGTTGATCAGGTCGGCGTGGTCGAGCAGCACCTGCCGCCTCAGCCCGGGAGTGAGCGGCCGATCGACGACGATCACACTTTTGGCGCCACCGTGCGGAATTCCGGCCGCCGCGCACTTGAGCGCCATTGCCTTGGACAGCCGCAACACGTCGGTGACGGCGTCAGTGATCCGCTCGTACGCCTTCATCCGGCACCCGCCGACCGCCGGGCCCGCCTCCGTCGAGTGCAGGGCGACCATCGTGGTCATCCCCGACCGCGGCCCGGTCCGGACGACGAGCCGTTCGTGTTCCCACATCAGCGTTCCTCCCGAACTTCCGCCATGCTTTGGCTTCGAAGTTAGGGTGATCACCAACGATTTCGGTGCCGAGCCGAACGTTGTTCGGCAGTCAGCGCTGGGGAGCGAGATGGACGAACTTGATTCGGCGATCGTGCGGGAACTGCAGCGCGATGCCCGGCAGTCGAACCGCGACATCGCCCGCAAGGTGGGCGTGGCACCGTCGACGAGCCTCGAACGCATCCGCCTGCTGCGCGAACGCGGCGTGATCCGCGGCTACCACGCCGACATCGCACCGTCCGCGCTGAACCGCGGGGTGCAGGCACTGGTGTCGGTGCAGGTACGTCCGCTGAGCCGCGGCGTGATCGACGCCTTCAAGGCCTTCGCCGCCCAGCTGCCGGAGGTCCTGTCGGTGTTCGTGATGGCGGGCAGCGACGACTTCGTGATCCACGTGAGTGCCCAGGACAACGAGCACCTGCACGCCTTCCTCGTCGACCGGCTGAGCCAGCGCAAGGAGATCGTCGGCTTCCGCACGTCGATCATCTTCCAGCACCTGGCGAAGCACGACCCGGCACCGCTGCCCGCGCCGTAGTCAGTCGCAGCGCTTGTCGAACTCCTCCGCCGTGATCCACTTGTGCCGATGCAACGTCTTGCCCTCGTCGAGCTGCCGGAGGGTGAAGTCCTGGACGGTGGCGTGCGGTCGTTCCTCGTAGGCGATGTCGACGGACACCACCTGGTCGGGGCCGGGCTGCCGCCACGGGATCGTCTCCACGGCGCCATCGGGCAGGCGCCCCACCTCGACCGAGGTCAACGCGACCGGCGTGGGGAAGTCGAGCTGCCAGATCGTCGGCTCGTTCTCGTCCCAGCTCTCACCTTCGACGGTGACGAACGAGATCCGGACGAGCTTCTCGATCTCTCTGTCGCAATCGGAGTACACGATCTCGACGCCGCCCCTTGCGCACGGCGTACGGCGGCGCGTCGCTACATCCGGCCAGCAGCAGGCAGGCCGCGAGCACGGCCACGAGCCTCCCCATGCCCGCGGATCCTGCCAGCGCGGATCAGCTCGCGTCGCTGGAATGCCCTGGAAAGAGGTGAGCCGAGGGGTTGAGCATGACCGCGATGTTGTTGACCGCCGTCGCCGCCTCCCCGAACCCGGTGGCGATGAGCTTGACCTTGCCGGGGTACTGCGCGACGTCACCGGCCGCGTAGACGCGGTCCAGCTTGGTCTTCATCGTGGTGTCGACGACCACCGCGCGGTGGTCGAGCTCCAGCCCCCACGACTCGATCGGCCCGAGGTCGGCCGTGAACCCGAGCGCCGCGACAACCGTCTGCGCGGGCAACGTCTTCACGTCCTCACCCTTGACCTTGATGTCCACTTCGGACAGAGGCTCGCCCCGCAGCTCCAGCACCTCGGCGTCGGTGATGATCTCGACCCCGAGCTCCCGCACCTGCCGCACAGTCGCGGCGTGCGCGCGGAAGTTGGCCCTGCGGTGCACCAACGTCACGCTGGCGGCGATCGGGTGCAGCGCGAGCGCCCAGTCGAACGCCGAGTCGCCGCCGCCCACGATCACGACGTGCTGCCCGGCGTGTTCGGCCAGCACCGGCACGAAGTGCACCATGCCGCGACCCAGCCAGCCGTCGCCCGCAGGCAGCGGCCGCGGGTTGAACTCGCCCATACCCGCCGTGATCAGCACCGCACCGGCCCTGATCGTGCTGCCGTCCGCGAGACCGATCGTGAGACCATCCTCTGCGGACTCCAGCGTGCGCGCCTGGCGACCGAGCAGGTAGGTCGGCTTGTACTGCCCTGCCTGCTCCACCAGACCGTTGACGAGGTCACGCCCGCGGATCGCGGGGAAGCCGGCCACGTCGAAAATCATCTTCTCCGGATACATCGCCGTCACCTGGCCGCCCGGTTCGGGCAGTGCGTCGACGACTGCGATCTTGAGTTCCCGGAAGCCTGCGTAATACGCGGCGAACAACCCCGTCGGGCCAGCGCCCACGACGAGGAGGTCGACGTCAAGCTCCATGAGTGGTGCCCTTCTGCCAGTGGTGGGTGGCAGTGCTGTGATCGACCATAGAGACTCGGATGCATGTCTGAACAGGAGTACCGCGTCGAGCACGACACGATGGGTGAAGTCCGCGTGCCGGTCGACGCATTGTGGCGCGCCCAAACACAACGCGCGGTCGAGAACTTCCCGATTTCCGGTCGAGGCCTGGAACGTGCCCAGGTCAGGGCCCTGGGCCTGCTCAAGGCGGCGGCGGCCAGAGTCAACGCCCAGCTCGGTGTTCTCGACGCGGACCTCGCCGCGGCCATCGCCACCGCCGCCGACGAGGTGGCCGCCGGCGAGTGGGACGCCCACTTCCCGGTCGACGTCTTCCAGACGGGTTCCGGCACGTCCTCGAACATGAACGCCAACGAGGTCATCGCCACCCTGGCTTCGCGCGCGCTGGGCCGCGACGTGCACCCGAACGACCACGTCAACGCCTCGCAGTCGTCCAACGACACCTTCCCCACGACCCTGCGTGTGGCCGCCACCGAAGCGGTCGTCACGGACGTCATCCCCGCCCTGGAGCACCTCGAGTCGGTGCTCTCCTCAAGGGCCGCAGAATGGGCTGACCTGGTCAAATCCGGCCGCACCCACCTGATGGACGCCGTGCCGATCACGCTGGGCCAGGAAGCAGGCGCGTGGGCCTCCCAGGTCCGCTACTCCGCGGAACGCCTGCAGTCCTCCGTGCCACGCCTGGCCGAACTGCCGATCGGCGGCACCGCCGTCGGCTCGGGCCTGAACGCCCCCGCCGAGTTCGGCGCCCGAGTGGCCGCCGAACTGGCCGCAACAACCGGCCTGCCCCTGGTCGAGGCCCGCGACCACTTCGAGGCCCAGGCCACCCAGGACGGCGTGGTCGAGATCTCCGGCCAGCTGCGAGCGTGCGCGGTGGCGTTGTTCAAGATCGCCAACGACCTCCGCTGGCTGGGCTCCGGTCCCCGCACGGGCCTGGGCGAACTGGCCCTCCCCGACCTCCAGCCGGGCTCGTCGATCATGCCGGGCAAGGTCAACCCGGTGATCTCGGAAGCCACGATGATGGTCGTGGCCCAGGTGATCGGCAACGACGCCGCGGTGGCCTTCGCCGGCTCGCAGGGCAACTTCCAGCTCAACGTGATGCTGCCGGTCATCGCCCGCAACGTCCTGGAGTCCTCGCGCCTGCTGGCCGCCGTGGCCCGCCTGCTGGCCGACAAGGTGCTGACCGGCACCGAGGCCCAGGCCGAGCAAATGCGCGAGTACGCCGAGTCGTCGCCCTCGATCGTCACGCCGCTGAACCGCTACCTCGGCTACGAGGAGGCGGCGTCGATCGCCAAGCAGTCGCTGAAGGAGCGCAAGACCATCCGCGCGGTCGTGCTGGAGCGCGGTCACGTGCCGTCGAAGCTGACCGAGGAGCAGCTGGACGAGGCGCTCGACGTGTTGCGGATGGCGCGCGGTGGGCGTTGACGTCCGCGTGGTCCGCAAGGAGTCACGGCGCCGCGTGACGGAGGTCGGCGTGGTGCCGGACGGAGCCGGCGTGTTCAGCGCACTGCTGGAGCGGGTGAACCATCCGCTGCTGAACCGCATCGACCCGTACGGCTACCGCGAGCTGGGCGCCGTCGACATGTCCGACTTCGTCGCGGCACTGGACGCGGTGGGCGCGGAGGGCCGTCATTTCGACGACCTCCGCGCTCTCGCGGCGGTGTGCGCTGCGGATCGTTCGCTGACGATGGAGTTTCTGGGCGACTGACCGATCAGGAGTACATGGCGAGCCAGATGGCGATGTAGTGGCAGATCGCCGCCACCACGGTCGCAGCGTGGAAGAACTCGTGATACCCGAACACCTGCGGCCAGGGGTTGGGCCACCGGGTCGCGTAGAACACCGCCCCAGCGGTGTAAAGCGCCCCGCCCACCAACAACAACACGAGCGCCGCGACTCCGGCGTGGTGCAGCAGCTCAGGCAGCACGAACACCGCCACCCAGCCGAGCGCGATGTAGATCGGCACCCCGAGCCACCGCGGCGCGTGCGGCCACGCCAGCTTCAATGTGACGCCCAGGATGGCGCCGGTCCACACGATGGCCAGCACCACGCGGCCGGTCCCCTGGTCCATCGCCAGGAGCGCGAACGGCGTGTACGTGCCCGCGATGAACACGAAGATCATCGAGTGGTCCAGGCGCTTCATCCACGTCCGGACGCGGTCGGACTTCCAGGTGACGCGGTGATACAGCGCTGAGACGCCGAACAAGCCGAGAACGGTGGCCCCGTACACCGAAGTGGCCAGAGCCGCCAGGCCGGAGACCGTGGAGGCCGCCAGCGCGATCAGTGTCGCGCCGGTCGCCACCGAGACGATGAAGGACCAGAGGTGCAGCCACCCACGAAGTCGCGGCCGCAGTCCGGGCTGTGGAGGAATGGTCGCAGTGGTCACGAGAACCCAGGTTACGCGACCGTAGGTTTCGGGACCGCGACTCAGTGATGAAGGTTGCACGGCGTACGCTGTTCGGACGTGGCACTCCGCACCCGTGTGAAAGACGTCGCTATCCACTTCTACGAGTGGATTCTCCGGCGCGAGCTGAGCGGGACACAGGTGCCCAAACACGTCGGCGTCGTCCTCGACGGCAACCGGCGGTGGGCGCGCGAGGCCGGGTTCACGGACGTCGCGCACGGGCACCGGGCCGGGGCGCGCAAGATCCTCGAGCTGCTCGACTGGTGCGGTGACGCCGGAGTCGAGGTCGTCACGCTCTGGATGCTGAGCACCGACAACCTCAACCGGCCCGCCGAAGAGCTGGCGCCGTTGCTCAACATCATCGCCGACATCACCGACGAGCTGGCCGAGGACGGCAAGCCGTGGCGGGTCAGGCACGTCGGTGCCATCGACATGCTGCCCGAGGAGCACGCCGAGCGGCTCACCAACGCCGCGGCGCGCACGAAGGGCCGCGGCGGCATCCAGGTCAACGTCGCCGTGGCGTACGGCGGCCGGCAGGAGATCGCGGACGCGGTCAGGAAACTCCTGCAGGCGCACGCCGAGCGCGGCGGCACCATCGAAGAGCTGGCCGAGGTGCTCGACGTCGACCACATCGCGGAGCACCTCTACACGTCCGGGCAGCCGGATCCGGACCTGATCATCCGCACGTCCGGTGAGCAGCGGCTCTCCGGGTTCATGCTGTGGCAGTCGGCGCACTCGGAGTTCTGGTTCTGCGAGGCCTACTGGCCCGGCTTCCGGCGCACGGACTTCCTGCGGGCCATGCGCGAGTACGCCAAGCGCCACCGCAGGTACGGCAGCTGAGCAGAAAGGGCGCCCACCGCGGAGGTGAGCGCCCCTTTCAGCTACGAGAGGATCAGTCCTCGTCGTCGTGGCCCCACTCGTCGCCGTCTTCGATGCCGCTGACCGCGCAGGTGTCCGTGATCGACGGCGAGTTGATCGGCACAGCAGCGCCGAGAACGCCGACGTTGTTGCCACAGACGCCGACGTTCACGTTCGTGTTGTTGGCGTTGCCGACGACCAGCAGCGGCGCGTTCTCCCACTCGTGGCCCTCAACGGCCATCGCCGGGCTGCCAACGGCCAGGAACGCGGCGGCCGCGCCGAGAGCGGCACCTGCCTTCTTCAGCACGATTTTCTCCTTAACGAGTTTCAAACCGGGAAAAACGTCTGGGGGCGCCACGAATGACGCCCCCAGACGCAGAGAAAAAGGGAGATCAGCCCTCGTCGACGATGCCGCCGGCGGCACAGGTCTCGGTGATGGACGGCGAGTTGATCGGCACAGCGCCGCCGAGAACGCCGACGTTGTTGCCACAGGCACCGACGTTCACGTTCGTGTTGTTGCCGTTCAGCAGAACGAGCAGCGGGCCGTTCGTCCAGTGGTGTCCACCGTCGCCTTCGCCGGCCATGGCGGCCGGGGCGAACGCGAGAGACAGCGCAGCTGCGGCAGCAACCGCGGCACAAGCCTTCTTCACGTCAATCTCCTTCATGTCGGGTTATCCCGTCATTTCCGGAGCCTTCGGGGATCTCCGGAGGGTGGGGTCTCCGGGCGGAGACGTTATCGGTGTTGATCCCGATTGGTGGCCCCGATGACCCCATTGTGTGACGGCAAGATCAACAACATTGCCCGTTCAGGTGGTCTTCGATTCACGATTCGGTCGCGAGTAAGGCGGCGTGGTAGACGCTCTACGCTCTCCGACTCATGGAGGCCAACGAGCTCGTGCGCGGATACCTGGTTCTTGGGCTGCGGCTCGGGCGCCTGGTGCCCGGGTTCGTCGACTCGTTCACCGGCGACCCGGCACTGAGCCGCGCCGTCGACAACGAGCCGCGCCTCGACCCCAAGGCGCTGGCAGACCACGCGCGGCAGCTCCGGCGTGAGCTCGTCGACACTGACCTCGCTGACCAGCGCAAACAGTTCCTCCAGGCGCACCTCACCGCGTTGGAGTGCACCGCGCGCAAGCTCGCTGGCGAACGCATCGCGTTCATCGACGAGGTCGAGCGGTACTTCCAGGTCCGCATCCGCCCCGGCGACGAGGACGCGTACGCGCAGGCCCACCGCAACCTCGACGCGCTGCTGCCGGGTGCCGGTTCGCTCTCCGAACGCCTCAACGCCTTCCGCACGGCCGACGAGGTGCCCCCACGCAGGCTCCAGGGCGCCGTCCAGGCCACCTCCAGCGCCCTGAGGGACCGCGTGCGGCGCAAGTACGCACTGCCCGAGCAGGAGATCGTCGAGTACCAGGTCGTCACGAACAAGCCGTGGAGCGGCTTCAACTACTACCTCGGCGGCTACCGGTCGCGCGTCGCGATCAACGCCGACCTGAACCACCGCATGTCGAACCTGCCGCACCTGGTCGCCCACGAGTCCTATCCGGGCCACCACACCGAGCACTGCCGCAAGGAGGCGGGACTCGTCGCCAAGCGGGGCCACGCCGAGCAGTCGATCTTCCTGATCAACACGCCGCAGTGCCTGATGGCCGAGGGCATGGCGGACCTCGGCCTGCACGCCGCGGTCGGGCCGGGCTGGGGCGTCTGGACGGAGCAGATCTTCCGCGACCTCGGGTTGCGAATGGACGGCGAACTGTCCGAAAAGGTCGAATCGGCGGCGTCCGGCCTGCTCACCGTGCGGCAGGACGCCGCCCTGCTGCTACACGATCGGGGTGCGGATCAGGATGACGTGGTTGCGCATCTGCGCAGGTGGCTGCTAGTCCCCGACCGCCGCGCACGGCAGATGGTTCGTTTTCTGGCCGACCCGTTGTGGCGCGCGTACACCACCACATACGTCGAAGGAGTGCGCCTCGTGAGGGCCTGGCTGGACGTCCGCGCGCCCGGCGAGTCGCTCGACTCCCGCTATCTGAGACTTCTCGACGAGCCCCTGGTGCCGAAATCCCTGGAATCCCAGGTTCGGGACGGCCTGTCGTGGCTGGCCCGCAACGGCCACGAAAATGGCATCTGACCAGCGAAAACACGGCTACGGTCACGTTTCGGGTTGTTTTCCGGCAGATGACAAATCGGGATTCACCTGTGTGGCTTCATGCAGACGGGGTACTTCCGCAGGTAACTTCGAAAGCGGCGGGACGCGACCACTGCGGACCGCGCAGGGAGGCTCTGATCGTGGCAGACAACGTCGCGAGGGGGCCGGCACCCGGCCCTCGTGGTCGACCTGCCTGACGCCGACACCGGCGGAAGGTGAGACGACCGATCAGGGTGGTGCCTGGCCCAGCGAGGAGCGGACGCGGGTGCCGCGTTCGTGAGGGAGTTGCCGTGAACGCACGACGTCCCGCGAGCCGTTCCTCAGGCTCATCGCGCAGTTCCTCCCCCCGGCGCAAGTCCGCCGCTCCAGCCATCACCACATATGTGCTGGACACGTCGGTACTGCTGTCCGACCCTCTCGCCCCCACCCGTTTCGCGGAGCACGAGGTCGTGCTGCCGCTCGTGGTGATCAGCGAGCTGGAGGGCAAGCGCCACCACCCCGAACTGGGCTGGTTCGCGAGGGAAGCACTGCGTCTGCTCGACGACCTGCGCTTGCGGCATGGTCGCCTCGATTCACCGATCTCCATAGGAGATCTGGGAGGCACCTTGCACGTCGAGCTCAACCACTCCGACCCGGAGGTGTTGCCATCAGGTTTCCGAACGGACTCCAACGACGCCCGGATCCTCGCTTGCTCCCTCAACCTCGCTGCTGAGGGGCGAAACGTCACCCTGGTGACCAAGGACATGCCGCTGCGGGTCAAGGCCGGATCGGTCGGCCTGCAGGCGGAGGAGTACCGGGCGCACGACGTGACCCTGTCCGGCTGGACGGGAATGTCCGATCTGGACGTTCCTCAGTCGTTGGTGGACAGCCTGTTCAAGGAGAACGTCGTCGACCCCACCCAGTACGAGGACCTGGAGCACATCGCGGAACTGCCCTGCCACACCGGACTCCGGTTGCTGGCGGGCACGTCGAGTGCGCTGGGCCGGGTGACCGCGGACAAGCAGATCAGGCTGGTGCGCGGAGATCGGGAGGCGTTCGGACTGCACGGCAGGTCCGCTGAACAGCGGATCGCGCTGGACCTGTTGCTCGACGCCGATGTCGGCATCGTCTCGCTGGGCGGACGTGCGGGCACCGGCAAATCGGCGCTGGCGTTGTGCGCCGGCCTCGAAGCGGTGATGGAACGCAGGCAGCACCGCAAGGTCGTGGTGTTCCGGCCGCTGTACGCGGTCGGTGGCCAGGAGCTCGGGTACCTGCCGGGTACCGAGAACGAGAAGATGGGGCCGTGGGCGCAGGCGGTGTTCGACACCCTCGGCGCGCTGGTGAGCCAGGCGGTGCTGGAGGAGGTGCTGGACCGCGGGATGCTCGAGGTCCTGCCGCTCACCCACATCCGCGGTCGCTCGCTGCACGACTCCTTCGTGATCGTGGACGAGGCGCAGTCGTTGGAGCGCAACGTCCTGCTGACCGTGCTGTCCCGCCTGGGCAGCAACTCGCGGGTGGTGCTGACGCACGACGTGGCGCAGCGCGACAACCTGCGGGTGGGCCGGCACGACGGCGTGGCGGCGGTGATCGAGAAGCTGAAGGGTCACCCGCTCTTCGCACACGTGACCCTGACCCGCTCGGAGCGTTCGCCGATCGCGGCCCTCGTCACCGAGATGCTGGAGGACTACGCCTCATAGTCGCGTCCTGAGTGGAACGGCCCCGCGCTTTCGTGGCGCGGGGCCGTTTCGCATCGCTAGTCGAGCGCGCGTTTCATGAAGCCGCGCAGGCCGAGCCCGCCGAAGCCCGCGATCGCGATCACGAGCACCAGCAAAACGATCGGCAACGGGATGTGCGGCACGCTGGGCACCAGCTCCGCGCGCATGCCCTCGCTCACGTACGTCAACGGGTTGAGTGCGCAGATCACCTTGAACCACAGCAGGTCGTCGCTCAGCGATCGCCACGGGAACTGTGAGGACCCCGTGAACAGCAACGGCGTAAGGATCACCGCGAACATCACGTTGACCCGGCGAGCCGGCACCGACGTGCCGATGACCAGGCCGACCGCGCCACCGGCGAGGCAGCCCAGGACGATCACCAGCAGGGCGCCCGGAATCCCTTCCCACGCCCACGAAACGTCGAGCATCACGAACCCGACCGGCACCATCAGCACCGCCGCGAAGAACCCGCGGATCGCGCCGAACACGATCTTCTCCACCGCGACCAGCGGGATGGAGATCGGTGCGAGCAGCCGGTCCTCGATCTCCCGCGTCCAGGAGAAGTCCAGCACCAGCGGCAGCGTCGTGTTCTGCAACGCGCCGAGGAACCCGTTCATCGCGATGATGCCGGGCAGCAGCACCTGAGCGAAGTCGTCCTGGACGTACCCGATGTCCCCCAGCACCTTCGCGAAGATGAAGAGGATGAAGAACGGCTGGATGATCACCTGCGCGAGGAAGCTCGGCAGCTCGCGGCCCGTGACGAAGACGTCGCGCCACAGGATCGCCTGGAACGTCCTGAGCTGGCTCACCGCAGCTCCCTGCCGGTCAGGTGGATGAAGACGTCTTCCAGGCTGGGCTTGCCGATCGCGACGTCGCTGACGACGACGTCGAGGTCCCGCAGCACGTTCAGCACCGCCGGCAACGTGACCGCGGTGTCGACGTCGGTGTAGACGCGGAACATGTTGTTCACGTCCTCGACCCGCTGCACACCGTCCACTTCGGACAGCGCTTGAGTGATCTTCGCGGGCTCGTGGCCGTTCGGGCCGACCGTGACGCTGACCGTGTTGCTACCGGGCAGGCTCCTCGTCAGCTCCGCGGGCGTGTCCAGCGTGAGCAGCTTGCCGTGGTCGACGATGCCGACGCGGTCGCACAGCTTCGCGGCCTCGTCCATGTCGTGCGTGGTCAGCACGACCGTGACGCCTTCCGCGTGCAGTGCGGCGACGCGTTCGTGAACGAAGAGCCTGGCCTGAGGGTCGAGGCCGGTGCTGGGTTCGTCGAGGAACAACACCTTCGGGCGGTGCATCAGCGCGCGGGCGATCATCAACCGCTGCGCCTGCCCGCCGGACAACGTGTCGACGAGCGCGTTCTCGTGGTCCTTCAACCCCATCCGCTCGAGGATGTCGTCGGCGAGCTTCTTGCGTTCCGCGGGCCCGATTCCGTGGTAGGCCGCGTGGAACAACAGGTTCTGCCGCGCGTTGAGCGAACGGTCGAGGTTGTTGCGCTGCGGCACGACAGCCAGCAGCTGCCGCGCGCGCTTCGAGTCGGTGACCACGTCGACCCCCTCCACCAGCGCCCGCCCCGACGTGGGGCGGACGCGCGTGGTGAGGACGCCGACCGTGGTCGTCTTGCCCGCGCCGTTCGGCCCGAGCAATCCGAAGACCTCACCGCGGCGGACGGTGAAGCTCAACCCGTCCACCGCCGGTTTTTGTCCGGTTTTATAGACTTTGCGGAGTTCTCTCACCTCAACCGCGTCGTCCACTTCTCACCATCCCCCTGGCAACGGCCGCCCTTCCGCGAATCCAGCCGCCGACTGGATGCCGAGCACAGCCTTGGCGTGAAACTCCTCCAACGAGGTCGCACCGGCATACGTGCAGGCCGAGCGAACGCCGGACGTGATGGCGTCCAGCAGATCCTCCACGCTCGGGCGCACCGGGTCCAAGCGCATTTTCGAAGTGGAAATACCTTCTTCGAACAGCCCCTTCTTCGCCCGGTCGAACGCGTTGTCGCTGCGCGTCCGGGCAGTCACGGCACGCTTCGAGGCCATTCCGAAGGATTCCTTGTAGAGGTTTCCGCGCTCGTCCCGCTGCAGGTCGCCAGGCGACTCGTAAGTGCCGGCGAACCAGCTGCCGACCATGACGCTGCTGGCCCCCGCCGCAAGCGCCAACGCCACGTCGCGCGGGTGCCGCACACCACCGTCGGCCCACACGTGCTTGCCGAGCCTGCGCGCCTCCGCCGCACACTCCGCGACCGCGCTGAACTGCGGCCGCCCCACACCGGTCATCATGCGCGTGGTGCACATCGCGCCAGGCCCGACCCCGACCTTGATGATGTCCGCCCCGGCCTCGACCAGATCCCGCACACCTTCCGCGGTGACGACGTTGCCCGCCGCGACCGGCACGCTCGGGTTGGCCTCCTTGACCGCCCTGAGCGCAGCGATCATCTTCTCCTGGTGCCCGTGCGCCGTGTCCACGACCAGCACGTCCACCCCGGCCTTGATCAACGCCTCGGCCTTGGCCCTGACGTCGCCGTTGACCCCGACCGCCGCCGCGACCCGCAGCCTGCCCTCGGCGTCCGCGGCGGGCCGGTAGATCTCCGCCCGCAACGCCGTGAGCTCCGTCAGCACACCGCTGAGCCGCTGGTCGTCGTCGACGCCCAGCGCAATCCGGTGCGCGCTGTGGTGGAGCTGGTCGAACACCTCCTGCGGCTTCGTGCCGAGCGGCAGCAGCAGGACATCGGTGTTCATGACGTCGCCGATGCGCGTGAACCGGTCAACACCCGTGAGCGCCTCCTCGTCGACGACGCCGATGGGCCGCCCGCCGTCGTCCACGACGACAACCGCGCCGTGCGCCCGCTTGTGCAGCAGGTTCCACGCGTCCGCCACCGCGTCGCCCGTGGTGAGCGTCAGCGGGGTGTCCCAGACCGGATGCCGCTCCTTGACCCACGCGATGATCTCCGCGACCGCCTCGGTGGGCACGTCCTGCGGGATGACGACAAGTCCGCCGCGCCGCGCGATGGTCTCGGCCATGCGCCGCCCGGCGACCGCCGTCATGTTGGCGACGACGATCGGGATCGTGGCCCCGGTGCCGTCCGAGGTGGACAGATCAACGCCGAACCGCGACTCCACGGCACTGCGGCCGGGAATGAGGAAAACGTCGTCGTAGGTCAGGTCGTAAGAGGGTCGATGCCCTTCGATGAACCGCACGTGCTTCCACGATACCCGGTACGTCTCACTTGGGCATGCGGCTCGGCCTGGCCTGTGGCGCGGCTCGCTCCGGCCCGTGGTGCGGCTCGTTCCGGACCGAGCCTGCATTCCTGGCCCCGAGCCGTGCAGTCCCAACGAGCCGTGCAGTCCCAACAGGACCGGCCGTGCCCTCCGTCCGACCCGAGCCCCCGCGCTTCCTCACCTTGCGGAACGCTTGAAAAGCGGTTTGGGTTCCCGACTGTCCACAGATTAGCCCTCCGGACGTTTCCGCAGGTCAGGTCGCCGGAATCTGTGGACAACTCGAGATCTTGAGCCGTGCGGCGCGTTGCGCCGGGCCGGTGAAGCCCGCACTCCGGGGCAGGCCATCGACCCAGACGATCCGCGGTCTCAGCTTCGCTTCAAGAGGTACCCCGTGGTCGTGGTGACCTTGACGAACCCGAGCCGCTCGAGGATCGGCCTGCTGTCCTCGCTGGCGTCGACCTGCAGGTACTTCAGGCCGCGGGCGAGTGCCACTTCGGCCCGGTGCGCGATGAGTGCCCGGTAGATGCCCCGGCCACGCCACTGCTGCAGCGTGGAGCCTCCCCACAGGCCTCCGAACTCCGTGCCCGGGACGATCTCCAGGCGCGCGGACGACACGATCTGGCCCTCGGCCTCGGCCACGACGATGACGGTGTCCGGGTCGTCCCTCTTGTCGATCAAGTAGTCGGTGAGGTAGCTGACGTCCTTGCCGAACGCCTCGGACGACGCGGCGCCGGCTCGGCGGATGTCTGCCTCGTCCCTGGTCTCCCGCAGGACGATCCCGTCGAGGTCGACCGGCGTGACCATGTCCTCGGCCAGTCCGATCAGCACGGTCTCGCGGCCGTCCGACTCGAATCCAGCCCTCAGAAGCCGGTCTGGCAGGTCGGCGGGTGTGTCGTGGCCCCACGTCTTCCACTCGACGGACTGGTCGCGCGCAGAGAAGAAGTCGCGTTGCCGCGCGATGAGCTCGTCCAGTGCGGGGCCTTCGATGCCGAGGTCAGGCGGTCCGGCCACGAAGCCTCGCCGACGTGGCCAGGACACGCGGAACACAGGACCGTCGCGGTCGACGGTCGCCTCGGGATCCGGGACGGTCCACTCGGCGGGGCGGGCCTGATCGTCGTACGCACGGAGCAGCGCGGCAGCATCGGTCACCGGCCCGACGCTATTCCCCTGCATCGGCTAGCCGCACGCGAGTTTCAACCCCGGCGCGCGTCCGGTTGTGCGGTGGGCAGAAGTGCCCTCACCTCCTCGATCGTCGTCGCCTCCGACGGGTCCTTGTCCGGGCGGTAGCGCACGACGCGGGCGAACCGCAGCGCCACCCCGCCGGGATAGCGCGGCGAGACCTGCACGCCGTCCAGCTCGATCTCGATCACCAGCTCCGGGCGGACCATGACCACCCAGTCGTTCTGCTCGGTCGCGATCTCCTGCAGGGCCTTCGTCTGCCACGTGAGCAGCTCGTCGGTGAGGCCCTTGAAGGTCTTGCCGACCATCACCGGCGGGCCGCCGTCCGAGTCGCGGGCACCCAGGTGCAGGTTCGACAGCCATCCGCGGCGGCGGCCGCTGCCCCACTCGACCCCGAGCACGATCAGGTCGAGCGTGTGGACCGGCTTCACCTTCTGCCAGGCACGACCGCGTCTGCCCGCCGCGTAGGGCGAGGCGAGCGACTTCACCATCACGCCCTCGTGACCGGCGCTCAGCGACGCCGTGACGACCTCGGCCGCCTCGTCCGGCGACGGGTCCAGCACGCCCGGGATGACGTGCTCGCCCGCGACCTGCCGGAGAGCTGTCAGACGGTCTCTCAGCGGCTCGTCGAGCAGGTCCTTGCCGTCGAGGTGCAGGCAGTCGAAGAAGTAGGGGTGCAGGAGCAGCTCGCGCTCGTCCTGCGCGCCGAACCGGCTCATCGTCTCCTGGAACGGGCGGGGTCTCCCCTCGTCGGTCAACGCCAGGGTCTCGCCGTCGAGCACCACGGACGTGCACGGCAGGCCGCGCACGAGCTCGACCAGCTCGGGCACCGTTTTGGTGATCTCGCGCAACGTGCGGGTGTAGACGCGGACGTCGTCGCCCGAGCGGTGCACCTGGATGCGCGCACCGTCGAGCTTGTGCTCCACCACGCAGCTGCCGAGCTCGGACAGCGCCTCGCTCAGCGACTCGGCTGGTGAGGCCAGCATCGGCCGCAGCGGACGCCCGACCTCCAGCCGGAACGCCTCCAGCGCCTCCGCGCCGCCGGCCAGCGCGGCCACCGCCGTCTCAGGTAATCGGCCGGACAGCATGAACGCGCGTCGCACCGTCTCGCCCGGCACGTCCGCGGCCGAGGCGATCGCGTCCAGCATCACGCCTTCCAGCGCGCCCTGCCGCAGCTCACCGGTGAGCAAGCGACGTAAGAAGTCCTGCTCCGCCTCAGTGGAACGACCGAAAAGCGCCGTCAGCAGGTCGGCTCGGCGCTGCGCCGAGCCCTTGCCGGACGTCGCGGCCACCTCGGCGAGCACGGCGTCGACCTCGGCGACCGTGAGTTCCGCCTGAGCGACCGGCGGCACGGACAGGTCGAAGACCGTGCGCCAGCCCGCGCCGATGCGACCCTGCCGCGGCGTGCCTATGAGGAAGGACACCACCGCGACCACGACGTCGGCCGACGCCGAGCGCAGCAACGCGGACAACGCCTTGACCTTGGCAAGGCGCGATCGCGTCGCCGCCACGGCGGCCGACGTGTCGACTACTTCGGAAAGGAGCACGGACTCATGGTGCACCCGAGCACTGACAATTTCTGGACGGTCGGGTTAGGCTGACCAGGTCAACCGTTCTACCTGGGGGTTTATCGCGTCATGCGCGCTACCAAGATCGTCGCCGCCGCCCTGCTCATCGCCGCCGTCGCCTCGTCCGCTCCTGGCATCGGCACCGACCGCGAGCACATCCTGGGCGCCGACATCTCCCCCGCGCGCGAACACATCCTGGGCACCGACCTCAGCCCCGCGCGCGAACACATCCTGGGCACCGACGCCAGCACCATGCGCGAGCACATCCTCTAAGCGGCCGCCGCGATCTCCTTGACCGCCTCCCGCAGGCGGTCGGGAGTGAGCGCCGCATAGCCGAGAACCAGCCCCGGCCACATCGGCGTACGCGTGTACTGCGCCAACGCCCACACGTGCACGCCACGCTCCGCAAGCCTGCTCTTCAACGCGAGGTCGTCCGTCCCGTCCGGCATGCGCAACACGACGTGCAGCCCGGCGGCGACACCGATGGACTGCCACGCGGGCAGGTGCTCCGACACGGCGTCCAGCAGCGCGTCCCGCCTCTTCCGGTAGAGCGCGCGCGTACGACGCAGATGCCGGTCATAGCCGCCCGTCCGCAACATGTGCGCGAACGCGGCCTGCGGGATCGTCGCAGTGCCCATGTCGTTGTACTTCTTGCGGTTCACGATGCCCTCGCGCAGCCGCTCCGGCACCACGAGCCACCCGAGGCGCAGCGCGGGCGCCAGCACCTTGCTGGTCGTCCCCTGGTACACCACGTGTTCCGGCGCCAGTGCCTGCAACGCCCCGAGCGCTGGCCGGTCGTACCGGTGCTCGGCGTCGTAGTCGTCCTCGATGATCAACCCGTCCCGCTCGCGCGCCCACTCCACGAGCGCCCGGCGGCGTTCCGGATGCAGCACCACGCCCAGCGGGAACTGGTGCGCCGCCGTGACGAGCACCGCCTTGCAGTCCGTTTTGGACAGCAGGTCGACCCGGATTCCCTTGTCGTCCACCGGAACCGGCACGGTTTCGAGCCCGTGTGACCGCAACATGTCCTCGCCACCGAAGTGGCTCGGCTCCTCGATGGCGATGCTGCCGTTCAGCAACCGGGCGGTGAGCTGCAACCCGTCCGCGGCGCCGTTGGTGATCACCGCATCCCGCGCGACCACCGCCCGCACCCGCGCCAGGTAGTCGACGATCTCCTTGCGCAGCCCCACAAATCCGGCCGGGTCCGGGTAAGCGAGGTCGTCGTCGGGCAGGTCGGCGAGCGCCGCTCGGTGCGCCGCAACCCATTCCGCACGCGGAAACGCGCCCAACGCCGGCAACCCGGGCCGCAGGTTGAACCGCCACCGCTGCGGTGGCTCCGGCACACCACAGGCCCCGGCGGGCCCGAGGCTCGCGACCGTCGTCCCCGATCCGCGCCGCGACGTGAGGTACCCCTCCGCCACCAGCTGCGTGTACGCCGACGTGACGGTCCCGCGCGCCACCCCGAGCTGCGTCGCCAGGTCCCGGCTCGACGGCAACCGCGTCCCCGGCACCAGCCGCCCGTCCCGGATGGCCCTGCGCAGCTCGACCTCCACGCCACGCCGCCGCTGGTGCCCCGGCAACAGCAGCTCACGAAAAGTGGTCCAGTTTGCAGTCATCAAAGTGGAGCTTAAACCTGGACCAGTCAGCCGCGAGGCTCAACGGCATGAAACTTGCGGTGGCCGCGGGAGCGACAGCGGCAACGATCGTCGGCGCGTCAGTGCCCATCACCGGCATGCTCGAGGGCTACCCGGTCCTGACCGGCCAGGCCATGCGCTACGCACTCGGCGCGGCCGTCCTGCTGCTGGTCGCGCGTCGGCTGCCGATGCCGTCCTGGCGCGACATCCCGCCGCTGCTGGGCATCGTCGCTTCGGGCATGCTCGGCTTCAACGCCCTGCTCATCGCCGCCCAGCAGTACGCGGAACCGGGCTTCGTCGCCGCCGTGATGGGCTCATCCCCGATCGTCCTCGCGCTTCTCGCCCGCAACCGCTCTCTCGCTGCCGTCGTCGGCGCCGTGGTGGTGGCAGCAGGCGTAGTGGTGTTGTCCGGCGGCGGAGCGTGGCACGGCCCGGGCCTCGTGCTGGCGCTGCTCACGATGGTCGGCGAAGTCTGCTTCACGCTGTTCGCCGTCGGTGTGGTCAAGCGCATGGGCGTGCTCGGCGTGGCGACCTGGACCTGTCTGCTGGCGGCGGCGATCGGCGCCGTGCTGGGCACGTTCATCGAGGGATGGCGGATGCCGGACGCCCGCCAGTCCTTCGCGCTGGTAACGCTGGCCGTCGTCGTGACGGCACTCGCGTTCGGGCTCTGGTACTTCGCCGTGAACCGCTTGGGTTCCGATCGCGCAGGAGTGCTCATCGGCCTGATGCCGGTGGCCGGCCTTACGACGTCTGTGTTGCTGGGTGCGCAGGAACTTTCGCTGGTGTCCACTGCCGGGGCTGTCACGGTCGCACTCGGGTGTGTCATCGGCCTTCGCAGGGGCAGCACAAAGGCCGCCGCCGACATCCCGTCGAGCGAGCGGCCCCTGGCAACCGCACCGGCTACGTGAGATCCGGGCCCTGCGAACGAAGATCGTCGACCTTCGACATCGCGTCGCGCAGCTCACCGAGCCACGCGTCGGCGTGCTCGCCCACCAGGCGGACCGCCCACGCCAGAGCGTCCGCACGAGAGCGGGCCACGCCGGCCGCCACGAGCGTGTCGAGCACCTGGCGTTCCGGCTGGCGCAGGCGCGTCATCACCGGGACGGCCAGGTGCGTGAAGAGCTCGCGCGTGTCACCGAGCGAGGCTCCCCAGGCGACCTTGCGGCCGTAGCGGTGTTCGGCCTGGCGCGCGATCTCGATGCGCTCGGACCGCGTCTCCTCCCGCCAGCGGGAGATGCGGCCCGACTCGGCCGCGGCGCGTGAGGCGTCGTCGAACTCACCCTCCAGCGGGGCGAGCGTGCCCACGACGGTGATCTCCTCGCGGTCGACGATCACCTCTGGCGCGCCGACGAACCAGCCGTCGGGGAGCCTGCCCGCGAACCACGCCGCCGCGTCGTCGGCCGGCGGCAGGTCAGCCTGTTGCCAACCGCCTCTTCCTCGCCATCCACGTCCCATTTCGACCACCCCTGATTACATGATTACGTCATTACTGACGTTACGCCTGCAATCAGCGGGTGGTGTTCGCCGACAGCGAAGTGACCAGGGCATCCACGGAAACCACAGGCCTGTCGCACACGTAGCCGCGGCACACGTAGGCGGCCGGGGCCTCGTCGACCAGCGGTCGGTCCTCCAGCAACGGCACCGAGCCCGGTTCACCGGCCACGACGACGCCGCCGCCAGGCACATGAGCGACCGCCGCCGCCCACAGCTGTGCACGACGCGGATCGTCGACGCCGACCACTGCCACCTGCAGCGGACCGGCGACCAACGCCTCCGCGACGCTCAGCCAGTGGCCGGCGAAGCGGGGTGCCCGCGCGGCCAGCAAGCCGGCGCGCGTGACGGCCTCCGACGCCGCCGTCAGGTACCGCGACGAACGGTCGGCACCGGACAGCAGCGACGCCGTCAGCAGGGCCGAGGCCAGCGAAGACGCGCCAGAGGGCGAGGCGTTGTCGGTCGAGTCTGCCGGGCGGCGCACGAGAGACTCGGCGTCGTCAGCGGTGTCGTAGTAGGCGCCAGGAGAGTCCGGCACGGCGAAACGAGAGAGAGCGGTGTCGAGCAGGCCGCACGCCAGGTCGAGCCACCGGATCGAGCCGGTGACCTGGTGCAACGCCAGCAGGCCGTCGGCGAAGCAGCCGTAGTCCTCCAGCACGCCGAACGACGGGCCGGCGACCCCGTCCCGCGAGGTTCGCAGCAGCCTGCCCTCGACGAGGTGCAGCGAGGCCAGCAGCGACGCGGCCTCCGACGCCGCCACGATCCACGACGGCTCGCCGAAGAACGCTCCCGCCTCGGCCAGCGCCGCGATCGCCACGCCGTTCCACGCGGCGATCACCTTGTCGTCACGGCCGGGCTGCGGGCGGGCGGCACGGATCGCCAGCAGCGACGCCCGCACGTCCTCTCCCGGCTCCGAGACGAACCGCAGCGTCGACTTGCCGTCCTCGAAGTTCGGCTCGGCGGTCACACCGAATGCAGCCGCGGCATCCCCGAGTTCCTCGAACGACCACACGTAGGTCAAGCCTTCGACGCCCTCGGTGTCGGCGTCCAGCGAAGCCGCGAAGCCTCCCTCCGCGGTGCGCAGATCCCGCAGCAGGAAGGAAGCCGTGTCCCTGGCGACGCGCGAGTAGCGCTCAGTGCCGGTCAACCGCGCCAGGTGCGTGTAGAACCGAAGCAGCAAAGCGTTGTCGTACAACATCTTCTCGAAGTGCGGCACGGTCCACGACGCGTCGACGCTGTAACGCGCGAACCCTCCGCCCAGCTGGTCGTACATACCGCCGTTCGCCATCGCGTCGGCCGTCTTGGTCGCCATGGAGATCGCCTCGACCGAACCTGTGCGTTCGTAGTGCCGCAGCAGGAACTCGACGACCATCGACGGCGGAAACTTCGGCGCGCCACCGAATCCGCCGTTGCGCCGGTCGAACTCGCCCAGCAACGACACCACGGCGCCCGCCAGCGCGTCCGCATCCACAGCGGACGGTGGCAGCGGCGCCGTGTGGCGTGAGATCTCTTCCACGACAACGGAAGCCGATTCCAGGATCTCGGCGGGACGTTCGGTCCACGCAGCCGAGACGGCCTCGATCAGCTGGGTGAAGGACGGCATGCCGGGGCGCGGCGTCGGGGGGTAGTAGGTGCCCGCGTGGAACGGCCGCGCGTCGGGCGTCAGGAACACGGTCATCGGCCAGCCGCCGTGCCCGGTCATGGCCTGCGTGACCTCCATGTACACGGCGTCGACGTCCGGACGTTCCTCGCGATCCACCTTGACCGGGACGAAGTGCTCGTTGAGGAACGCGGCGACAGAAGCGTCTTCGAACGACTCGTGCGCCATGACGTGGCACCAGTGGCAGGCCGCGTAGCCGACGGACAGCAGCACCGGGACGTTGCGCCGTCGTGCCTCCTCGAACGCCTCCGGGCACCACGGCCACCAGTCGACCGGGTTCTGAGCGTGCTGCAGCAGGTAGGGGCTGGTCGCGTCAGCGAGCCGGTTCTTCATGGATTCCACACTAAATCAGCAGCGCGGAGACCGACTCTCGATCAGACTCGAGCTCGTGCTGCTCACCATGACCACGACCCACCAGCCGGCGACCGACCTCGGTCACCTGCTGCACAAGCACCCCGACCGGGCTCAGTCCTTCTCGACGAGCTCGGGAACCGCGCACGTCTTCTACCCGAAGGCGACGAACGAGGAGTGCACGGTCGCCCTCCTGCTCGAGGTCGACCCCATCGCGCTGGTGCGAGGTCCCGGCAGCACGCTCACCCAATACGTCAACGACCGTCCCTACGCGGCGGGGTCGTTGCTCACGGTCGCGCTCGGCAGCGTGTTCCGCACCGCGATGAACGGCCGCAGCGAGAGCTACCCAGAACTCGCAAAGACACCGATTCCGCTGGTCATCCGCATTCCCGCGCTGCCGCACCGGCTCGCGGAGCGGCTGTTCAAGCCGCTCGGCTGGGCCGTCGAGACGAAGGGGCACGGCGACTCGCGCTACGGCGACGTGAAGCTGACCGGCACCGTCAAGCTCAGCGACGCTTTGAAGCACCTCTACGTGCTGCTGCCCGTGCTCGACGGCGGCAAGCACTACTGGGTCGCGGCCGACGAGGTCGACAAGCTGCTCAAGGCCGGCGACGGCTGGCTGGCGAGCCACCCCGACAAGGAGCTGATCACCACCAGGTACCTGGCCCGCAAGCGACCGCTGGTGCTGTCCGCACTGGAACGCCTCGCCGAGGTCGACGAGGTCGAGCCGGAGGAGCTGGACAACGCGCTCGCCGAGCCGAAGATCTCCCTTGCCGCACAGCGCAAGGAGGCCGTGATCAAGGCGCTGAAGGAGGCACGGGCCAAGCGCGTGCTCGATCTCGGCTGCGGGGGCGGCGCGCTGTTGCGTGAACTCGTGAAGGAGCCGGAGTTCGCCGAGATCCACGGTGTCGACGTGTCCGCGAAGGCGTTGCAGGAGGCCGCGCGCAAGCTGCGGCTCGACCGCATGCCCGACCGGGCGCGCGAGCGGATCACGTTGCGGCAGTCGGCTTTGACGTACGCCGACGCGGAACTGGCCGGCTACGACGCGGCTGTGCTGATGGAGGTCGTCGAGCACGTCGACCCGTCGCGCCTGCCGGCGCTGGAGCACTCGGTGTTCGTGGTCGCGCGTCCGGCGACCGTGCTTGTGACGACGCCGAACGTCGAGTACAACGCGCTCTTCGAAACGTTGCCGGAAGGGCAGATGCGCCACTCCGACCACCGTTTCGAGTGGACCAGGGCGGAGTTCGCGGCGTGGGCGGACGGCGTTGCGTCACGACGCGGCTACCGCGTGCGCTATGTGGGGATCGGGCCGGAAGACGCCGAACGCGGCGCGCCGACCCAGATGGCGGTGTTCAGCTCGGGGGACGAGAACTGATGGAACTGAAGATCCCGGACCTGTGCCTGGTGGTGCTGATCGGCGCCTCCGGTTCCGGCAAGTCCACGTTCGCGCGCAAGCACTTCCTCCGCACGCAGGTGCTCTCGAGCGACTACTTCCGCGGGCTGGTGTCCGACGACGAGAACGACCAGTCGGCGTCCGCGGCGGCGTTCGACGTCCTGCATCACGTCGCGGCGAAGCGGCTGGAGGCGGGAAAGGTCACCGTCATCGACGCCACCAACGTGCAGGCACCCGACCGCGCCAAGCTGATCGAGGTGGCGAAGAAGGCCAACGTGCTGCCGGTCGCGATCGTGCTCGACACACCGACCGACGTGTGTCTCAAGCGCAACGCCCAGCGTCCGGACCGCGACTTCGGCGCGCACGTCGTCAAGCGGCACCGGGCGGCGTTGCACCGGTCGTTGAAGTACCTCGGCAAGGAGGGGTTCAAGCGTGTCCACGTCCTGCGCTCGGAGTCCGATGTGGACAGCGCGGTGATCGTTTACGAGAAACTGCTCAACGACCTGCGGCACGAGACCGGGCCGTTCGACGTGATCGGTGACGTGCACGGCTGCCGCGCCGAGCTGGAAGAGCTGCTGACGGAGCTCGGGTACACGCTCGTTCGTGACGACGAGGGCCGCGCGATCGACGCGGTTCCGCCCGGGAACCGCAAGGCGGTGTTCGTCGGTGACCTCGTGGACCGCGGGCCGGACACGCCGGGCGTGCTGCGCCTGGTCATGGGCATGGTCGCCGCCGGGCACGCCTTGAGCGTGCGCGGAAACCACGAGGAGAAGCTCGTGCGGGCGTTGCGCGGCCACAAGGTCACGGTGCGGCACGGGCTGGAGAAGTCCCTGGAGCAGCTCGCCCACGAGCCGGAGGAGTTCCGCCGTGCCGTGACGAAGTTCTGCGACGGACTGGTCGCGCACTACGTCCTCGACGGAGGAAACCTCGTCGTGGCGCACGCCGGCCTGCCTGAGCGCTACCACGGTCGCGCGTCGGCCAAGGTGCGCAGCTTCGCGTTGTACGGCGACACGACCGGTGAGGTCGACGAGTACGGGCTTCCGGTGCGCCTCCCGTGGGCGAACGACTACCGCGGTTCCGCGATGGTGCTGTACGGGCACGTGCTGGTGCCCGAGGCCGAGTGGATCAACAACACGATGTGCCTCGAAACCGGTGTGGTGTTCGGCGGCAAGCTGACCGCGCTGCGCTACCCGGAGAAGGAGCTCGTCTCCGTCAAGGCGCATCAGGCCTGGTACGAGTCGGACCGCCCGCTGGTGGCACCGGCTCCGGCGGAACGGGCGCCGGACGTGCTCGCGTTGACCGATGTCACGGGCCTTCGCCGGATCGAGACGTCGGTGATGGGCGCCGTGACGATCCGCGCGGAGCAGTCCGCTTCGGCACTGGAGCTGATGAGCCGGTTCGCGATCGACCCGCACGACCTGCTGTACCTGCCGCCGACGATGGCTCCCACCGCCACCTCGCTGCGGGACGACGTGCTGGAGCACCCGTCCGAGGCGTTCGCGGAGTACCTCGCGGCCGGTGTGCGCGAGGTGATCTGCGAGGAGAAGCACATGGGCTCCCGCGCGGTGTTGCTGGTGCGGAAGGTTGGCGGCGCGATCTACACGCGCACCGGACGCGCGTTCTTCGACGGCACGCTGGGCGACGAGCTCCTGGACCGCGTGCGGGAGAGCGCGAAGCCGTTGTTCGACGAGTTCGCCACCGACTGGCTGCTGATCGACGCCGAGCTGATGCCGTGGAACGCCAAGGCTTCCGGGCTGATCCGCGAGCAGTACGCGGCGGTCGGGGCGGCCGCCGGCGGAGCTCTACCGGTGGCGGTCGAGGCCTTGCAGACGACGGCTGACCGTGGCGTGGACGTCGCGGAGCTCTTGGCACGGACGGAAAGCCGGGCGGCGAACGCTTCGGCCTACCGGGCGGCGTACGAGCGGTACTGCTGGCCCACTGAAGGGCTGGAGGGCGTGCGAATCGCACCGTTCCAGCTGCTGGCGACCGAGGGACGCACGTTCCACGACCGTTCGCACCTGTGGCACCTCGAGACGCTGAGCCGACTGGAAGGATCGTTGTTCCAGCAGACCCGTCACCTCGTGGTCGACACCGCGGATCCCGCGGCCGGCGTGCGGTGGTGGGAGGAGCTCACGGCGGAAGGCGGCGAGGGCATGGTCGTCAAGCCGCTGGCGAACCTGACCGGTCGCGTGCAGCCGGGCGTGAAGGTGCGTGGGCGGGAGTACCTGCGGATCATCTACGGCCCGGACTACACGGAGCCCGCGAACCTCGCACGGCTGCGCAAGCGCGCTCTCGGCCGCAAACGCGGTCTTGCGCTGCGCGAGTACGCCCTGGGCATCGAGGCGTTGGAACGCGTCGCGCGCGGCGAGCCGTTGTGGCGCGTGCACGAGTGCGTTTTCGGTGTGCTGGCGCTCGAATCGGAACCGGTGGACCCACGACTGTGATTCTCGAAGCGATCATCGGTTCGCACGCCTACGGGCTGGCGACCGCAGAGTCTGATGTGGACAGACGCGGGGTGTTCGTCGCGCCCACGGAAGCGTTCTGGCGCCTGGACAAGCCGCCGACCTCGGTCGAGGGGCCCTCGCCGGAACAGCTCAGCTGGGAGGTCGAGCACTTCTGCAGGCTGGCGCTGAAGTCGAACCCGACGGTGCTCGAAACGCTGGTGAGCCCGCTCGTGGAGGTCACGACGCCGCTGGGGGAGGAACTGCGGGCGCTGCTGCCCGCGTTCCTGTCCCGGTACGCGGTGCGGGCGTACACGCGCGCGACGGAGATGCAGCTGTCGCGCGCGGGCCGCAACCTCAAGCCGAAGCAGCTCATGCACGTGGTGCGGTTGCGGCTGGTTGGCCTGCACCTGATGCGGACCGGATCGTTGGACATCACCGCGGACCGGTCGTTGCTCGCGATCCGCGACGGCTCGATGCCTTGGGACGACGCGGTGGCGTGGGCGCACCGGCTCGGTGAGGAACTCGCGAACGCGGATGGGCCGCTGCCCGAGGAGCCGGATCGGGCACGCGTGGAGGACTGGCTGGTTTCGGTGCGCAGGAGGGCGTTGTGAGCTACGAGGTTCCTGACCTGAGCGCGGTCGTGGCGGAGCAGTCGCACGACCTGCTCTTCGCGACCGTGTCCGGTGCGCACCTGTACGGCTTCCCGTCCCGCGACTCGGACGTGGACCTGCGCGGCGTGCACGTCCTGCCGCTCACCGAGGTCGTCGGGCTGCGGCGCGGCCCGGAGACCAAGGAGCGGATGTGGGTGCGGGACGGTGTCGAGATCGACCTCGTCACGCACGACGTGGAGAAGTTCTGCCGCCTGCTCACCCGCCCCAACGGCTACGTGCTGGAGCAGCTCCTCTCGCCGCTCGTCGTGCACACCACGGACGGGCACCGGAAGCTGACCGATCTCGCCGCGGGATGCCTCACGTCACGTCACGGCCACCACTACCGCGGGTTCGCGGTGACCCAGTGGCGGCTGTTCGAGCGGACCGGCGAGATCAAGCCGCTGCTCTACACGTTCCGCGCGCTGCTGACCGGCGTGCACCTGCTGCGCACCGGAGAGGTCGTAGCGCACCTGCCGACGTTGCTGGACAAGCTCGACGGGCCGGACTACCTGGCGGCGCTCATCGAGGCCAAGGTCCTCGGCGAGCACCGGTCACTGGCCGGTGTACCCGAGCGGCCCGCTCCCGAACGACTGGAGGCCGACGTCGCGCACTGGCACGAAGAGCTGCAGAACGCGCGGACGGCCAGCGACCTGCCCGAGCATCCGCCGGCGTTCGAAGCGGTGCACGAGTTCGTGGTCGCGACGCGGGTGAGCTAGTGGCGTGACCCGGAACGTCGGCTGGGTGATTCACGCTCAGCAGGGCACCTCGCGGCACCCGTCTGACCGCGAATTCGCCCGGCAACGTTCCGGGCCACGCCGCTAGTCCTTCTTCTCCGGCTCGGCCGCGGGCTTGGCCTCAGCAGGCTCGTCGAACGACGCCGGCACGCGCTTGAGGTGCTTGTTCATCGACTTGACGAGGAAGAACACCGCGATGAAGAAGAGGATCAGCAGGACGAGGCCGACCGGGGAGGACTTGCCGAAGTCCTCACCCTGGCCGCCCTTGTCGTTGTTCGTGTTCGACGGCTGCACGGCAACGAAGGCCACCGTGTTGCCGAGGTCGAAGTCTGGGGAGAGCACCCCTAGACCTTAACTCCGGCGAACAGGTCGTTCTCGGGCAGCGTCGAGTCGACCTGGGAGCGCACGAGCTCGTACTCCTCGGTCGGCCAGATGTCCCGCTGCAGGTCCATCGGGATGGCGAACCAGCGGCTGGTCGGGTCGATCTGGGTGGCGTGGGCCTTCAGGGCGTCGTCGCGGACGTCGAAGTAGTCCGCGCACTCGACCCTGGTGGTCACGCGGTCCATCACGTCGGGGCGGTTGGCGTCCCAGTTCGCCAGCCACTCGGTGTAGGGCGACTCGAGGCCGCGCGCCTCCATGGCCTCGTGGAACGCCAGCAGCTTGGCGCGCGAGAAGCCGTGCGAGTAGTAGACCTTCTGGGTCTCCCAGGCCTCGCCCAGCGAAGGCTCGAACCCGGGGTCGGCCGCGGCGTCCAGTGCGGCCATCGAGATCTCGTGCGTGCGGATGTGGTCCGGGTGCGGGTAGCCGCCGTTCTCGTCGTACGTCACGACGACGTGGGGGCGGAACTCGCGGATCACCTCCACCAGCGGTGGCACCGACTCCTCGAGCGGTACCAGGGCGAAGCAGCCCTCCGGCAGCGGTGGCTTCGGGTCGCCCTCAGGCAGGCCGGAGTCCTTGAAGCCGAGCCAGCGGTGCTGGATGCCGAGGATCTTGGCTGCGCGGGCCATCTCCTCGCGGCGGATTTCGATCATGTTCTCGAGCACGTCCGGCCTGTCCATCGCCGGGTTGAGGATGCTGCCCGCGCCTCCGTCGGTACAGGTCACGACCATCACGTCGTGACCTTCCGCGACGTAGCGGGCCATCGTGGCCGCGCCCTTGCTCGACTCGTCGTCGGGATGTGCGTGCACTGCCATAAGGCGCAGCTTGTCGGCCATGACCCCCGTGGTCCTCCTGTGTGAATGGTCCTGCGACACTCAACAACTGAACGTCGGTCGTCATTGTTCCCCAGCGGGTCAGGAGGGCGTGGGAAAGTGTCGCAACGCGCGCTCCCCGAGGGGCGGTACGGCAACAGAACGCGCAAGCCGCTCAACAAGTGGGCTCGGTGGGGGTTACTCGCCGTAGCCGTGGCGGTAGGTGCGGTGGTCGCCTTCGTCGGTTACCGAAATCTCGGTACAAAGCCGATCGAGGCGAAGCAGACGGCGTTCATCCTCCTCGGCGACGACAGCGTGAAGGTCAGTTTCGAGGTTTCCCGAGATCAACCAGAGCGACCAGCCGTCTGCATCATTCGGGCCCGTTCCAAGGACGGCGACGAAGCAGGTAGACGCGAAGTTCTGGTTCCTCCGGGAAATGCCGTCGTCGTTGAGACAACAGTTCTCCGCACCTCGAAGCCGCCGGTCACCGGCGAGGTGTACGGGTGCTCTTACCAGGTTCCCCCCTACTTGTCCACGAGCTAGCGGCCAAGCGGGTGATCTGCGGTTTAAACGGCGAGATGGGGAACAAATCGCCGTCGCTGAACGTTGTCTACGTGTTACTATTGAGGCTCAAGCACGGCCCCGGCGCGGGCCGTGTTTTTCCGTTCCGGGCCCACGGCCCGGGAACTATCTGGCACACACACGTGCGCCGGAGCAAGACGAGGAGTTGGTGACCGTGAGCGACACCCAGGTGACCTGGCTGACCCAGGAGGCCTACGACCGGCTCAAGGCGGAGCTGGACGAACTTATCGCGTACCGCCCGGTCATGGCTGCCGAGATCAACGCCCGCCGCGAGGAGGGTGACCTTCGCGAGAACGGCGGCTACCACGCCGCCCGCGAGGAGCAGGGCAAGCAGGAGGCGCGCATCCGCCAGCTGCACGAGCTGCTCCAGGCCGCGAAGGTTGGCGAAGCCCCCACCACCAAGGGCGTCGCGGCTCCGGGAACGGTACTGACGATCCGTTACGAAGGCGACGACGAGACCGAGACCTTCCTGCTCGCGACCCGCGAAGAGGGCGCGCACGGCGAGATGGAGGTCTACTCCCCGTCCTCGCCGCTCGGCAAGGCCCTGAACGGCGCGAAGGACGGCGAGACCGTGGAGTACGAGCTGCCCAACGGCAAGCTCCAGAAGGTCACGCTGATCACGGCGTTGCCTTACGCGGGGTAATCACTCAAACGTCGTGCAAGGGGCGGTCACCTCGGTGGCCGCCCCTTCACGCGTTCCAGGAGCGGTCGCACGCGTGGAGGCACGGGCGTCGACAGGGCGATCGAGGTCGACAGCCTGCGCACGTGCGGCACGTCGACGACGTGGTCGACCACGCGCTGCAGGTCCGCGTTGGACCGCGCGACCATGCGCACGAAGAGATCGCCCTGGCCGGTCGTCGCGTGCACCTCGCACACCTCGGGGATCGCGGCCAGGCCCTCGCACACCTCCGCGCGCCGGCCCTGCGCGATTTCCACCACCGCGAACGCCGTCAGCCCGTAGCCCATCGCGCCCAGGTCGAGCGCCGGCGGGAACCCGGTGAGCACGCCGCGTTCGACCAGCCGGTCCAGCCTGGCCTGCACCGTTCCCCTCGCGACACCCAGCCGTCGGGAGCATTCGAGGACTCCCAGCCGAGGCTCGTCCGTCAGCAGCAACAGCAGCCGTGCGTCCAGTTCGTCCACGGGCTGGTCAGAGTGCTCACTCTGTTGATCCGAAGGCATAGAACACTGTACAAAATGCACAGTGAAATCGCTGACTGTTGCTCACCCTGTTGGGTCGACTCATGCTGTGAGGCATGACGCAGCAGCTTGACGACGTGAGCTACGACCAGCTCCGGCAGCTCGTGGGGTTGGTCGACTACGACGCGACCAAGGACCCCTTCCCCGTGCGCGCCATGGACGCCGTGGTGTTCGTCGCGGGCAACGCAACGCAGACCGCCTGGCTCTACCAGGTGGCGTTCGGCATGGAGCTCGTCGCCTACGCGGGCCCCGAGACCGGCCAGCGCTCCCACAAGTCGTTCGTGCTGAAGTCGGGCTCGGCCCGCTTCGTCATCCACGGCGGCGTGCAGCCCACCTCCCCGCTCCTCGACCACCACCGCAAGCACGGTGACGGCGTCATCGACCTGGCGCTGGAGGTCGGCGACGTCGACCAGTGCATCGCGCACGCCCGCAAGCAGGGCGCGACCGTGCTGGAGGAGCCGCACGACGTGTCCGACGAGCACGGCACCGTCCGTCTCGCCGCGATCGCCACGTACGGCGAGACCCGCCACACGCTGGTGGACCGCTCCAAGTACAACGGCCCCTACCTGCCCGGTTACGTGGCGCGGAAGTCGACCGTCAAGCGCCCGGAGGGTGCGCCGAAGCGCCTCTTCCAGGCCGTCGACCACTGCGTCGGCAACGTCGAGCTCGGCAAGATGGACTACTGGGTCGAGTGGTACAACCGCGTCATGGGCTTCGTGAACATGGCGGAGTTCATCGGCGACGACATCGCCACCGACTACTCGGCGCTGATGTCCAAGGTCGTCTCCAACGGCAACCACCGGGTCAAGTTCCCGCTGAACGAGCCGGCGATCGCGAAGAAGAAGTCGCAGATCGACGAGTACCTGGAGTTCTACGAGGGTGCCGGCGTCCAGCACATCGCGCTGGCGACCAACGACATCATCCGCACGGTCACGGCCATGCGCGACGCGGGCGTGGAGTTCCTGGAGACGCCGGACAGCTACTACGACGACCCGGAGCTGCGTGCCCGGATCGGCGAGGTCCGCGTGCCCATCGAGGTGCTCAAGGAACACCGCATCCTGGTCGACCGCGACGAGGACGGCTACCTGCTGCAGATCTTCACCAAGCCGATCGGTGACCGTCCGACCGTCTTCTACGAGCTGATCGAACGGCACGGATCGCTGGGCTTCGGCAAGGGCAACTTCAAGGCCCTTTTCGAGGCGATCGAGCGCGAGCAGGAGCGACGCGGCAACCTCTGATGGCGTTCCCCCGGTAAGGTGCTTTACGGGGGATACACATCGTGGGGAGGTGGCATGGCATTCGCACGACGCGTGGCCGCGGTGATTCCGCTGGTCGGAGCCGTGACCACGGCTGCGGCACTGACCGGAGCTGCGTTCTTGACCGTGGCGCACGCCGGGTGTGACGAGGCCGGCCGCTTCGTCCGAACAGGCGAGTCGATGGAGTTCGTCGGCGGCTGTGTGAACGGCGCCGACCTTCCGGCGGCGCCGACAGCCGAGGCCGAGAACGTCGACAGGTTCGGCGGCTCCAAGAAACCGTGAGACGCAGAACGGCCCCCTCCAGCCGGAGGGGGCCGTTCGCGTTGCCGGAAACTCAGCCGAGGGCTTCGAGCAGGTCGGCCACGAGGTCGTCACCGGACTCGATGCCCACCGAGACGCGCACCAGGTCCGCCGGCACCTCCAGCATCGACCCGGCGGTGGACGCGTGGGTCATCTTGCCGGGGTGCTCGATCAGCGACTCGACGCCGCCCAGCGACTCGGCCAGCGTGAACAGCTTGGTCCGCGCGCACACCTCGAGCGCCGCCTCTTCGCCGCCGTCGACGATGAACGACACCATGCCGCCGAACCGGCGCATCTGCTTGGCCGCCACCTCGTGGTTCGGGTGCGACTCCAGGCCGGGGTACAGCACCTTCTTCACCTTCGGGTGCCGCACCAGGGCCTCGGCGACGAGCTCGGCGTTGTCCGAGTGCTTCTCCATGCGCAGCTCGAGGGTCTTGAGGCCGCGCAACGTCAGGAACGCGTCGAACGGGCCGGGAACCGCGCCCGCACCGTTCTGCAGGAAGCCGAACGCCGCGTCGATCTCCTCGTCCGAGGTGATCAGCGCGCCGCCCACGACGTCGGAGTGGCCGCCGACGTACTTGGTGGTCGAGTGCAGGACCACGTCGGCGCCGAGCTCCAGCGGCGTCTGCAGGGCCGGCGAGGCGAAGGTGTTGTCCACGACGAACTTGGCGCCCGCGGCGTGCGCCACCTCGGCGATGGCCGCGATGTCGCCGATGTTCAGCAGCGGGTTGGTCGGGGTCTCGATCCACACCAGCTTGGTCTCGGGACGGATGGCGGCGCGGATCGCGTCGATGTCCGTGACCGGTGCCGGCGAGTGGGTGACGCCCCACTGCGAGAAGACCTTGTCGATCAGCCGGAACGTGCCGCCGTACGCGTCGTTCGGGATGACGATGTGGTCGCCGGGCTTGAGGAACGTGCGCAGCGCCGCGTCGGTCGCGCCCATGCCGGAGGCGAACGCACGGCCGTAGCGGCCGCGTTCCAGCGAGGCGAGGGCCGTCTCCAGCGCACGGCGGGTCGGGTTGCCGGTGCGCGAGTACTCGAAGCCCTGACGCAGCCCGCCCACGCCGTCCTGGGCGTAGGTCGACGTCGCGTAGATGGGCACGTTCACCGCACCCGTGGTCGGGTCCGGGTCCTGGCCGGCGTGGATCGCCCTGGTCGCGAAGCCGTAAGGGGTGCTCATCTCCCAAGGGTACTCACCCATCTGGCGGTCGACGGCACGAGTCCACGCAGTGAACTCCCCCGGAAACGAGCCGGCCCCCGGCCACTGGGAAGTGACCGGGGGCTGGGTGCGTGCTGGGGATTACCAGCCCTGCTGCTGCCCGTAACCCTGCTGCGGCGGCTGGCCGTAGCCACCCTGCTGCTGCTGCGGGTAACCGCCGGTGCCCGGCTGCTGCGGGTAGCCACCGGTACCGGGCTGCTGCGGGTAACCACCGCTGCCGCCGTAGGGCGAAGCGGTCTCCGGGGCGTTGACCACGATGGTCTTCATGATCTTGTCGGCCCAGGTCTGCTTCTTCGGCTCCCACAGCGGGGCGAAGAAGCCCGCGTAGCACGGCAGGGCGTCGACGATGTGGCACAGCTGGCGCACGAAGACCGTGCCGGCGCCGATCGGCTGCTGGGTCTCCTCGCCGACCAGCTTGATCTTCGCGATCTTCTTGCCGATCGTCTGGCCCGTCTGACCCTGCTTGATGATCACGTTCCAGATGACGAAGCCGGCGTAGCCCAGCCACAGGACGAGCCCGATCAGGCCGAACACGACAGCGGCGTCAGGAGCGTTGGCCGCGACCAGGCCGAGGATGAAGACGATCGCGTAGACCACGACGAGCGGCGCGGCGACGTCGATCAGGTAGGCGACGAAGCGCGAGCCCCACTCGGCGTAGCCGGTCGGCGGCGGCGGCGCCATGGGCATGCCGTAGCCGGGCTGGCCGTACGCGCCCGCGGCCGGCTGGCCGTACGGGTTCGACTGCGGAGCACCGTACGGCTGCTGCGGCTGACCGTAGGCCTGCTGCTGCGGCTGGCCGTACGGGTTGGACTGCGGAGCGCCGCCGTAAGGCTGCTGCTGCGGCTGACCGTAGGCCTGCTGCTGCGGGGCGCCGTACGGGGGCGGCTGCTGGGCGGGGAACCCGCCGGAGCCGAGTCCCTGCGCCGGGAAGCCACCCGAACCGGGAGCTGCCGGCGGCACCTGCCCGGGGCTGACGACCTGGGTGGCGTCCGCGTTCTGCTGCGGTGCGGCAGGTACCTGACCAGGCGAGACGACCTGCGTCGCGTCCGGGTTCGGGTTGGCCGCGGAGGGCTGCCCACCTCCCGGGACGATCTGCGTCGCGTCCGCGTTGGGCTGCTCCTGCTGCGGCTGACCGCCGAACTGGTTTCCTGGCGGCTGCGGAGCGTTCATCCGGTTTCCAACCCCCTTGGCTGGGCCGTGTGTGAGTAAGACTGGTGATCTGGGGCGTCACGCTATCGGACGCACCCGCTTCTACGCTCAGCGACCAGCCAAGAACCCCAGAATGTCCTGCCGCGTGACGACTCCGGCGGGCTTCCCGTCCTCCAGGACGAGCGCGCCGTCGGCACTCGACAGCGCGTTCATGGCGACACCGACCGGCTCGCCGGCGCCGAGCGTGGGCAGCGGCGCGCCCATGTGCTTGTCGAGGCGGTCCGACAGCTGCGCCTTGCCGGTGAACAGCGCGTCGAGCAGGTCGCGCTCGTTGACCGCACCCGCGACCTCGGCGGCCATGACGGGCGGCTCGGCGTTGACGACGGGCATCTGGGAGACGCCGAACTCGCGCAGGATCGCGACCGCGTCACCGACGGTCTCGTTCGGGTGCGCGTGGACGAGGTCGGGGAGCTTGCCGCCCTTGCGGCGCAGCACGTCGCCGACGGTCGCACCGGTCGAGTCCGGCGGGAGGAAGCCGTAGGAGGCCATCCAGCGGTCGTTGAACACCTTGGAGAGGTAGCCCCGGCCACCGTCGGGCAGCAGCACGACGACGACGGCGTCTTCCGGCAGGTCCTTCGCGACGCGCAGCGCGGCCGCGGCCGCCATGCCGCACGAACCGCCGACCAGCAGGCCTTCCTCACGGGCGAGGCGGCGCGTGACGTCGAACGAGTCCGCGTCGGAGACCTCGACGATCTCGTCGCAGATGGTCTTGTCGTAGGTCTCCGGCCAGAAGTCCTCGCCGACGCCCTCGACCAGGTACGGCCGGCCGGTGCCGCCCGAGTAGACGGAGCCCTCCGGGTCCGCGCCGATGATCTGCACGGCGCCGTTCGAGGCCTCCTTGAGGAAGCGGCCGGTGCCGGAGATGGTGCCGCCGGTGCCGACGCCCGCGACGAAGTGCGTGATCTTGCCCTCGGTCTGGCGCCAGATCTCGGGCCCGGTCTGGTGGTAGTGGCTCGCCGGGTTCTCCGGGTTCGCGTACTGGTTCGGCTTCCACGCGCCGGGGATCTCTCGGACGAGCCGGTCCGAGACGTTGTAGTAGGAGTCCGGGTGCTCCGGCGCGACGGCGGTCGGGCACACCACGACCTCGGCGCCGTAGGCCTTCAGGACGTTGCGCTTGTCCTCGCTGACCTTGTCCGGGCAGACGAAGACGCACTGGTAGCCCTTGCGCTGGGCGACCAGCGCGAGCCCGACTCCGGTGTTGCCGGAGGTCGGCTCGACGATCGTGCCGCCGGGCTGCAGCTCACCGGACTTCTCGGCCGCCTCCACCATGCGCAGCGCGATGCGGTCCTTCACGCTCCCGCCGGGGTTCAGGTACTCGACCTTGGCCAGCACCGTGGCTTTGATCCCCGAGGTCAGGGAGTTGAGCTTCACCAGCGGCGTGTTGCCCACCAGGTCGACGACGTGCTCGGCGTACTCCACCGGTATCTACTCCCCACTCCCACTCTCCGAGATAGCAAAACGAAGCCTAGCTCTAGTGGCTGCGGAGGTTGATTCGAACGGCGGTGCCGACGATTTCCCCGGAAAGGGGGTGTTGCGGATGATCGGACTGAGGACGCTGCGAGCGGTGGCCATGACCGCCGCGACGCTCGGAGGGCTCTCCGGTGCGCTGGTCGGGTTGCTGAGCGAGCAGGGCAGACGCGCCCGGATCGCCATCGGCGTGCTGGAGCACCTGTGGCCCGCGCCGGACGGTGTCTACTCCGACGACGGCGGCGACCCGCTGCGGTTCGCCGTGCTCGGCGACTCGATGGCGGTGGGTGTCGGTGTGACGCATCCCTCGCAGATGCCGGGCGTGCTGCTGGCCCAGGCGCTGGCCGAGGAGGCGGGACGGCCGGTGCGGCTCTCGACCTACGCCGTCAGCGGCTCGACGACGCGGGACCTGGTGTCGCAGGTCGACGCGGCCGTCCGGGACGCACCGCACGTCGCGCTGATCATCATCGGTGCGAACGACGTCACCTCCCGGCTGGGCG
The DNA here is from genome assembly GCF_039537795.1 of Lentzea roselyniae. Lineage (NCBI taxonomy): Bacteria > Bacillati > Actinomycetota > Actinomycetes > Pseudonocardiales > Pseudonocardiaceae > Lentzea > Lentzea roselyniae. The sequence goes on from NZ_BAABBE010000004.1 coordinate 268,446, forward strand.
TCGGCGAGTCGGCGCGGCTGCTGGGCGAGCAGGTCCGCAAGCTGCGCGCCGCCGGCTGCGGTGTCGTCGTCGGCACCTGCCCCGATCTCGGGATCGTGCGGCCGATTCCGCAGCCGTTGCGCTACGTCGGGCACAGGTACAGCCTGCGGCTGGCCGAGGCGCAGACCGCGGAGGTGTCGCGGGCGGGTGGAGTGCCGGTGTCGCTAGCGAACCTGCTGGCGCCCGAGTTCATGGCGCGGCACGTCGACATGTTCAGCTCCGACCGCTTTCACCCCAGCGCCGTCGGTTACGAGGCCGCGGCCGGCGTGCTGCTGGCGCCGTTGTGCCAGGTGGTGGGGTTGTGGCCGGGTTGGGGCACGCCCGCGTTGCCGAGGCGGTCGGCGGCGGCTCTCGCGCTGCGGCCGTCCCGCGTGCCGGGGTGGCTGCAAAGGCGGCACGCCTGAGTTTCGAAATTCGCGTCACGTGCGCTGGCCGGGGTGAGCGGGCGTTAACTACGCTCGACCGCGACCTTGACTCTCAACGAGGAGTTTCGTGATGCCTGAGGCCGTGATCGTCTCCGCCGCCCGCTCCCCCATCGGCCGCGCGGGCAAGGGTTCGCTGAAGGACGTGCGGCCGGACGACCTGGCCGCACAGATGGTGCGAGCAGCGCTCGACAAGGTCCCGCAGCTCGACCCCGCGCAGATCGACGACCTGATGCTCGGCTGCGGCCTGCCCGGCGGCGAGCAGGGCTTCAACATGGCGCGCGTGGTGGCCGTCCTGCTCGGGCAGGACTCGCTGCCCGGCACGACCGTCACGCGGTACTGCGCCTCGTCGTTGCAGACCACGCGCATGGCCCTGCACGCCATCAAGGCGGGCGAGGGCGACGTGTTCATCTCGGCCGGCGTCGAGACGGTGTCGCGGTTCGCGAAGGGCAGCTCCGACTCGTGGCCGGACACCCACAACCCGCTGTTCGCCGACGCCGAGGCCCGGACCGTTTCGGTGGCCCAGTCCGGTGCGGACGAGTGGGTGGACCCGCGTTCGCTGGGCGTCGTCCCGGACATCTACATCCCGATGGGCCAGACCGCCGAGAACCTGGCGCTGCTGAAGGGCGTCTCGCGGCAGGAGATGGACGAGTTCGGCGTCCGCTCGCAGAACCTCGCCGAGAAGGCGATCGCGGACGGCTTCTGGGCCCGCGAGATCACTCCGGTGACGCTGCCCGACGGCACCGTGGTCTCCGCGGACGACGGCCCGCGCGCGGGCGTGACGTATGAGGCGGTTTCTTCTCTGAAGCCGGTCTTCCGCCCCGACGGCCGGATCAACGCCGGCAACTGCTGCCCGTTGAACGACGGCGCCGCGGCTCTCGTGATCATGTCCGACACGAAGGCGCGAGAGCTCGGCATCACCCCGCTCGCCAGGATCGTGTCGACGGGCGTCTCCGGCCTGTCGCCGGAGATCATGGGTCTCGGCCCGGTCGAGGCCTCGAAGCGCGCGCTGGCACTGGCCGGATTGTCGATCTCCGACATCGACCTCGTGGAGATCAACGAGGCGTTCGCGGCCCAGGTGATTCCTTCGTACCAGGACCTCGGAATCGATTTGGACCGGCTGAACGTGAACGGTGGCGCCATCGCCGTCGGTCACCCGTTCGGCATGACCGGTGCGCGCATCACCTCGACCCTGATCAATTCCCTGCAGTTCCACGACAAGCAGTTCGGTCTCGAGACCATGTGCGTCGGCGGTGGTCAGGGCATGGCGATGGTCATCGAGCGCCTGAGCTGAGATCCCCAAGATCTGCAAATTGACGCTTGCAAGTAGCTCCGCTTCACCCGAACGGAGCTACTTGCCTGCCACCTTTCTGCCGATGACGTAATTCGTCGCGTAACGGCGTCATCAGGCGAGGGGGAGTCCGTCCCTACCGCGATGAGCAAGGAGGGTCGGACATGCCGTACGTGTGGTGGCAAAGCGAATACGACCTGCAATGCCATGCCTTCTCCCTCGACCAAGCCAACGGTTCCCGCAGCTTTTACGAGGCCGTCTGCGAACACTCGGTACCCGATGAGCGGGTGTCGCGTGCCCAGGCAGGCGCCCTCTGCACGACCTGCCTGATCAAGGTGGGCACGCAACTGCCCGATGTCCGCTGGCGGGCCTAGACCCGCCTCATGCCGACCGACGCCGGTGCGCTCTCGGTGAAGCCGTGCCGTTCGTAGAGACGACGGCCGGGCGGGTCGGCGAGCAGGTTGACGTACGCGTTCGGCGCGTGTTCGCCGATGCGGTCCAGCAGCGCTGTCATGATCGCGTCGCCGATGCCCTTGCGCTGATGGTGCGGCAACACCGCCATGTCGATGATGTGGAAGTACCAGCCGCCGTCGCTGAGCACGCGGCCCATGCCCACGGTCTCGCCTGACTCCACGTGGACGACGTGTGCGCTGGCCCAGGCGCCGTTGATGCCGTTCTCGGCTTCTTCGACGGTGCGCGCGCTGAGGCCTGATTCCTTGCGCAGGCGCAGGTAGTCGTCGACCGCGGGCGGTTTCATCTCCAGCCGGTACGCGTGATCCACGGATCTCCCCTAGGTGTGCTTGTTCGACCTGTGGCGGTAGAGCGCCGTCCGAGCTTCCTTGGTGTCGAGCTTCTCGAGGCCCCAGATCGCCCAGTCCCCGAAGCGCTCGTCGTCGAGGTGAGCGACGAAGAGCGGCAACGCCCTGGGATCCCCGGCTTCGCCGATCAGCTCCAGCAACCAGGCGCGCAGGCCCTGGTCGTCCTCCTCGCGGTGGAACTCCTCGATGAGCTCGTCGAGGTGCTCCGCCGCGTGGGGCTTCAGCATGGCGAAGCCGGTTTCGCAGTCCTGGCCGTTGCGGCGGCGCATCAGCCGCATCGCCTCTCCGAACCTCTTGCTCACTCCACCCCCAAACGCCGGAGGGCGCCCCGCCGAAGCGAAGCGCCCTCCGGAAACCCCCGGGACGTCAGTCCGAGTTGAAGTACGACAGCAGGCGCAGGATCTCGGTGTACAGCCACACCAGGGTGACCGTGAGACCGAACGCGATCTGCCACGCGAACTTGGCCGGCACACCGGCCCGGATCGCCTGGTCGGCGGCGTCGAAGTCGATCAGGAAGCTGAACGCCGCGAGACCGATGCAGACGAGGCTGAAGATGATCGCGAGCGCGCCGCCGTTGCGGAGGCCGAGGCCGCCGTCGGTGAAGAAGCTCATGATCAGGTTGAAGAGCATGAGGACGGCGACGCCGATGATCGCGCCGGTGATCCACTTGGTGAACTTCGGCGTGACTCGGATCGCGCCCGTCTTGTAGACGATCAGCATGCCGGCGAACACGCCGATCGTGCCGATGATCGCCTGGCCGATCACGACGACACCCTGACCCGGACCGGTCCAGCGGTCGATCATGGCGCCGATGATGCCGCTGAAGGCACCGAGGAAGATGCCCTCGACGGCCGCGTAGGCGATGACGAGCGGCGGGCTCGGCATGCGCTTGAACATGATGATCAGCGCGAGCACGAGGCCGATGATCGCGGCCGGGAACAGAAGGTTCCACCACTGCATCACGTACGTGACGACGGCGGTCGCGGCCACCACGGCGAGCGTGATGCCGGTCTTCGTGACGACGTCGTCGATCGTCATGGGCCGCTCGCTGGTCAGCGGCGGCGGAGCCTGCTGGTAGCCGGCCTCTGGCTGGCCGAAGCCTGCATAGCCTCCGTACCCGCCGCCGGTCGGCAGGTTACGGAAAGCCGGGTTGCTGCTGGAGCGCACCTGGTCCTCCTGGGGCGTTGCTTTACGCCGTCACGGGTACAACGAGCACGCTAGGTGCCAGGTTCCCCGTCGGTAAAGGCGACTTTACCCCTGACGACGATCACACGTGCGCAAATACTGCGCTAACTCCGGAGCGTAGTGAGACTACGGCGTGTCGCGGCGTGTCACTCCTGAAGCGAGTAACGCGCGTCACATTTCAATCACATTCACACGGACGGTGACGACACACTTCCCCCTCGTGGCGGCTTGTACCCGGTGTGGGGTACCGCCAGGCTCGCACGCGGAGTTACCACAGGTCAGAGGGGACCAAGATCCAAAATGGGCTGGAAACGTCTTGCCGCCGTGGCGGTGGTCTCGGGTCTCGCACTCCTGACCGCACCCACGACGGCGACAGCAGTCGGCGTCAAGGGCATCGGCCACAACGCGTCAGGGCTCCAGCCCAACGCCACACCGGGCAGCGAGTGGCACGGGTCCTACGTCTGGCAGAACAAGCACGTGTGGTGCGTGCAGTACGCACTGCCCGCGCCGGACAGCAACGTCGGCTACAAGGAAGGCGACGAGCTGCTGACGAAGGCGGGCAAGAAGCTCCCGTCCGACATCGCGGCGAACATCTCCTACCTCCTGCTGCGCTACTCCACGACGAAGTCCGCGGAAGAGGCGGCCGCGCTCGCGCACCTCCTCCACACCTGGACCTCTCCTGTCGACGGCAACGTGAACCTCGGCGCGACCGACCCCAAGTACCTCGCCTACGACAGCGCGTTCTACGCCTCGAAGCTGCCGCCCGCCGTCATGGACACCGTCGCGCGCCTGAAAGCCGACGCCGAGGCCAACCGCGGCCCGTGGACGCTCAGCGCCACCGCCCCCAAGGAACCGCTGATCATCGGCACCGAGTCGAGCTGGACCGTGTCGCTGGTCAAGGCGAACGGCCAGGGCGTGCCCAGCGCGCCGATCGACTTCACGCTGACCGACGCGACGCTCGTCGACGGCAGTGTCGGCGGCAAGGCCACCACGGGCGCCGACGGCAGCCCGGCCACGATCAAGATCCTCCCCACGGGCCCGAAGCCCTCGATCGCGGCCAACGCGGACTCCCCCGCCGACAAGCCGGTCGTGCACCAGCCGATCTCGACGGACAACATGCAGCGCATGGTCACCACGGGCGGCGAGAAGAAGCTGAGCGCGAACGCCACCGGACAGGCCAAGACCGCGCCCGGCAAGGTGAAGATCACGAAGATCGACTCGGAGACCAAGAAGGCCATCGCGGGCGTCGCCCTGCGCGTCACGTCCAAGGACCAGACGAAGCCCGCGCTCAAGCAGGACGACACCGAGCTGGTCGGCACCGACGGCAAGCCGCTGGTGCTGCAGACCGGTGCCGACGGCACGGTCGAGGTCCCGGACCTGCGCACCCCGCAGGAGATCTGCCTCGTCGAGGTGGCGGCACCGAAGGGGTACGAGGAGTTCTTCGACCCGAAGGCACCACCGGCCTCGTGCGGCACGCTCGCGGCAGGACAGACGCTCGCGCTCGAACTGGTGAACAAGCCCAACAAGCCCGTCGTGCCCAGCACGATCCCGGCCGGTCAGGACGGCAAGACGCCCGTCGCGACCGCGTCGTTCGAAACGCAGCTGCGTCCGGGTGTGATGCTCGCGGTGGGTGGCCTCGTGCTGCTCGGTGCGGCGCTGGCAGGCTTCCTGGTGTGGCGCAGGCAGTGAGTCCCAAGGCGTTTCTGACCGGCGCGCTGGTGGCGGGTGTTGCCGCCACCAGCGTGCTGGTCACCGCGTCCGGGACCGAGGTGCTCAAGGGGCACGCGGTCGCGGACGAGATCCCCGTGGTCGGGCCGGGGCCGGTCGCTGACAGCCTCAGCACCGGCCGCGGGGCCGACCTCACCGGGCTGGTCGGTGGCGCGAACACGGCAAACGCCAAGCCCGCGGAGCCCACGCAACCACAACCGGCGCCGCCCAAGGCCGGTCCCGGCTCGGTCCGGCTGCCTTCGGGAGGCACGGCCACGCTGGTCCGCCGCGAGGTGAAGGACGGCGTGCTGCCCGTTCCCGACGGCATCGCCGAGGCCACCTGGTGGGGCGCCGAGCTCGCGGAGCAGGAAGGCGCGACGGTCCTCGCCGGGCACGTCGACTGGAAGGGCGCCAGGGGTCCCTTCGCCGAGCTGTGGCAGGCCCAGAACGGCCGTGAGGTCGTGATCGCGGACAGTGCCGGCAAGGAGTTCAAGTTCCGCATCAACCAGATCGAGACGGTGCGCAAGGAAGAACTGCCTGCCCGCGCCGTCGAGTTCTTCGGCCCGCGCGGGCCGCACCGGTTGGTGCTGGTCACCTGCGGCGGCACGTGGATCGGAGGCCAGCAGGGTTACGAGGCCAACCGCGTGGTGATCGCCGAACCCGTTGCGTAATGAAGCAACCCCTTCGGGTGACCAGTCGTCTCCATAAGTGTGAAACGGTGGGGATGGTTGACCACGGGCCTGGCGCTTGCGCTGGCCCTCGTGCTGGTGATGACTCTCGGCCCGACCAAGGACCAGCAGAGCCAGGCGGACGCCGGTCCCCTGCCGATGGCACCTCGGCTGCCCGCCCCCAAGGACGCCGGCCCCACGCCGGCAGTTCCCGCGCCGAGCCCCGAACAACTGCAGCAGCAGCCGTGGATGCACAAGCTCGCACCCGGTGAGAAGCCACCGCAGTTCGTGCTGTTCTCCTTCGACGGCGCGGTCTCCAAGCAGCACTGGGACAAGGTCCTGCCGATCGCCAGGGAGAAGAAGGCGCACGTCACCGGTCTGCTGTCCGGCGTGTACATGCTGGCCGACCAGGACAAGATGCAGTACCAGCCGCCCGCGGGACTCAAGCGCGGCGTCTCCGACATCTCCTTCGGTGGCAGCAAACAGGACATCGCCGCCCGCATCGGCTACCTCAACCAGGTGATCGACGAGGGCCACGAGATCGGCACGCACTACAACGGCCACTTCTGCTCCGGCGGCACCCAGCCGTCGGTCGACAAGTGGGACAGCAAGGCGTGGAACGAGGAGCTCGCCCAGTTCAAGCAGATCGTGGACAGGGCACGTGCCGCAGGCTTCAAGCTCGCCGACGGCGCTGTCCGGGGTGGACGGACGCCGTGCCTGGAAGGCAACTGGGACCACGCTTTCCCCGCGATGGCGGCCAACGGACTGGCCTACGACACCAGCAAGGTTGCGCTGGGCGTGCAGTGGCCGTCCGTCCAAAACGGACTATACGAGTTCCCGATGCCCGAGGTGAGGGTTCCCGCGCTGGGCAGGCAGGTCGTCATGATGGACTTCAACCTCTGGTACGCGCTCAACGGCGCCAGGGACGAACCCCACCGCGCGACCGAGTTCGCCCAGATCGTCTTCGACACGTACAAGTCGGTGCACCAGGCCGCGTTGAACGGCAACCGCGCGCCGCTCGTGATCGGCAACCACTTCAACGAGTGGAACGGTTCGGCGTTCTCGAACGCGATGGAGCAGTTCCTCGCGTACGTGTGCGACAAGCCGGAAACGGTGTGCGCCACCTACACCGAGGTGATCCAGTGGATGCAGCTGCAGGATCCGGCAGTGCTGGACCAGCTCCGCCGGATGCCCGCAGCCCGCAACTAGGCCCAGGCTCAGCCGTCCGTCGAGACGATCCGGTCGTCGTTCGCATCCGGCTGGCCGTCCTGGTTGGACGTTCCCAGCCACAACGTGCCGTCCGGCGCCGGAGCCACCGCCCGTACGCGGCCGTAGCTCGTGAACACCGCCTGCGGGGTGCCGAGCGTGGTGCCGTTCACCGGGATCTTCCACACGCGCCTGCCGGTGACAGCATCGACGTACAACGCGTTCTTGTAGTAGCCGATGCCGGCCGGACCGGCCTGGCTGGTGGGCCACGCCTTCACCGGGTTGGCCATCCCCGCGGTGTTGCAGTGCCCGATCGCGAGACGATGCTGCCGGCGCGAGGGGTGCCGGCCGCGGGCCTGCCCGCGGTGTCGAAGCGGAGAACCTTGCCGCCCGACGAGTTCCAGTTCTGCGCCGTGCTGGTGTTCTGGCCGTCACCCGTGGTCGCCCGCAGGAAACCGTCCGGGCCGAACTCCAGGCCGCCGCCGTTGTGGTAGCGGTTCTTGGGGATGCCGCTCACGATCACCTGCGGTGTACCGCCGAGCCGCAGCTTCGCGACGCGGTTGTCGCTTGCCGTGGAGTAGTAGATGAAGACCGAGTTGTCGGTCGCGAAGGTCTTCGACACGGCGAGCCCGAGCAGCCCGCCCTCACCACCCGGTCGTCTGGGCCTGTTCCACCGTGTCCAGTTCCGTAACGGTGGTGCCGGTGATCTTCTTGATCTTGCGCGTGTCCCGCTCGGTGAAGATGCCGCTGCCGTCCGGCAGGAACTCGATGTCCCGCGGGATGTCCAGCTTCGTGGCGATTGTCCGTTCGGCGAGAACCGGCGGGCCGTCCTGCGCGGAGGCCGGGATCACGCAGAGGGATGCGGCCACGGCAGGCTGCCGCCACCGCGATACGACGAGCACGGATGTGCTCTCCTTAAATGTCCGCTCGTGTTTGTCTACTGCGGCGGCATTGCAGGGCGTAGTTGCCCAATCACAAGCCGGATAAACCCGCAACGATCATCGGATGTGTGGGACGTCCCTCGCCTCCGAGCGGGTGAGGCGAGGGACGTTTCTCAACTACCTCGGGTAGCCGAGTCCGGTGTGGTCAGTTGCCGTCGGCGATGTGGATCCCGCCAGGGGTGATCACCCAGAGCGAGCCGTCGGGACCCGCGACCTCGTCCCGCGTGCGCCCGAGGTTGGTGTAGATCTTGCCGCCGGCACCGTTCGGCGTGAGCTTGAACGTGCCGCCCTTGAGGGAGGCCATGTAGAAGTGGCCCTTGTAGGTGGTGAGGCCGGACGGCGTCGCCTGCGAGGTCGGCCACTGCTTCACCGGGTTGGTCATCCCGGCGGTGCCGCACGAACCCTCGCAGGTCGGCCAGCCGTAGTTCTTGCCGGCGTCGATCTTGTTGAGCTCGTCGACCTTGCTGGCGCCGATGTCGGAGACGTAGAGCTGGCTGCCCAGCCAGGTCAGGCCCTGCACGTTGCGGTGGCCGTAGGAGTAGACGAGCGAGTTGAACGGGTTGCCCGGCGCGGGCTTGCCGTCCTTGGTCATGCGCAGGACCTTGCCGCCCAAGGAGTTCTTGTTCTGCGCGTTGCTCCCGTTCTGGCCGTCACCGGTACCGGCGTAGAGGAAGCCGTCGGGACCGAACTTGATGCGGCCGCCGTGGTGGAACTGCGAGCCGCGCGGAATGCCGGTGACGATGGGCTTCGTGGCCGTGTCACCGATCTTCCACGTGGCGATCCGGTTGTCGCTTCCGGTGGTGTAGTAGAGGAAGAGCGTCTTGTCCGCGGCGTACGTCGGCGACACCGCGATGCCCAGCAGGCCCGCTTCCTTCGTCACCGAGACACCGGGGATGTCACCGACTTTCGTGACTTTGCCGTCCTTGGTGATGGTGGAGACGGTCTTGGCGTCCTTCTGCGTGAAGATGCCGGTGCCGTCCGGCAGGAAGTCGATGCTCCAGGCCTGCTTGAGGCCGGTGGCGATCGTTTTGACGGCCATCGTGCCGACTTCGCCGCTCTCTGCCGCGGACGCCAGCGGGCTGCTGGACAGTCCGACCGCAAGTGCGAGGACGCCGGCGTACGCACTTCGACGAGCACCCATTGTGCTGACCCCTCAACTTTCGCGTCGTGCGGCGACGGCGAGCCCGCGTCGGAAGGTGCGGGCTGGGGGCCTCCCGATACAACCACGGTGTGTAGTCAGGAGCGCATCCACCAATCGGGTCACCCCTCCGATGACTTTAGGTAACTTTATGTACGGTCTGGACCTCGACCGCCGGGACGACATAACGTGTGGTTCGCCGCCGCGCCCCACGGAAGTGCCGCGCGCCCAGCAATCGGGCACGCCGGCCGGAGACCCGAGGAGTTGCGCCATGAACGTTGTCGTCAACACTGCCGAGCAGAAGCTTCCCGAGGTCAAGCGCGAGTGGGTCAAGCCCGACTTCCGCGACTTCGAGACGCCGATGGAGGTCACCGCCTACGCAGCCCGCAGCTGACGTTGGGCTTCTGCCGGGGTTCCTGCCGTTTCGCGGGCAGGAACCCCGGCCCCACGCCTCGCCGCGCGTCCCCCAGCCGAGGAGTATCCGCCCATGACCGCTGTACCTCCCGAGGAGTTCGTCGCCGAGCTCCGCGCCCTCGCGCCCCGGTACTGGGACAGCCACCCGTTCCACCTGCGCATGCACGCGGGTCAGCTGAGCAAGCACGAGCTGCAGGCGTGGGCCGCGAACCGCTGGTACTACCAGCGCTGCATCGCGCAGAAGGACGCCGCGATCCTTTCCAACTGCCCGATACCAGACATCCGACGTCAGTGGCGTGAACGGATCATCTGGCACGACGGCACGCAGCCGGGCGAGGGCGGCGCCGAGAACTGGATCCGCCTCGCGGAAGCCGTCGGGCTGACGCGGGAAGAGGTGCTCGACGAACGGCACGTGCTGCCCGGCACCAGGTTCGCCGTCGACGCCTACGTGAACTTCGCGCGCACCAAGCCGTGGGTCGAGGCCATCGCCTCCGGCCTCACGGAGATGTTCTCGGGTGCCTTGATGCGCAAGCGTTTGGCGGCATTGCGGGAGCAGTACCCGTGGATCGCCGAGGAGGGCTTCGCCTACTTCACCAACCGCATCCAGGCGGTCGCCGGTGAGGGACAGGCCACTTTGGACATCGTGGTCGAGCACTCCCGTACTCGTGCCCAGCAGGAAGCGGCCATCGCCGCGTTGTCGTTCAAGTGCGACGTGCTGCGTGCCGTGCTGGACACCGTCGACTACTACTCGGGCAAGGGCAAGCCGTGACGTCCGTCGTCGCCCTGGACGCCGTGCCGCGCATCCGGCGTGGGGTGAAGTGCACCTACGACCAGATCCGGGAAGCGCACGTCGTCCTGTTCCCCGAAGGTGTGCTGGTGCTGAACGAGACCGCCGCCTCCGTCGTGTCGTTGTGCGACGGGGTCCGGTCGGTCGGCGACATCGCGCTGGCGCTAGGGGATGTGTACGCGGGCGTGCAGCCCGAGGACATCGCCGAGCTCGTGGCCAGGCTGGTGGAACGGAGGGTGGTGGACGTCGATGGCTGAGGCACCTTTCGGCCTGCTGGCCGAGCTGGCGCACCGATGCCCGTTGCAGTGCGGCTACTGCTCGAACCCCGTCGAACTGGTCCGCCGCAACGCCGAGCTCGACACCGAGTCGTGGCGCCGGGTCTTCGACCAGGCGCGGTCCTTGGGAGCACTGCAGATCCACCTGTCCGGCGGCGAGCCGTTGCTCCGGCCGGACCTGCCGGAGCTGGTGGCGCACGCGAACAGCCTCGGCTGCTACGTCAACCTGGTCACGTCCGGAGTCGGCCTGTCCCGGGAACGGTTGCGGGAGCTGGCTTCTCGCGGTGTCGATCACGTGCAGCTCTCCCTGCAGGACGCGACGAAGGCCGGCAACGACCGGATCGCGGGCATCAAGGCGTTCGACCGGAAGGTGGAGGCGGCGGCGTACATCCGTGAGGAAGGTCTGCCACTCACCGTCAACACGGTGCTGCACCGGCAGAACCTCGACAACATCGCCGGAATCATCGCGATGGCCGAGGAAATGGGCGCCGAACGCCTCGAGCTCGCCAACACGCAGTACTACGGCTGGGCTCTGCGCAACCGGGCGGTTCTGCTGCCCACCCGCGAACAGCTCGCGGTGGCCGATCCGATCGTCGCCGCGGCGCAGGAACGTCTGCGCGGGCGGATGGAGATCGTCTACGTCATCGCCGACTACCACGAGGCTCATCCGAAGCCCTGCATGTACGGGTGGGGCGCGCGGCAGCTGACGGTGGCACCGAACGGCGACGTGCTCCCCTGTCCCGCCGCCACGGTGATCTCGTCGTTGCAGATCGAGAACGTGCGGGACTCGTCGTTGCACGACATCTGGCACAACTCACCTTCCTTCAACGCTTTCCGCGGCTACGAGTGGATGAAGGACCCGTGCCGCTCGTGCCCGCGCAAGGAGATCGACTTCGGCGGGTGCCGGTGCCAGGCGTTCCAGTTGACCGGTGATGCCGCCAACACCGACCCGGTGTGCTCGCTGTCCCCCGACCGGTCCACTGTGGACCTGATCCTGGCGACGGAGATGGCGCCTTCCGAGGTTCCGGCCATGGCGATGAGGAAGATGTCTTGAAAGCGGTTCTGCTCGGTACCACGGCCGGCGGCGGCTTCCCGCAATGGAACTGCGCGTGCGCTCTGTGCGTGCGCGCTCGTTCCGGTGAGTTGCCGTCGCGTTCGCAGGACTGCCTGGCGATCAGCGGCAACGGCACCGACTGGTGGCTGGTCAACGCTTCCCCGGACATCCGCACGCAGGTCGCGGCCTGTTCGCCGCTGAACCCCGGCCCCGGCCCGCGTGACACCCCGATCCGCGGTGCCCTGTTCACCGACGCCGAGCTGGACCACACGCTGGGACTGCTGACGTTGCGCGGCGGGGCCGGCCTGACGGTGTGGGCACCAGGACCGGTCCTGCACGCGCTGCGGGACCAGTTCGACCTGCGCACGGTGATCGACGGCTACGCGCCGGTGGCGTGGCGGCAGGTCGAGGCGTACCAGCCGCTCGACCTCGGTGGGCTGCTGGTCTCGGCGATTCCGATCAGCGGCAAGCGTCCCAAATACGCCCGTTCCTCCACCGTGGACGGGCATTGGGTGGTCGCATACCGCTTCGAGGATCCGATTTCGGGTGGCGTGCTGGTTTACGCGCCTTGCCTGGCGTCGTGGCCCGCCGGTTTCGACGACGTCGTGGCCGAGGCCGACTGCCTGCTGCTCGACGGCACCTTCTACGCGGCGTCCGAGATGGGCTCGGCCACTGGCAGCTCGTCCGGTCAGGCCGCCATGGGCCATCTGCCCATCACACACAGCCTTCCTGAACTGCGACGATTCCCCTCCGTCCGGCGCATCTACACCCACCTCAACAACACGAACCCGGTGCTCGACCCGGAGTCTCCCGAGGCCGCGAAGCTGCGTGAGGCTGGCGTCGAGGTGCCACCGGACGGCACCGTCATCGAACTCTGATTCGTCACCCTTTCGAGCAAATATCTTCCACTTTCGAGCGATTATCGTCTGCCAATTCTCGCAATTAGTTGTGGCATATCCCTCTAATGGGGAGCGCCCTCGCGGCTCCGTATTCTTCGGAGCCTTGACGAGGGAGGTCCTGCATGTCCGGATACCTTGAGCTCGTTTTCTCCACCGCGCTGTACGGCTTGGGCATCGTGGCCCAGACCGTTGCCGCACAACGGGCGGACGTCAGGCCGGGCACCGGGCTGGGACTCCTCGCCCGGCTGGCCAAGGACCGTCTCTACCTGTTCGGTTTCGCGGGCCAGGTGGGCGGTTTCGGGTTCGCGTTCCTCGCCCGCGCCGAGCTGCCGCTGTACCTGGTGCAGGCGGGATCTTCGTGCGCCGTCGGGCTCGCGACCGCGTTCGGCCTGCTGGTGCTGAAGTGGCGCGTGCGGCCGCTGGAGATCGCGGTGCTGGTCATGATGGCGATCGGGCTCGTCCTGCTGGTCACGGCGTCGGAATCGTCGGTGGCGAAGGACATCCCCGCGGTGCCGGGACTGGTTCTGCTCGGGCTGCCGCTGCTCGTGATCGTGTTCTGCTCACGAGCCGCACAGGGCTCGAACTCCGTCATCGTCTCGGTGCTCGCCGGCACCGCCTTCGCGGTCGTGGCGATCATCGGCCGGTCGGTCGCGGACGAGTCGCCGGCCGACATGCTGCTGAACCCGCTGACCTGGTTGATGATCGTGGCGGCGCTGGTGGGCCAGTCCTGCCTCGCGGTCGCGTTGCAACGCGGCACGGCCACGTCGTCGGTGGCGGCGACGGACGCGACGACCGTGGTGCTCACCTCGGTCATCGGCATCGGCATGCTGGGCGACCGGATCACACCGGGCTGGGAGTGGGCCGTCGGGTTCGGCATGACGCTCGTCGTGGCCGGCGTGCTGGTGCTGGGCTCCCCGAACCGCACCACCGCCGAGGTGGCCGGGTGAGACCCGCGAGCGTCTCGCTGGACCTGGACAACCTGTGGGCCTACCTCAAGACCCACGGGAACCCGGACTGGGAGAGCAGGCCGAGCTTCCTCGCCACGGCCGTGCCCCGGCTGCTGGACGTCTTCGGTGAACACCGGCTCACCACCACGGTTTTCGTGGTCGGGGCGGACGCCGAACGCGACGACGGGGCGCAGGCTGTCCGCGACATCGTGGCGGCGGGGCACGAGGTGGCCAACCACTCGTGGGGCCACGAACCCTGGCTGCACCGGTACTCTCGGCCCGAGCTGGAGGCGGAGCTCGTCAAGGCGGAGGACGCGATCACGGCCGCAGGCGCTCCCCGGCCGGCCGGGTTCCGCGGTCCCGGCTACAGCGTCACCCCGGCACTGCTGGAGATCCTGGCCGCGCGCGGCTACCGCTACGACGCGAGCACCCTGCCGACGTGGATCGGCCCGCTGGCCAGGGCGTACCACAACCGCACCACCCGCGACCGGGCGGAAGGTGCCGGCGATCTCTTCGGCGGCTTCGGCAAGGTGCTGGCACCGAACACCCCGTTCCGCTGGCACGGCACCGGTCTGGTCGAGCTGCCGGTGACCACCATGCCGTTGCTGCGCGTGCCCATCCACGGCGCGTACCTGTTGCAGCTGCACCAGATCTCGCCACGGCTGGCACGCGGGTACTTCCGCGCCGCACTGCGGTTGTGCCTGCTGACCGGCACAGCGCCGTCGTTGCTGCTGCACCCGACCGACGTGCTGAGCGGCGCCGAGGCGCCCGGGATGGAGTTCTTCCCCGGCATGGCGGTGCCGGGTACCGAGAAGGCCGCGCTGCTCGGCTGGGTGCTTTCGTCGCTGCGCGAGAACTTCGACGTCGTCGGCACCGGAGCGCACGTCGACCGGCTGTCGGAGCTGCTCCGGGAGCGCCGGACGGAGCTGTGCGGATGACGTGGCTGCTGCGCGTGCTCGCGTGCGCGACGCTCCTGCTGGCCCCGCTGGAGGGCTACCTGCAGGAGGTGCACCCGCACCTCGCGAAGGTGACGCCGGCGCTGCTGATCGTGTCCTGGGTCGCGCAACGGGTGCGGGAGCGGCGTCTGCCCGCGCCGCATCCGCTGCACGCGTTGCTGGCGCTGTTCGCCGTGGTGTTGCTGGCCTCGTCGGCCGTGCACGCCGCTGATCCGTTCACGGCGGCCTACACCCAGCGCTTCCTGCCGTTCCTGGTGATCACCGCGGTGCTGGCCGACGTCGTGGCACGCGAAGTGCCGGTGCGGGCGGTGCTCGCGGCGGCGGTGGGCGGTGCCGTGAGCGCGGCGGTCGGCGCGCTGTACAGCCTGGTCGTCGACGGTGAGGCACGGGCGACCGGCCCGCTGGAGGACCCCAACGACCTCGCCTACTTCCTGGTGGTGGCACTTCCGCTGCTGATCGCCCTGCCCGCCAGGAGGTTCCTGCTGCCGGTAGGCGCGATCCTCGCGGCGGGCGCGGCGGCGACGTTCTCCCGCGGTGGTGGCCTCGCACTGGCGTTCGCCGCCGTGTGGCTCGTGGCGCGGCGCGGCGTGTCGATGCGCGCGGTCACGGCGACGGTGAGCGGGCTCGCGGTCATCGGGCTCGGCGCCGTGGTCTTCGCGGGACCGGTGCTGGAGCGGGCGCTCGCCGAGAAGACGTACATCGCCGCGACCAATGTGGACACTCGTGAGCTGCGCTGGCAGGCCGCCGCCCGCATGCTGGCGGACAACCCGGTGCTCGGCGTCGGGCCGGGCGGGTTCCGCAGCGAGTACCCGGCGGCCTCGCGCAACGCCGAGATCGACGAGCAGTCACCGGTGGCGCACAACATCTACCTGGAGATCGGCGCGGAGCTCGGCCTGCCCGGTCTCGCCTGCTTCCTCGGCGCGGTCGCGCTGGCGTTCGTGGCGACGGAACGCGTCCTGCGTGCACGTGCCGACCGGTCGATGCTCGCGGTCCAGGCGTCGCTGATCGCCGCGCTGGTCGCGGCGACCTTCCTGTCCGAGCAGTACTACCTGCCGATCTGGTCGCTGGTCGCGGTGGCGATCGCGGCCGACCTGCGCCGTGAGGAGAGTGAGCGCGATGCGTGTGCTGCACGTCATCAGTGAGATGGGCGCCGGAGGAGCCGAGGCCGTCGTCGCGGGCATGGTGCGGGCCGGCGGCGACTTCGGCTGGGAGTCGGGTGTCGCGAGCGGCGGCGGGCATCGTGCCGAGGCCTTGCGGGCGCAGGGTTTCTCGACGTTCGACGTGCCGGTGCCGCGGCGCAGGGTCTCCGGAGTGCTGCGCACTGTTTCCGCTGTGCGTTCGGCGGTGCGCTCCTTCGGTCCTGATGTGGTGCTGGCGCACAACGTGTCCGCGAGCCTCGTGGCGCGGATGGCGGCGGGTGGCCGGCCGGTGGCGACCGTGTTCCACGGTGTCTCCGAGTCGGATCTCGGTGGTGCGGCACGGATTCTCCGGCGTACCTCACGTGCGGTGGTCGCCGTTGCCGAGGCGAGCGCTGACCGGTTGCGTGCGCTGGGTGTGGACGTCGAGGTGATCCCGAACGCGGTGTTCGCCGAGCCGCCCCGAGTCGACCGGGCCTCGATCCGCGGGGTGCTCGGCATCGGTCCCGACGTGCCGGTGGCGTTGTGCCCGGCGCGCCTCGAACCCCAGAAGCGGCACGACGTGCTGCTGGAGGCGTGGGCGATGGTCGCGGGCGCGATCCTGCTGCTGGCGGGCGACGGCAGCCTGCGCGCGGACCTGGAGCGGCGCGCCGAGGAGCTCGGTGTGGGTGACCGCGTGCGGTTCCTCGGCACCCGTTGTGACGTCCCGGATCTGCTGGAGGCCACGGACGTCGTGGTGCTCACCAGCGACTGGGAGGGCATGCCGATCGCGGTGCTGGAGTCGCTGGCCGCCGGCCGCCCGGTGGTGGCGTCCGATGTGGACGGTGTGCGCGAGGCGTTGTCCGGTGGTGGCGGCGTGCTGGTGCCCCGCCGCTCCCCCTCGGCGACCGCGACCGCGCTGGCCTCGTTCCTGTTCGACGCACGGGCGTGCGCCGCGGCCGGCGCCGCGGGCCGGGCCGCCGTCGAGCGCGACCACGACCCGCACACCTTCATGAAGTCCTACGACGAACTGCTCCGAACCATTGGGGGAGAACAACGGTGAACAAGCGCACGCTGCTGGAGGCGACCGCGGTGGCGCTGGTCGTCGCGGTGCTCGTGCTGGCGGTGACGTCTCTGCGGGGCGAGCAGTACGAGAGCCGGATCGCCGTGCTCGCCGTGCCGGTCACGCAGACCGACTCCGCTGCCCAGTACGGCGAGGTGGCCTCGCTCGCGATGCCCGCGATCGTCCAGATGGTGCACAGCCCGACCGTGCTGGAGGCCGCCGCGCGGGCAGCGTCCACCACGCCGCGCGAGATCGCCGACGGCGTCGGTGTGGAGCTGGTTCCGGCGTCCGGACTCGCCCGCCTGTCGGTGCGGGCGGGATCGGACGAGCAGGCCGGTGCCGCCGTGACCGCGGTGGCGAAGGCCGTGGCGGACGCGAACCTGCTCGCTCCGGCCGGTCGGTTGCGCGTGCTCGACGAACGCCCGGAGACCACGCGGGTGGCGCCGGACTGGAAGCTCGCGGCAGGGCTCGCCCTTGCCGCGGCGCTGGCTGCGGGCATCGCGACGGCCGCCCTGCGAGCGCTGCGCAGGCCCCGCACCGGGGAGGCCGCGGTGCGGGCCGCCGTTGCCACGGCCGGGGTGCGGCATCCCGTGGCGCTGGTCCGCGAGGACGACCCCGAGATGCTCGACCGGCTGACGGCGTTGTGCGTCGCGGCGGCCCGGCCGGTGCGGGTGATTCCCGCGGATCACGGACTGACCGCGCAGGCCGAGTCGCTGGCGGAGTCGTTGCCGGACAAGGCGGCCGAGCCCGGTGAGGGCACGGCGGTGATCGCGGTCGCGGACGGCGGGGGCGAACCGGTTGACCTGGCCGCGGCTCTCGCGGTGCTGCCGGCGTCCGCGGTCCTGGTGGCGGTGGTGCTGACGTGATCACCACGACCAAGCCCGACACCCGCACGCTCATCACCATCGCGGTCGCCGTCATCGGCGCACTCAGCGCGGCACGAGCCCTGCGTCCGTCGTGGGAGGTCCCGGCACCGACCGGGGAGAACCTGGCCGAGGAACGGCTGCAGGACTTCCGCGACGCGCTGTACTTCCCGATCCGGGAGTTCCTGGCGGGCGGCAACCCGTACGACCCGGCGGCGATGTTCGAGCACTGGCCGGTGCGGCAGAACTTCAACCTCTACCAGCCGTACCACCTGGTGCTGCACCTGCCGTTCGCGTTGCCCGAGTACCGGATCGGCGCGATCGCGTTCACCCTGGCGTCTCTGGTGCTCCTGGGAGTTCTCGGGCTGCTGGCCGCGCGGCGGGCCAAGCTTCCGCTCGTGCTGGGCACCGTCGTGATCGGGGCGCTGCTGGTGACGAGCCAGGTGGGCAAGGCGCAGCTGTACGTGGGGCAGGTCAACCCGTTGATCGCGGTGGGTGCGGCGGCGGCGTTGCTGGCCAGGTCCAGTCATCCGCGGGTGGCGGCGCTCGGGCTGGCGGTGGCGTGGCTGAAGCCGCAGTTCGGCTTGCCGCTGGCGATTCTGCTGTTCGCACGCGGATCGCGGCGGGTCGCGCTCGGCGGCACGGTCATCGCGGCGCTCGCGAGCCTGCCCGTGGTGGGGCTGCTGGTGTACCGGGGCGGAGGCGTCGGGCCGTTCCTCGACGTGATCTCGGCGAATCTCGCGCACGCCAGCGGTACCAGCTATGGCGCGGTGGATTCCGTGACGGCGCAGCGGGTGGATCTTCCGGCGGTGTTCTTCCGGGTGACGGACTGGCTGCCGCCGGCGGCCGAGCTCACGGCACTGGTCGGTGTGCTGGCGGCGACCGCGTACCTCGCGAGGAAGCTCGACCGCGGCGACTCCGACAGCCGGTCGGTCGCGGACCTGATCACCGCTGTCGGCGCGGTCGTGGCGGTGGTGCACCAGCCGGGTGACGTGTTGATCGCGGTGCCCGCCATGGCCGCCGTCGCGGTGGTGTGCTGGCGGCGCAGGAAGGAACGGGACTGGCGGATCACCGGCTTCGCGGTGGTGGCGCTGCTGGTTCCGTTCGCACACCTGTACTTCGTGAACAGCGCGATCATCGGGCTGTTCGGCCGCCGGGTGGACGTGACGGTGGACGGCGTGGCGATCGTCGTGGCCTGGGTGCTGCTGGTCGTCGTCGCGGCCAGGAAACGCGCGTGACGAACCGGGTCGGTGAGCGGGCGGTACGGGGATCGCTGTGGCTCTTCGCGGTCAACGTGGTCAGCAAGGGCTGTCAGGTCGCGGTCACGCTGGTGCTCGCGGCCCTGCTCACCGAGGACGGCCTGGGTGCGGTGTCGCTCGTGGTGTCGCTGGTCAACATCGGCCAGGTCGTGCAGTCCGCGGGCGTCTACGACGTGATCAGCCGGACGAACCTGGATCCGGGACGACTCGCGGGCACCGTGCTGACGCTGAGCGCGAGCGGTGGCCTGGTGCTCACCGTTGTGCTGCTCCTCGCGGCGGAACCACTCGCCGCCGCGCTCGGGGCACCCGCCACGCTCATCCGGATCGCCGCGCTCAGCCTGCCGTTCACGGCGATCGGTGGCGTGCAGATGGCGCTGATGCACCGCGATCTGGACTTCCGGCGCCGGATGCTGCCGGACGCGGGTGGGATGGTGCTGGGTGCCGCGGTCACGATCGTGCTGGCAGCACTCGGCTTCGGGCCGCTCGCGATGGCCGTCGGACTGCTGTGCACGGCAGTTGCCCAGCCCGTGCTGGCGGTGGTCGCGGGAGCTCGGGTGCGTCCGCGCTGGGACCGTGCCGCCGCCGGGGAAGCGTTGCGCTGGACGGCTGTCGTCGGCCCTGGCGCCGTCGTCGCCACGTTGCTGATCAACGTGGACTACCTGACGATCGGGCACGTGCTCGGGCCGTCGGCCGTCGGCGTGTACTCGCTCGCCTTCCGGATCGCCTGGATGCCGTACATCCTCGTGGCCGTCGTGCTGGGCGGCGTGATGTTCCCGGTGTGCGCCGAGCTGGTCCGAAGTGGACGGACCGGCGACGTGCCCGGCGCCGTGCTGCGGTTCACCAAGGCCACACTGATGATCACCGGCGGCTTCTTCGTGGTCATCGCTCTGCTCGCCGACCAGGTCGTGCTGTTCGGTGAACGCTGGGCTCCCGCGGCACCGGTGCTGATCGCGTTGTGCGCCTACGGACTCGGCCTCGGCCTGCTGCACACCTGGTACCAGGTGATCCGGGCAGCGGGACAGGCGCGGTGGTACCTCGCGCTCGAAGTGACGCATCTGGTGGCCCTGCTGAGTGCCTTGGCGGTCACCACACGGCACGGCGTGCTGGCCGTGGCGATCGCCCAGGCCGTCATCGTCTGGCTGCTCGTGCCCCTCACCTGGTGGGTGCTGGTGCGGCACGGCCTCGCGTTCCCGCCGGCCGAACTGGGCCGCACCGTCGCCGGGCTGCTCACGGCCTGCGCGAGCTGCGCGCTCGTCGCCCGGCTGCTGCCGGACACGAACGGGATCGCCGGCGCGCTGCTCGCCGGACTGGTGCTGTTCGGCGTCTACGCGGCGATCTCGTTGCCGCTCAACCGCGAAGCCGTCCGCGAACTGCGAGGAACCCTGTGAAGGTCGTGCACGTGACGCAACCGGTCGAAGCGGGCGTCGCGAAGGTCGTGCTCGATCTCGCGGAGGCGCAACGGGCGGCAGGCTGGGACGTGCACGTGGTGTGCCCTCCGCACGGCTGGCTCCCCACCCGGATCCCCACGCATCCGTGGCACGCGACCCGCTCCCCAGGACCGGCCTCACTGCTCGAAACGCTGCGGCTGCGCAAAGTGCTCCGCGACCTGCGTCCTGACGTGATCCACCTGCACAGCTCGAAGGCGGGGCTGACCGGGCGCCTGGCGGTGCGCGGCCGGACCACGACGATCTTCCAGCCGCACCTGTGGTCGTTCCGGCTCGCGGACGGACTGCTGCGGAGGATGTGCGTGCGCTGGGAGGCGTTCGCTTCCCGGTGGACGCACCAGCTGGTGTGCGTGAGCGACGACGAGCTCGCGACCGGCCGCGCGGCCGGCGTGACGACACCGGCCGAGGTCGTGTGCAACGGCATCGACACCACGCGGCTGCGGCCGGCAGACCGGAGCGCGGCACGACGGCGGCTCGGGTTGCCGGAGCGCCCGACCGCGGTGTGCGTCGGCCGGCTGGCGCCGCAGAAGGGCCAGGACCTCCTGCTCGCCGCCTGGCCGGACGTGCTCGCCGACGTCCCGCACGCCCAACTCGTGCTGGTCGGCGACGGTCCAATGAGGACTGCCTGGCAGAACGGCCAGGAGTCCGTCCTGTGGTGGGGTCACAGCGACAACGTCGAGGACTTCTACGCGGCTGCGGATGTCGTCGTGCTGCCGTCACGTGCCGAGGGCATGGCGCTGGTGCCGCTGGAAGCGATGGCCTGCGGGCGGTCCGTCGTCGCGTTCGACGTGGACGGGGTGCGGCAGAGCCTCGGATCGGCCGGGGCGGTCGTGCCAGGAGAAGACACCGCCGCACTCGGGCAGGCGCTCGCCACCCGGCTCGCTGACCCGTCACTCGCACACCGGGAAGGCCACGCCGGACGACGACGCGCCGAGATGTTGTTCGACCGCGCCCGGATGACCGACCAGATCATCACGCTCGTGGAAAAACTCGAAGGAGACGCCCGATGAGGGTCGCGTACCTGCTGACGCAGGACCGGGGTGGCCCGGTCGACGTCACCGTCCGCCTCGCTGCCGCACTGCAGGCGTCCGGCGAGGCCGAGGTCAAGGTGTTCGGCCCGGTTCCCGCGCGCGACGCGCACCTGGTCGAGCACGAGGAGATCTCGGTGCCGAGCAAGGGAGATCTGCGCGCCAGCCGTCAGGCACGCGCGGCACTGCGGGCGTGGCGGCCGGACGTCGTGCACGCGCAGGACCGCCGCAGCGGGCTCGTGTGTGCCGGGCTCGGCGACATCCCGGTCGTGCACACCTACCACGGTGTGCCGGACGACGTGGGCGAGCCGTGGTTCCGCGGTGCCGCACGGGCACCGAGGCCGTCGACGTACGCGATGGCAGTGCTCGCCGCCGACGCCCTTGTCGCGCGCCGCGTGGACCGCACGGTGGTGCCGGCACCCGCGATGGGCAAGTTCCTCCGCGAACGCCTGCGCGTGCCCGCTCACCGCATCGCGCACGTCGACAACTGTGTCCCGATCGGCGCCGCCGAACCGCCCACCGCCCCGGTGCGCCGCCTGCTGTTCGCAGGTCTTCTGGTGGAACGCAAGGGCTTGCCGACACTGCTGGAAGCACTGCCGGGGGCACTGCCTCCGGGCGCGACGCTCACGGTCGCCGGCGACGGCCCGCTGCGTGCCAGGTGTGAACAGCTCGCGGAAGGACTGCCCGTCGAGTTCCTCGGCTTCCGCGCGGACGTGCCGGAGCTGCTGCGCAAGCACGACGCGCTGGTCCTGCCGTCCACGATGGAACAGCAACCGCTGGTCGTCGCCGAGGCGATGGCCGCCGGAAAGCCCGTGGTGGCAACGGACACCGGTGGCGTGCCGGACATGCTCGACGTGTCCGGCACCGCCCTCCGCCTCGCCAGGCCGGGCGATGTCACCTCGCTGACCAAGCAGCTGCGCGCGCTCTTCGCCGACCCGGATCCCGCTCACACGGGCCGGTTGCTGGCCGCGCGGGCCAACGAACGCTTCAGCCCCGACGTGTGCGCCCGGCGGCACCTGGAGCTGTACCGCGGACTCAGCTGACCGGCGTCTCCGCCGGTTTCGGTGCCGGCTTCGTCGTGGTCGTCGGCACCGTCGGCGGTTTGACCGGCGGAGTCGTCGTGACACCTGGCACCTTCGGCTTGACGAGCACCTTCGCGTCCGCTCCCGGCAGCTCGAACGGACTGGCCACCTGCGTCCCGTCGATGTCGACCAGACCCGGCGGCGGGGTCACCTGGACCGGCTTGGCGGTCGGGTTCACCACCACCCAGCCGTTGCTGAACTGACGTGTCCACAAGCCGGTGGGCAACCGGCTCGCGGTCTCGACCGCCTCACCGAGCCCTGCCTCCTGGTACTGCGACCACGCCGGGTTCTTGTAGTCGGGAGTCGCACCGTTCCAACAGGTGTACGGCCCGGCGAGCAGCGCCGCAGTGGCGTACCCGACGCGTTCCTCGCGCGAGCTGGCGGTGTGGGTGACCAGCAACAGCCAGGACTCCCCGAGTGCGGCCTGAGCGCGCAGCTCCTTCCACTCGTTGCCGCGGAACGTGAGCAGCTCGCCGGTGGCGCCGTCGTCGCGCAGCCCGAAGTTCTCCTCCATCGCCCCGTCGTACCGGGAGTGCGCGGTCCACCGGCCGGGCCGCAGGTGCGACTCGGACACGTTGGGGATCAGCATCTTCCCCGCCTTGTGCAGTTCGTCGCCCGCGATGCCGAGGAACGAGTCGAAGCCGTCGCGCAGCAGCCGGTCGGTGGCCTCGACGTCCGCGGTGCCCTTGAGCACTGCCGGCGAGTAGTGCCTCAGCGAGCTGAAGTCGTTGTCCGCCAGCACTCCGTCCCAGCCCTCGCGAACGACCTCCTCGACGACCGCGGTCGTCCACGCGCGTTGGTAGGCCTCGGTCCAAACGGTCATCTGCCAGTGCTTCTCGTAGCCCCTCCACTCGATCCGCTGGCCCGAGGTGTCGACTGCGAACCACTCCGGGTGGACCTTCTCCGTGGCGGCGTATCCGAGCCCGGTCGGCAGGTGCTTCGCGTCGACGCCGTTGTCGACGGTGCCCGGATAGTTGCGGGTGCTGGAGAAGTCCTTGTACATCAAGATCTTCAGCTTGGGGTTCAGCTGGCGCAGCCGCTTGAGCGCCGCCGTCTCCCACGCGTTGAGCACCACGAGGCTGTAGTGCTGCGCGGCGAACTTGAGCTGCAACGACGTCGGCTTCGCACCGATGCCGTACCACCACGCGCACGGCGCGAGCGGTTTCGGCGGCGGAGCGCTGACGAGCGACGGTTCCGGCGGGGCGAGGCTCTCCTGCGCCGCCCGCTCCTCGACCGGGAGGAACGTGCACGCGGTCGTGGTGAACACCAGCAGCGCCACCAGAGACCGCGCGAGCACGCGACCTGTCAGCGATTCCTTCGGCAACACAGCTCACCCACTGTCAACAGCACGATTTTGACGTCCAGCCACAGCGACCAATTTGCGATGTAGTAGTTGTCGTACCGAGATCTGTCCACGATCGAGGTGTCACCTCTCAATCCGTGGACCTGGGCGAGCCCGGTCAATCCGGTGGGGACCCGATGGCGGGCCCAGTATAGTTCGTGGATCGCGGAGAACTGGCGAACGAAACCCGGCCTTTCCGGCCGCGGCCCGACGATGCACATGTCGCCGCGCAGGATGTTCCACAACTGCGGCAGTTCGTCGAGCGAGGTGCGGCGCAGGAACCCGCCGACCGGCCCGACGCGCGAGTCTCCGACCACCGACCACCGGACGTCCGAGTCGTCCACCCCGGTCTGCCGGACGCTGCGCAGCTTGTAGATCACGAACTTCTGGTCGTCCATGCCGACGCGGACCTGCTTGAAGATGATCGGCCGGCCGCTCTCGAGCAGCACCGCCAGCGCGCACAGCCCGATCACCGGCGAGAGCAGGACCAGTGCGAGCAGCGCGAGCGACCGCTCCACCAGGCGCTTGATCCACCACGTCGGCCTGGCGGTCGGCGCCGTGCTCAGCCGCAGCAACGGGTAGCTGCGCAGCCGTTCGACGTCCGGCCCGTCCTGGTGCAGCTCGAACATCCGCGGCACCACGAGCGTCGAGCAGCCGAGCCGGTGTGCGGTCACGGCCGCGTCGACCAGAGGTGAGTCGACGGCGTGCGAGAACGCGATCACCACGGTGCCGACGCCGAGCCTGTCGATCGCCGTCGCCAGGTCGTCGTGCAGGAGATCGGCCGGCAGCTTCCGGTCGCCCGGCGGTTCGGGGTCGATGAACCCGACCGGGCGCAGGCCGTACTCGGGATGGCGCAGCATGACCTCGGCGAGGTCCGCACCGACCTGACCCGCGCCGATCACGATGGTCCGGTCGCAGCGGTCGAACCGGCGACGGCACCACCGCCCGAACGCGAACACCGCCGCTCTCGCCGGCTCCCCCACCGCGGTGAAGGCGACCACACCCACCTTGAGCTGCAGCAGCACCTCCGGCGGCCAGCCGGCGGCCAGCAGCGCGACGCTCACCGCGGCGAACGCGATCGCGGTCGTGGCGAGTGAGCGCGGCAGGTCCTGCAGCCACGACAGCATCAGCCGTCTGCGGTAGATCCGCCCGGACGCGCGGACGCCCAGCAGGGCGCTCGCGAGCAGGAACGCCACCGGCGCGGCCATGCCGCCGCCGGTCGTCATCACGAGCAGTGCGATCAGATCCACCAGGACGAGCAGCACTGCCACCCCGTTGACCCGGCCGAGCAGACTTCGTGGCCGCACGTCGTCACGCACTGGCGCCATCGGGGCGGTCAGCTCGCCGGGGAACCACTCTTCCAGGGGAAGACCCACGCTCGACTCCGCCTCAGCGCTTTGTCTCATTCGAGATCACCCGATCGAGGTCATCTGGGCAAAGAATGTTCCGAGAATGTCGGCAGCGAGCCATCTCGTCACCCGTTCGAGGAACACTCGTACCCCTTTCGAATTACATCCGGAATCAGCTAGGCCTTCCAATCCCCTGCCATGAGCAAAACACAGCCGGGGGGCTGACCGAAATTTACGGCCAGGCGTGCGAATAATTCTCGCCGCCGCTCTGAGACTCGATGAAATGGGGGTTCGATGACAGTCGACGGACGCGAGGTCCGCACCTCGCCGACGGCCGGCCCGAGACCCGCGACGGCAGTCGCGACACGGGTCCGGGGTCGCGCACACGTCGTGCTGCCCGCCTACAACGAGGCGGCATCGCTGCCGTCGCTGCTGCACCGCATCGCCGAGGTCGCCCGCACCGAGCAGGTCACGGTGTGGGTCGTCGACGACGGGTCGTCGGACGGGACCGGTGACGTGGCCGAGGCGGCGGGGCTGGACGTCCGGCTGGTCCGCCACCCGGTGAACCTCGGCCTCGGCCAGGCCGTCCAAACAGGACTGCGGGCCGCGCTGGGCGACGCCGGTGAGGACGACTTCATCGTCGTGATGGACGCCGACGACACGCACGACCCCTCGCTCATCACCAAGCTGGGCAACGAGATCATCGCCGGGTCCGACGTGGTGATCTGCTCGCGGTTCGTCGACGGCGGTGACGACAAGACCGCCCCGCTGTTCCGCCGGATGCTGTCGCGCGGCGCGGCCGTGCTGTTCCGCCGCGTGCTCGGGCTCGTCGACGTGCACGACTTCACCAGCGGCTTCCGCGCCTACCGGGTCAGCCTGCTCACCCGCGCCAGCACGCACTGGGGCGAACGGCTCGTCGAGGAACGCGGTTTCGCCTGCATGGTCGAGCTGCTGCTCAAGCTCAGGCACTGCCACCCGGTGATCACCGAGGTGCCGCTGGAGCTGCGCTACGACCGCAAACAGGGGCCCAGCAAGCTGAAGCTGCGCCGCACGATCGTGCAGTACGTCCGGCTGCTGGCGCGTGACCGGCTCACCCCGGCTCCGTACCGGGAGCTGTGATGCAAACCGTGGTGATCGGCGGCGGCATCTGCGGCCTCGCCGTGGCGCACCGGCTCGCCCGCGCCGGCACGCCCGTGACGTTGCTGGAGAGCACCGGCCAGCTCGGCGGTCTCGGCACGTTCTTCCCGTGGCACGACCGGTGGGTGGAGCGCTTCTACCACTGCGTCATGCCCAGCGACGACGATCTGCTTGCCCTGCTGGAAGAAGTCGGGCTGCGTGACCACGTCCGCTGGGAACGCACCAGCATGGGCATGATCGTCGAGGGCCGCCACTACCCGTTCAACTCGGCGCTGGACCTGTTGAAGTTCACCGCATTGGGTGTTGTCGACCGGGTCCGGTTCGGCGCGGTGTCGCTGTTGCTCCGCCGGCTCGGCAAGGGCAAGGACCTCGACAACCTGCGCACCGAGGACTGGTTGCGCGGCCTGTACGGCGACCGGGTCTGGCGCGACCTCTTCGGTCCCCTGTTCGGGTCGAAGTTCGGTGCGGCGTTCGGTGACGTACCCGCGCTGTACCTGTGGCAGCGGCTGGGCAGGGAGCGCAACGTCGCCGTGCGCGGCTATCCTCACGGCGGTTACAAGACGATCATCGACGCGCTGAGGGCCTCGATCGAGTCGCACGGCGGGATCGTGCGGACGTCCGCACCGGTCCGGGTGTTGCGGAACGGGTCGGTCGAGCTCGACGGCGAGACGATCGAGGCCGACCGGATCGTGTCCACCCTGCCGCTGCCCGCGTTGCGGCAGGTGGCGGACGCCAAGCTGGCACCGTTGCTGCCACAGGTGAACCTGCGGTACCAGGGCGTCGTGAACGCGTTGTTCGTGCTGCGGCAACCGTTGTCCGGCCACTACTGGGCACCGGTGCTGCGCTCGGGCACGGAGTTCGACGGCGTC
Source organism: Lentzea roselyniae (assembly GCF_039537795.1). Classification (NCBI taxonomy): domain Bacteria; kingdom Bacillati; phylum Actinomycetota; class Actinomycetes; order Pseudonocardiales; family Pseudonocardiaceae; genus Lentzea; species Lentzea roselyniae. The sequence goes on from NZ_BAABBE010000004.1 coordinate 295,745, forward strand.
GTCGAGATGTCGCCGCTGACCGGGCCGGTCGACGGACGGCACTTCGCGTACGTCATGCGCTACACCGACCGGGATTCGCCGCTGTTCCAGGAGGACGAGCGCACGATCGCGGCACGGTGGACCGAGCAGCTGCGGTCACTGCACCCCGGGCTGGACGTCGAGGAGGTGCACGTCTTCCGCGCCCCGTTCGTGGAACCGGTGTACCCGGTGGGTTATCTCGCGCAGCGGCCGGCGATCGAGGTGGCGGGCACGCCGCTGCTGCTCGCCACCACCGCTCACGTCTACCCCTCGGTGACGAGCTGGAACTCCAGCGTGGGACTGGCGAACCGGGTGTCGGAGATCATCCTGCGCACCGCGGCCTCGATGAGCCCGGACGGCGAACCGGTGCCGTAGGGCGAGGCGATGCCGGCCAGCCGGGTGCGGTGCCCGCTCACGTCGTCGAGCCACTTGAGCACCTCGGCCCGCACTCGGGGGCCCGGCGGCACGAGCGTGCCGAACGTGCCCTCGATCTCGGGCCGTTCGGTGCTGCGGCGAACCACGACGACCGGCCGTTTGAGGACGCTGACCTCCTCCTGCACGCCACCGGAGTCGGACACGAGCACGGCCGCCCAGCGAGCCAGTGACAGGAAGTCCTTGTACGACTGGGGCTCGAGCACGTGCAGCCCGGCGAGCAACCGGCCGAGACCGAAGGCGGCGACCTGCTTCGCGGTGCGCGGGTGCAGGGGCAGCACGACCGGCAACGGCAGCTGGACGAGCTCGCCGAGGATCGTCCCGAGGTTCTCCCGGCAGTCCACGTTCTCCGGCCGGTGGATCGTGGCGAGCACGTAGGAGTCGGCGCGGAGCCCGAGCCCGGAGATCAGCCGCAGCGAGTCGTCGTGGCTGGGCAGCGCTTCCTCCAACGCTTCCACCACGGTGTTGCCGGTGACTGTGATCCGGTCCGTGGTGACGCCCTCCGCGACCAGGTTGGTGAAGTTGATCGGCGTCGGCGCGCAGCAGAGGTCGGCGAGGTGGTCGATGGTGACCCGGTTGTGCTCCTCCGGCATGGCGCGGTCGTAGCTGCGCAGGCCAGCCTCGACGTGCACCAGCGGCACGTCGTTCGCGTTGGCGGCCAACGCGCCCGCGAGCGCGGAGGTGGTGTCGCCCTGCACGATCACCACATCGGGTGGTTCTGCGGCGAAGTGCGCGTCCAGTGCCGCCACGGCGTTGCCGAGCTGGGCACCCCGGCGTCCACCGCCAAGGCCCAGCTCGACGAAGCTGCCCGGTTCCGCGATGTCCTGGCGGATGCGCGAGTACATCGACGTGTCGTAGTGCTGTCCTGTGTAGACGACCGCGGCGTTCTCGCCGAACCGGCGGATGAGCGGAGCGAGCTTGATCAGTTCCGGCCGCGTGCCGCACACCAGGGTGACGGAGCCTCTTTTCACCGGCCGCACCCTAGTTCTCGACGGCCCGATTTCTGTTTGCGTGTCAGTCGATCGGGTGACGCTCCGGTGTCACTGGCAGCAGAAGCCGTTGCCGCGCAACTAATGTGTGACGGTGTTCAAGAGATCTGTCGCGGTGGTCATCGCCGCGATCACCGCTTCCGCACTCACCGCGTCATCACACGCCGCCGCCACTCCGATGTTGCCGGACCTCAGGCAGGCTCCCGTGGGCTGCCCAGGCGGGTACGACGGCGACGCAGGCAAATGCAAGGCCTGGGACGTCTGCATGGTGACCGACCCGTCCTCACCGGGTGGCCCCTGCGTCGCGGCGGGCGACATCAAGGCGGTACGCCTGAGGTTCACCACATCGGTGGACAACATCGGCGACGGCCCGTTCCTCGTGCACGCCCACCGGGACAGCACCGCCCAGCCGCACATGGCCGTTCGCCAGGCGATCCAGTCCGAAGTGGACGGGCCGATCCCTATGACGTTCGCCGAGACGCAGCACCACACGCCCGCCTGGGCGTACTACGAGCCGGCGGCGGCCCACCAGCACTGGCACCTGATGGGCTTCGAGTACTTCCAGCTGCGGACACCGTCGGGCGAGACCGTCGTGACCGACCGCAAGAACGGCTTCTGCCTCGGCGACCGCTACACCAGCGTCGACGCCGGATCGCTGGCCCACCTCCCGGGCGGCCGCGAGAGCCACACCGGCGCACTCGCGCACGCGCTCGGTGGCCACAAGTGCGAGCACCACAACCCGGCCGCGCTGGACGTGTTCTTCGGGATCTCCGTCGGCAAGGGCGACGACTACAAGTACGGGGTCGAGTTCCAGTGGCTCGACATCACCCGTATCGCCTCCGGGATCTACGACGTGGTCACGGTCGCGAACCCCGACCGTGTGCTGCTGGAGAAGAACTACGACAACAACGCGTCGTCCATGGCCATCTCGGTGAAGTGGCCGCGCGGCGCCACCCACGCACCGGCGCAGATCACCCGGCCGCCCGTCGTGAAGCTGCTGCGCAGCTGTCCCGGCAAGATTCGGTGCGCGAAGGAGCCGTGGGGCTGACCCGCCGGAGTCGGCCGATGTCCTACGTGATCGGCGGCCGACCGCCTGGAGGCCGAGCTGCTCGGCCCGGAGTCGTCCAGCCGTGTTCGCGACAGATGACAATGGACCCCGTGACTCCTGGGGATCTGCTCGCACTGGCCACGCAGTCGTGCGTGAACGCCGCCAAGCTGCTGCACGAGGTTCGGGTCGACGTGGCGGCGAAGGGCACGTTCGACCAGGTCAGTTCGGCTGATCTCGAAGTCGAGGCATTCCTGCGGCAGGCTCTCGTCGACGGCGCTCCCGGTTCGGCCGTCGTCGGCGAGGAGCTCGGCTCGGCTTCCGCGCGGATCACCTGGTACGTCGACCCGATCGACGGCACGCGGAACTTCGTGCGCGGCCTCCCGCTGTCATGCATCTCGGTGGCGGCGGCTGTCGACGGCTCGTTGGTCGCGGGCTGCGTGCTCGACCCGTTCCGCGACGAGCTGTTCACGGCGGCGGTGGGCGTGCCTTTCGAAGTCCGCTCGTCCGGCCTGACCATCACTCCGGGTGTGAGCCCACGACCACTCGTGCTGACCGACATCCCGTTGCCCGGCAGCCCCTACCGCGGCGAGATGGAGCTGCTGGCCGAACTGATGGCCGTCGCAGATGTGCGCCGCGTCTACGTGACCGCGCTGTCGCTCGCCTGGGTCGCCGCGGGCAGGGCGGACGCGGCGGCGAACCTCGGCATCCACCCGTGGGACGTGGCGGCGGGCTCAGTCCTCGTCCGCGCGGCGGGCGGGGAGTTCGTCGAGGTCGGGCGCGACGGCTTCGTGGCGGGCCGTGGTGAGGTCGTCTCGTGGCTCGCCGAGCGACTGGAGGGCATCGTCACGTGATCGATCTCAGCGGCAGGGTCGTCCTGGTCACCGGCGCCGGCGGCACGATCGGCGCGGGCATCGCGGCACGCTTCGAGGCCGCCGGCGCTCTGGTCGTTCGCCACCGCGGCCTTGTGGACGGCGACCTGCGCACATCGGCTGACCGCGTGGTCTCCAACGCCTTCGGTGTGCACGGCCGACTGGACGCAGTCGTCAACAACGCGGGCGTGCAGCCCGTGGAACCGTTGCCGGACATGACAACCGAGCAGTGGCAGTCCGTTGTGGACACCAACCTGACGGCCCCGTTCGCCGTCACCCAGGCCGCGGCGCGGCATCAGGTCAGCTCGATCACGCACATCGCGTCGATCGAGGGCACGCATCCGGCTGTTGGCCACGCCCACTACAGCGCCTCGAAGGCCGCGCTGATCATGCACGCGCGGGCGGCGGCGCTGGAGTACGGGCCGCGCGGCATCCGCGTGAACACGGTGTCGCCCGGACTGATCGCCCGACCCGGCATCTCCGAGCAGTGGCCGGAAGGCGTTGCCCGGTGGGAGGCCGCGGCGCCGTTGGGTCGGCTGGGCACGCCGGAGGACATCGGCAACGCGTGCGTCTTCCTGGCTTCCGACCTCGCGTCGTGGATCACGGGCCACGACCTCGTGGTGGACGGTGGCGTGACAGCCCGCCCGACCTGGTAGCCACTCGTCAGACGCTCGATGGTGTTGTCCTGGACCGAAACGGCAAGAACCACCACCCAGCCACAGCCGCGGCCGCCGGCCGGAGGAGTCCAGTTCGGCCAGTACTGCTCACCGGTGGGAGCGACCACCAGGACCTTGGACGGCCGCCCGGCCAAGTGCTACATGGGCAAGGACGGCAAGACCCGCTGGGGCTACCACCACGGAGGCTGACCGCGCCCGGTCGCCTCGGAGTCATGCCAACCGTGCAGCCCGAACGTGTGCCCAGCGGCATAGGCCGCAAGTCCGGCCGCTGGGTACGCGATCAGTCCGGCGGGCAGGCCATCGAGCCGGAACCACTGCACGCCCGAGCACTTCTCGGGCTCGCGGTTGACGGGTTCGCCGCTCCAGCGGCAAGCCTCGAAGAACAGGCCGAGACGCGGTTCCGGCCCGGACCCGTTGACGTGCAGCGTGTGGACGTGCCGGAGGTCACCGGGCTCGACGAGGACGCCAACCTCTTCCTCCGCTTCACGAACCGCGGCGTCGAGGACCGACTCGCCCGCGTCGAGCTTGCCTGACGGCAGGTGCCAGAGACCGTCGGGCATCGGGTTCGTGTCTCGGAGCCGGACAAGCCCACCGCCGGGTCAGCGTCAGTTCGGCATCCGGTTGAACCTGTGGACGATGCGGTCGAAGAAAACTCGTGATGAAGACCACACCTGCCGACACGCCGGAGTCCAACGAAACCCACCACACCGCCCAGAGGTGACGTGACACCTGGGCGCACACCTCAACAACGCAACTGACCTGCTGCTACGACGCCTGTTCAAGATCACTCAGCTCAGCGTCCACCTGAACGATGACCATGATCAACTTCTGATTACTCTCCGGCTTCCCTCAGCGCACCATCGGAGGTAGCGGGTACCGCCGAAAGGATCGCCGAAGCCTTGCCTGAGATCCACAAAACGCCTGTTCAGGCACCGCATGACAGATGGTGCCCCCGACGGGATTCGAACCCGTACTGTGATCCTTTTAAGGGACCTGCCTCTACCGATTGGGCTACGGGGGCGACGGGGAGCCTAGGCCTTGATCGTCGGCTTGTGTGAGCGGATGGTCTTTTCTCGCCCGCACGGCCCAGCGAATTGGACTAGAGCGACCAGCCCGGTAAGCATCGAACGGCCCCGAACATCAGCGTGCCCTCCCCGCTCCGAGCAGCTCCTTGAAGCGCAGGGCGACCCAGTCTTGCACGGCCGCGGAGACCGAGTTGTCGCCCGCGCGGTGCTCGAACCAGCGCCAGTCGCAGTTGACGTTGATCTCCAGGAACACGTGGTCGTTGCCTGTCACGAGCAGGTCGAACGCGGCCACCTGCACGCGCCAGTGCCGTGCGAGGGCCAGCAGGCGGTCGGACAGGGAGGACGAGATCGAGGTCGGCGTCACGCGGACGGCGTCGGGGTCGACCCACAGCTGGGCCGGGTCGAGCTTGTCCACCTGATAAGCCAGGCACCGCTCCCCCACCACGAACACGCGCAGCTCGGTGTCGGACGGGACGTACTCCTGGACGATCACCGGGGCGGGCTCGGGCGCGTCTGAGGCGCGCGACGTTTCGAGCGGGCGCGGGAACAGGCCGTGCTGCACGCCGGGGCGCGGTTCGAGGAGGTGGCGGCCTGCTGTCTTCACGATGCAACGGCCGCCGCCGGGGCGCGTACGGCCCGGACGCGTCGTCACGGCCGTGCGTGGCACGCGCAAGCCGAAAGAAGAGGCGTCGGAAAGCTGCGTCAGACGGTCCAGATGGGTCGAGAAGCGCGAAGGGTTCACGTGAGCCCAGTCGGAGCGTGAAGACAGCCAGTTGGCCACTGAGGCCCATTGATCGACGGCATAGGCGCCGGCCAGGGTTCCGGGCTCGACTGGCACGGCGGAGAGCTCGAAGTGGCGGCGCCACACCAGCAGTGGGCGCAGCAGCCAGCGGTCGAGCTCGATCAGGGGCTGGTCGGTGTACACCGACAGAGGCAGGTCGACGCAGCGGTCGGCGTCGATGCGGGCCATGCGGATGCCGCGTTCTGCCAGGGCGATGGAGAGCTCGTTCATCTCCATGTCGGCGGCGCGGGCGAGTACCAGCACGCAGGGCTGGGGGTTGCCGTCGCCCTCGTCGACCATGCCGAGGCGGTGCACCTGTTCCTGGAAGTCCAGGCATTTGGGCGGCGAGCGGAAGAGGTAGTCCTGGCCCTGCAGCAGCAACGGCCTGGCAGCCTCGGACGGGGCTCCCGGCACCCGCCCGTCAGCCGACCTGCTCAATCGTCCTTCTTGCTGCGGAAACTCTTCCCCGCCTGCGCGTACTCTGCGGCGTACTGCGCCAACGCGGGGTCCTCGATCTCGCCACGACGAAGCTGTGCGGCCAGCTCCTCGAGAGACATCGCGGATCACCTCTCTCCCCACACAGGCGAATCACGCATTCAGGTGATGCACCAGCGGTAGTCTCTGGTTCACGTAACGCAATGTCAAGGTGACCCCCGAAGCTTTACTCCGATTGGGCGCTTAAGTTCCGCCTCCGGACCAGCGAAGTGCCCCGAACGAGATAACGCTCGGGGCACCCCACCACTCACAGGGAGTAACGGTCAGCTTTGGACAGCGCGGTCGAAGTCCGACTTCGGGTCGTTGATCTGGCCGAGGGCGACGACCTCGCGACCGTAGAACAGCGCCTGCGTCCAGTCCATCAGCACGCGCAACTTGCGGTTCACCGTCGGCATGAACATCACGTGGTAGCTGCGGTGCATGAACCATGCGACGACGCCCTTGAAGCGCAGGCCGAACACGTCCGCGACGCCCTTGTAGAGGCCGAGGCCGGCGACCGAGCCGAGGTACTTGTGGAAGTAGTCCTTCGGCTTCTGGCCGCGCAGCGACGCGACGATGTTCTTGGCGAGCAGCTTCGACTGACGAATGGCGTGCTGCGCGTTGGGCACGCACGTCGCCGTCGGGTCCTCTTCGATGCGCGAGAGGTCCGGCACCGCGGAGCAGTCACCGGCGGCCCACACGCCGTCGAGGCCCTGGACCTGCATGGCGGCGGTGCAACGGACGCGGCCGCGCTCGTCGAGCGGCAGGTCGGTGTTGCGCAGCACCGGGTTCGCCTTCATGCCGGCGGTCCAGATGATGGTGTCGGAGTCGAACTCCGTGCCGTCGTCGAGGACGACGTGGCCACCCTCGAGCGACTTCACGCGGGTGTCGAGGTAGATCTTGATGCCGCGCTTCTCCAGCGCCTCGACGGTCCAGGCGCCGAGCTTCGCGGACACCTCGGGCATGATCCTGCCCGCGGCCTCGACGAGGACCCAGTTCATCTCCTCGGGCTTGACGCCCTCGTAGTACCGAAGCGCATACCGCGTCATGTCCTCGAGCTCGGCGAGCGTCTCGATGCCCGCGAAGCCGCCACCGATCACGACGAAGCTGAGCAGCTTCTTGCGCAGGTCCGCGTTGTTCGTGCTCGCTGCCTGGTCGAGGCGCGACAGCACGTGGTTGCGGACGTAGATCGCCTCGCCGATCGTCTTCATGCCGATGCCGACCTCGGCCAGGCCGGGGATCGGGAGCGTGCGGGAGATCGCACCCAGCGCGGAGACGAGAACGTCGTACTCGATCTCCTCGACGTGGCCGTCAGACAGCTCGGCGGTCACGATCTTGCGCGCGTGCTCGATCTTGGTGACGCGGCCCGTGACGACGTGGCAGCGCTTGAGCACCTTGCGCAGGGGGGCGACGACGTGGCGCGGCTCGATGGAGCCGGCCGCCGCCTCTGGCAGGAAGGGCTGGTAGGTCATGTGCGGCTGCGGGTCGATGACGGTGACAGATGCCTCACCGGAGCGCAGTTTCTTCTGCAGTCCGAGAGCCGTGTACATCCCGACGTACCCACCACCGACAATCACGATCCGCGTGGGTTGCGACTTCACAGCAGCCATACACATATGGTCGCACCGAGACCCCTTTTTTCGCGCGTCCAAGTGGCCCGTTGTGACTACCGTCGCCAGGTGATGCGCAACACCCAGCCGGGTGACCTGCGCTTCAGGCTGAACACGAGCCAAACTCGCTGAGAGGAGCGATTCAGATCCTCAGCGCCACGACCGCGATGACGACCGTCAGAGAGCCTAGTCCGAGCAGCTCGACGAGCCCGATGTGAGGCCCTGACGGGACGAACGCGGCGAACGCCGCGACAAGGAATGAGATCGCTTGGACAATGGCGAACCGGCGTGCCGGAGCTTTCAGCGCGGCGACCTCGATTCTCGTTTTCGCCAGAACGACCGCCGCGAGTGCGGACGTCACGTGAATCAGGTGCAGCGCGGGGATCATCAGCAACACACCGAGCCGCAACGGATGCCCGTCGCCGAACGCCATCGCGACCGCCGCGTAGCCGATCAGCAACGCCGGCCCGGCGCTTCCCGGCATCAGCGCCGAGACCGCGGTCAGCGCCGCGACGATGACCAGCGGCGCGATCGTCTCGGACTCCAGGTGCAGGATCAGCGCCACGGGCAACGCCGCGAGCACGATCGCCAGTCGCATCAACATTCCCGCGTCACCGCCACCCCGTGCTGGGTCATGCGCCGCAGCCGCAGCCGGTGCTCGGCGGCGATCATCTCGGCGGCCACCTCACCCCACGGCGTCTCCCGGTCGGGCTTCAGCGGCAGCGGCAGCGTGTTGATCGCCAGCACGAGGTGACCGTGTTTCCGGGTCTGCACGGCCAGTTCGGCGATCTCGTCGTCGAGGAACGGCGACAGCAGCACGACCACGCTTCCGTGCGGAAGCTTCCGCAACGCCACCCGTGACGCCCAACCGGCCGCCTGCACGCACACGACGAGCTGAGTGCGGATTCGCATGAGATGCCGCCGCCCCACCCCGGACCGGACGTTGAGCTGCGGCCGGCTCAGGTCCATCAGCGCCACCCTGTCGCCCTGCCTGAGGTAGCCCGCGGCCATCGACGCCGCCTGGCGCACCGCGCGGTCCAGGCTGCCGTCAGGACGTGCCGTGGCGCCGTAGTGCGGAGACGACCAGTCCGCCACGTCCGCGCCGACGTCCGTGCGCGTGTCGATGGCCAGCACGATCTCCGCGTCGGCCTCCGCGTGCCGCTCGCGGACGTGGACCGTGCCGGTGCGGGTGGTGACGCGCCAGTCGATGCGCTTGAGCCGGTCGCCCGGCTGGAACGCCCTGATGTCGCGCAGTTCCGTCGAGTCGCCCGCGCGCGGCGAGCGGTGGATGCCGACCAGACCGGCCGGCCTCGGCGGCAGCGGCCCGGACGGGTGGTGCTCGACCGGCGGCAGGATCGTGCGGACGTGCTCGGTGCCGACGATCGGGCCGTAGACGTGCATGCCGTCCGGTCCGGCGAACAGGTGGTCCAGCCGGAGATCGACCCCTGGGCCCCACGCGTCGCGCCGGATCTTCACCGGCAGGTCGGGTGAGTGCGCCGGAACGGCCCGGGGTCCACCCGGCACCTTGATCACCGCGATCTCCGCGTCCGCGCCGTCGACGTGCGCGACGGTGTGCACGACACCGGCGCCCGCTCCTCGCGGCACCGGGCGGACGCTGACCGTCGGCGTGCCCTCCGGTTTGTGCGTGAGCAGCACGGAGAGGACGAGCGGGACTCCGAACAGCACCAGCTCGACCTGGTGCAGGAACATCCCGGCCACGACGAGCCCTGCACCGAGCCAGACGGCACGCGAGTACGCGTCCGTGGGGTGCCAGTGCGCGCCGTGCGACTCGGCGAACGCCTCCCTGATCTTGTCGGCTCTGCTCATGAGCTGGGCGGGCCCGGCACCTTGCCGAGCAGCTCGGTGACGACCTGCACCCCGTTCACGCCGGACGTCCACGTCTCCGGCTTCATCACGAGCCGGTGCGCGAGAACGGCCACCGCGCACTCCTTGACGTCCTCCGGCGTCACGTAAACACGTCCGTCCAAAGTGGCCACGGCACGGGCGACGAGCACGAGAGCCTGGGCGCCTCGTGGCGATGCGCCGACCTCGACGGACGGGTGCTGCCGCGTCGCGACGGCCAGATCGACGCAGTACCGCAGGAGATCGTCGTCCACAGTGGTCTGTTCGAGCTCGGCCTGCAGCTCGGCGAGGCGTCCCTGCGCGAGGACCGGCGGCACCTCGGTCTCCTCCTGCTGCCGCGCGATCCGCCGGCGCAGGATTTCGACTTCCTCCTCGGCCGGCGGATAGCCGATGTCGAGCCGCACCAGGAACCTGTCGAGCTGCGCCTCCGGCAACGGGTAGGTGCCCTCGTACTCGACGGGGTTCGAGGTCGCCAGCACGTGGAACGGCTTCGGCAGCGGGAACGTGCGCCCCTCGACCGTGACCTGCCGCTCCTGCATGGCCTCCAGCAACGCGGACTGCGTCTTGGGCGGCGTCCGGTTGATCTCGTCGGCCAGCAGCAGCCCGGTGAACACGGGCCCGTGGTGGAACTCGAACTCGCGGCTGCCGGGGTCGTAGAGGAACGACCCTGTGACGTCCGCCGGCAGCAGGTCGGGCGTGCACTGCAGGCGGCGGAACTCCAGGCTGAGCGCCTGCGCGAGCGACCGCGCGATCAGCGTCTTGCCGAGCCCCGGCACGTCCTCCAGCAGCACGTGCCCGCCGGCCAGCACGGCCGCGAGCGCGAGCCGCACGGTGCGGGTGCGGCCGACGACGACCTTGCCGACCTCGTCGAGGACGGCCTTGGCCTCCACAGCGATTGTCACTCGACCCTCCTGAGCCTTTCAGCGAGTTCCACGGGGTCCGGCATCTCGGCCGCGTCGATCCCCAGTCGTTGCAGCCGGGCGCGGAACCGTTCCTGGTAGCGCCTCGGGTTCTCCGCCGCCTCCGCCAGCCTGCTCGCGAGCGTGCTGGCGTGCGCGGTGCTGATCGAGCCGGGCGGCGGCGGGTCAGAGCTCCACACGATGTCCGTGGCGCGCGGCAGCCTGCTGACCAGCACGGCGAACGCGGTCGGCGGCACGGCCAGCGCCGTCGCCCAGAACGGTTCGACGCCGAGCAGCCAGATGACGACGCCGATGACCACCCCGATGCCGAGCGCCAGCGCGGTTTTCATGCGAGTTCCCGGATGATGCGGCCCAGTTCCTGTTGCGCCGCTTCCGCTTGTTCGGCCGTCACTTCCTCACGTCCGAAGCGTGCTCGCTGGTAGAGGTTCCTGAGCACGGTGGCGTCGACGCCGAGCTTCTCGGTGAACTCGGTCGGAGTCTGGTGCGGCTTGCGCGGTTCGGCCTCTTCGAGCGCGAGCCAGGCGGCGATCACGGCGTCGCGCGGTGGCCGTTGCGGATGGCTCGTGAACTCCTGCAACGCCTTCTCGACGCGCTGGATCACCGGCGCCGACGTGCCGGCCTCGAAGTCCTCGACCTCCACGCCGCGCACGCCACGACGGCGGCGCCAGCGGGGCACCTCGATCGCGAGGATGATGCCGACCAGTCCGAACAGGACCAGCCCGGTGAGGACCAGGAGGTACACCGTGAACGGCACGACCACCACGTCCGGCAGCTCCTGCGGCAGCGGCACTTCCAGCGCCGGTGCGCGGTACTCCCCCGGTGGCCGGTCATCGAGTCGGTTGACGAGCGTGACCGGCGACGAACCGCCGGCCGCGACGACGACGATCAGCAACGCCGCCACCGCCACCCCGGCCCGCAACCACTTCATGCGGATCAGCCTTACACGGTTCGGCCCGGTTGAAATGATCCTTTGGTCAACTTGAGGGTCTGGCGCTGTCCGCTGCCCGCCTCAGCACGTCCTGCAGCATCTCCTGGGTCAACCTCCCGGTAAACGTGTTGTGCGGCGACACGTGGTAGCACCCGAACACCCGCAGCCCCGCGATCTCCACCTCCACCCCGTGCCCGAACTTCGGCCGCTCCGGCCCCAGCAGCGGCAGGAACGCCTGCCAGCCGAACGCGCCCAGCACGACCACCGACCGCAGCGACTTCATCAGCCCGAGCTCCTCGCGCAGGAACACCGAGCACCGGTCCCGTTCCTCGGCCGTCGGCTTGTTCGCGGGTGGTGCGCAGCGCACGGGTGAGGCCATCCGCACCCCGTAGAGCTCCATCCCGTCGTCGCGCGCCCAGGCGTCCGGCTGGGAGGCGAGCCCGGCCTCGTACAGCGCGCGGTAGAGGAAGTCGCCGGACGGGTCGCCCGTGAACAGGCGTCCTGTCCGGTTCGCCCCATGTGCGGCCGGCGCGAGGCCCACGATCAGCAGTGAGGCGTCGATCGGCCCGAAGCCCGGGACCGGCTTGCCCCAGTAGGTCTGGTCGCGGAACGCGGCACGTTTCACGGCGGCGACGGACTCGCGCCACGCGACCAGGCGCGGACACGCTCGGCAGGCGATTATTCGATCGTCGAGTTCCGTAGTGTTGCTCCTATGTCCGAGGAGAAGACCGAAGAGAAGCCCGTGTCTCCTGCTGATGACCTGGTCACCACCCAGCACAGCATCACCGTCAAGGGCCGCGAGCTGAACTACACCGCCACCGCCGGGCGTGTCGTGCTCAGGGAAGAAGTGCTCAAGGACGGTGTGTTCGAGGGCCACAAGCCCAAGGCAGAGGTGTTCCTCACCGCGTACACGCTCGACGGCGCCGACCCGCTGAAGAGGCCGGTGACGTTCGCGTTCAACGGCGGGCCCGGATCCGCGAGCCTCTGGCTGCACATGGGGCTCCTCGGCCCCCGCCGCGTGCTGAGCGGCGACGTCGGCAACCTGACCGCGCCGCCGTACGGGATCACGGACAACGAGGAGTCGCTGCTCGGCGAGAGCGACCTCGTGTTCATCGACCCGGTGTCGACCGGGTACTCCCGCGCCGCGGAGGGCGAGAAGCCCGCCAGCTACCACGGCTACCAGCCCGACATCGACTCCATCGCCGAGATCATCCGGCTGTGGACGTCGCGCAACGGCCGGTGGATGTCGCCGAAGTTCATCTGCGGCGAGTCGTACGGCACGCTGCGGGCGGCGGGCCTCGCCGAGCACCTGCAGAAGAAGCACGGCATGTACCTCAACGGGCTCATGCTGATCTCCTCGGTGCTGGACTTCGCGACGCTGGAGTTCAACGAGGGCCACGACCTCGGCTACACGCTCTTCCTGCCCACGTACGCGGCCATCGCGCACTACCACGGCCTGCACGGCGAGCGGCCGTTGAAGGAGGTGCTCGCGGAGGCCGAGGAGTTCGCCGTCCGCGACTACCCCTACGCCCTCGCCCGCGGCAACCGGCTCTCGGACGTGGAACGCACCGCGACGATCGAGAAGCTGGCGCGCCTGACCGGCCTGTCCGAGGACTACGTGGACGCGGTCGACCTGCGCATCGAACACATCCGGTTCTTCACCGAGCTGCTGCGCCGCGACCGCAAGACCGTCGGCCGCCTCGACGGCCGCTTCACCGGCTGGGACAAGGACTACGGCCGCGAGGAGATCTCCGCGGACCCGTCCATCGACGCGATCCTCGGCCCGTACTCGGCGACGCTGAACCACTACCTGCACGCCGAGCTGGGCTACTCCAACGACCTGCCGTACGAGATCCTCTCGCGCGCCATCGAACAGTGGTCGTACAAGGAGTTCGAGGGCCGCCACGTCACGACCGCGGGCAAGCTCTCGGCCGCGATGCGCGCCAACCCGCACCTGAAGGTCCACGTCGCGTTCGGCTGGTACGACGGCGCCACGCCGTACTTCGCGGCCGAGCACCTCCTCGCGCACCTGCAGATCCCGAAGGAGCTCACCGCGAACATCGAGTCGGCCTACTACCCGGCCGGCCACATGATGTACGTGCACGAGCCCTCGCGGATCCAGCAGTCCGAGGACCTCGCTGCCTTCGTGCGGAACTCGTCCAACATGTGATCCTCACTCCACCGAGTGCTGGATGGGGGGAGCTTTCATAAACCTCAGGTTCATGAAAGCTCCCCCCATCCAGCGCGCATCCGGAATTGTCAGGGGTGATGGGCACCATGTCCTCATGGATCGGGGAGCGTGGGATCGCGTCGAGAGCGAGCTGTGGAAGCACAGCCGCTTCGGCGTGATCAGAGCATCCGTCCTCGAGACCCTCGGAATCAGCCAGACAACGACGTATCGACAGTGCCAGCCGGGCGGGCGGTGGCGTCATCTCCTACCTGGCGTGGTGATGTTGGCCAGGTCACTGCCGACAACACGCCAACGCATCGAAGCGGCGCTCACGTTTGCGAAGCATCAAGCTGTCGTCACCGGATTCCAGGCTGCACGTCTGTACGGCCTTCGAACTGGCCCGGATCCCCAGTTCGTACACCTGCTCATCCCACACGAGAGCCGCGTGCTCAGCTCCGGCTTCACGGTCCTGGAACGCACCCGGTTCTTTCCTGTGGCGATGTATCGGGACGGCGTGCCGCTAGCTCCGCCGCCACGAGCGGTCTTGGACGGCGTTCGTCGAATCCGGGATCTCGATGCCGTTCGAGCTCTCCTGATCGAAGCGGTACAAAGCGGACAGACCGATGTAGACCAGCTTCGGGGCGAACTGGACACCGGAACGAAGCGAGGCACCGCATTGCCGCGACGTGTACTGGGTGAAATCGACCTGGGCGTGCGATCAGTCGCGGAGGCCGACGCGTTGGAGCTCTGGCACCGAGCAGGTTTGCCCACTCCACATCGGAATGTGGTCATCGTGGATGAGAACGGCAACTACGTAGGTATGCCGGACACATGGTGCGACGAAGTCGGACTCGCTTGGGAGATCGACAGCAGCGAGTTCCACTACAGCAAGGACGCTTACGCGAGGACCCTGGAGCGTAACTCCAGGTATGCCGCGGTCGGCATCAGTGTTGTGCAGACGCTGCCATCGCGCCTTCGCAAGAAGCCTGATGCCGTGGTCGCGGAACTGCGTGCGGCCTACGCCGCCGCGCAGGCACGGACGCGACCACCCGTCTGCATTCGGAAGGCGGGGTCGACGTGACAGGCCTCGTGCCCGTTGATGAGGGGAGCGTTCATAAACGTCAGGTTTATGAACGCTCCCCTCATCAACCTCATCTTGGGAGCAACACGTGATCAAGCGGATTGATCTGAGCGACGACGCGGTGCTGGACGAGGTCTTCACCGTGCAACGGCTCGGGTACGCGGTTGAGGCCGAGATCATCGGTTTCGACCGCATTCCCGGCCTGCTGGAGTCGCGCGACGACCTCAGGGCGACACAGCACGAGTTCCTCGGCTACTACGACGAGGAAGGCCTCGCGGGCGCCATCGCGTTCGTGCGCAGGGAGTCCGAACTGGACATCTGCCGGATGTTCGTGCACCCGCGGGCGCATCGGCGCGGCATCGCGTCGCAGCTGATCGACGCGGCGGGGCCGGCGGAACGCACGATCGTCAGCACCGGCACGAAGAACGAGCCCGCGCTGCGGCTCTACCGCAAGCACGGATTCGTCGAGATCGGCACGCGCGAGGTCGCCC
This sequence comes from Lentzea roselyniae, assembly GCF_039537795.1. Classification (NCBI taxonomy): domain Bacteria; kingdom Bacillati; phylum Actinomycetota; class Actinomycetes; order Pseudonocardiales; family Pseudonocardiaceae; genus Lentzea; species Lentzea roselyniae. Next base: position 311,121 of record NZ_BAABBE010000004.1, read on the forward strand.
CCGGTGTGTCGATCACCGAGCTGGTCAGGGAAAACCACTGATCATCTTCCTGAACGGGACGTCCAGTTCGGGGAAGTCGAGCATCGCCGAACAGCTGCTGCAGGTGCTGGACACCCCGTACTTCCACCTGAGCGTCGACGCCTTCGGTGCGCTGCGGGCGGTGGAGCGGACGCTGGAACTCGACGGGCTGGAGCTGGCCGAGGTCCTGCGCCGCACGCGGGCGGGGTTCCACCGCGCGGTGGCCGGGATGGCCCGGGCGGGCAACGACGTGGTGGTCGACCACGTGCTGAGCGAGCCGTGGCGCCTGCAGGACTGTCTGGAGGTGATGGAGGGCCTCGACGTCGTCTTCGTGGGCGTTCATTGCCCTCCAGACGAGCTGGAGAGGCGCGAGCGGGCCAGGGGTGACCGGACGCCGGGGCAGGCCGCCGCTCAGCTCCCTCACGTCCACCAGCACGGCCTCTACGACTTCGAGTGCGACACCAGCACCAGCAGCCCGCGCGAGTGCGCGCTCGCGATCAAGGAGTTCCTGGGGCGGGCGCCGGCTCGGCGGGCGTTCGACGTGTTGCGTCGTCGCTGACCTCGCTGGCCGGGCGCCGGGCGGAGTCGACGCGTTCGCCCGACTCGGCGTCCAGGTACTGCACGCGCATGAACTTGATGCGGGAACCGGGGATGACCACGCGTTCCCAGTCGCGGCCGATGACCGTGACCTTCTTCTCGTCGCCGCCGGTGACGGGTTCGCCGACGTAGGTCAGCTTCGTCCCCTCCAGGACGATCTCGCGGGTGTCCGGGTCGCCTGCCGCGTCGTACGAGCGCAGGAAGCCGAAGAACGAGGCGCCGTCCTCGAGCATCACGTGCACCCAGCACACCGTGCCCGGCGGGCGGTCCTCCCGGAACACCTTGACCCACGCCGACTGCTTGCCCAGCGACCGCGGCTGCTGCCGCCTGCGGGCCAGCACGGTGTCGAACGCCGCCGCCAGCGCACACGCCAGCACCAGCTCCGCGACCGCGCTGTACGCGACGAGCGCCACGTTCTGCTTCACGTAGTCGGGCTTGGCGACCAGCGCCGTCAGGTCGGCGAACAGCCTCCAGCCGAACCACTTCGCGGTGGCGGCGTGCACCCCGAGCAGGATCGCGGTCGAGGCCACGGTGAAGGCGAGACTGCTGAGCGCGACGCGCGAGGCCTCGCGGAAGACCGTCTCCTTGGGGCCCGCTCGCCGCTGTTCCCGCAGGAGCTCGAAGACGATGCCGGGTGCGACGAGGGCGAGGAACGAGGCGAGTGCCCCGATCGTCTGCGGCACCACTAGTCGATGCTGCCGGACACGGGAGGCGGCTGCAGACGCTCCGAGTCGTGGTACGCGGGCGGGTGGCCGAACGGCTGTCCGGGAGCCAGACGGGGGTCCACGTCCGCCTCGTCGTAGTCGTGATCGGCCTCCCACGGGATTTCGCGCGGGAAGCTCGGAGGAGGTGGAGGGATGAGACCGTCATCAGGCTCGGACATGCCTGCTCCCCAGGTAGATCGTCAGCGCCGGAACCAAGCTAGCACCGACTCGCTCACCGCGGCCGCGAACGGAAGAGGGGCCGTACCCGCGGGCACGACCCCTCCAGACCACGAACTTCTCAGACGACCGCGCGCTCCTCGGCGAAGTGGCACGCGGCGGGGTGGCCCCCGTTGCGCGGCACCAGCTCCGGCACCTCGGTCGCGCAGATGTCCTGCGCCTTCCAGCACCGCGTGCGGAACCGGCAGCCCGACGGCGGGTCGATCGGCGAAGGCACGTCACCCGTCAGGCGGATGACGTCGCGCCGGCCGCGCTGGGTCGGGTCCGGCACCGGCACGGCGGACAGCAGGGCCTGCGTGTACGGATGCATCGGACGCTCGTAGATGTCGTCCTCGGTGCCGATCTCCACGATCTTGCCGAGGTACATCACCGCGACGCGGTCGGACAGGTGGCGCACCACCGACAGGTCGTGGGCGATGAAGACGTACGACAGGCCCATCTCGCTCTGCAGGTCACCCAGCAGGTTCATCACCTGGGCCTGGATCGACACGTCCAGAGCGGACACCGGCTCGTCGCACACGATCACCTTGGGCTTCAGCGCGAGCGCACGGGCGATGCCGATGCGCTGGCGCTGACCGCCGGAGAACTGGTGCGGGTACCGGTTGATGTGCTCCGGGTTGAGGCCGACGATCTCCAGCAGCTCCTGGACCTTGCGCCGCCGGTCGCCCTTCGGCGCGACCTCCGTGTGGATCTCGTACGGCTCACCGACGATGTCGCCGACCGTCATGCGCGGGTTCAGCGACGTGTACGGGTCCTGCAGCACGATCTGGATGTCGCGGCGCAGCTTGCGCAGCTCCGCGCCCTTCATCGCGAACATGTCGCGACCCTCGAAGCGGGCCATGCCGGACGTCGGCGGCTCCAGGCGCATCAGCACCTGGGCCAGGGTGGACTTGCCGCAGCCGGACTCACCCACGACGCCGAGGGTCTCGCCCTTGTTCAGCGCGAACGAGACGCCGTCGACGGCCTTGACGTGGCCCACGGTGCGCTTGAACAGCACGCCGACCCGGACCGGGAAGTGCTTGACGAGGTTCTCGACCTCGAGGATTGGCTCAGCCACGAGCGACAACCTCCTCCGCGATGTGGCACCGGCTGGTGCGTCCCATACCGAGGTTGTGCACGGCCGGCACCTCGGTGACGCACCTGTCGAACGCGCGCGGGCAGCGCGGGTTGAACGGGCAGCCGGGTGGGATGTTGGTCAGCGACGGCGGCAGACCCTTGATCGTCTTGAGCTCCTGGCCCTTCAGGTCCAGGCGCGGCAGCGATTCCAGCAGCGACTCGGTGTACGGGTGGCCCGGCGCGCGGAACAGCTCGTACACGTCGGCGTGCTCGACGATGCGGCCCGCGTACATGACCGAGATCCGGTCCGCGACGTCGGCGACGACGCCGAGGTCGTGGGTGATCAGGATCATGCCCATGTCGCGTTCTTTCTGGATCTCCGCCAGCAGGTCCATGATCTGGGCCTGCACGGTGACGTCCAGCGCGGTCGTGGGCTCGTCCGCGATCAGCAGCTCCGGGTCGAGCGCCAGCGACATCGCGATCATCGCGCGCTGCCGCATACCGCCGGAGAACTGGTGCGGGTAGTCGGCGACGCGGCCCTTGGCGTTCGGGATCTTCACCTGGTCCAGGAGCTCGATCGCGCGCTTGCGAGCGTCCGCTTTGGACATCCCGCGGCGGACCTTCAGCTGCTCCTCGATCTGGAACCCGACGGTGAACACGGGGTTCAGGGCGGACAGGGCGTCCTGGAAGATCATGGCGATGCCCTCGCCACGGACCTCACGCCGCTCGTCCGCCGACTTGGTCAGCAGGTCCTCACCGCGGAACTTGATCGTGCCCTTGGTGATGAACGCCGGCGGCATGTCCAGGATGCCCATGATCGTCTGTGCGGTCACGGACTTGCCGGAGCCGGATTCACCCAGCACCGCAAGGGTTTCGCCCGCCGAGACGTGGTACGAAACGCCGTTGAGCACCTTGGCGACACCGTCGCGGGTGCGGAATTCCACGTGGAGATCCTCGACCTCCAGCAATGGCTGAGTCACGAGATCTCCCTATCGGGACTTGGGGTCGAGTGCGTCACGCACGGCGTCGCCGAGCATGACGAAGGCCAGCACGGTGATCGTGACGAAGCCCGCGGGGAACAGCAGCATGTGCGGTGCCGACTGGAAGTAGTCGCGGGACTCCGAGATCATCACGCCCCACGACACGACCGGCGGTCGCAGGCCGATGCCGAGGAACGCCAGCGTCGCCTCCGCACCGATGAACGCGCCGAGAGCGATTGTCGCGTACACCATCACCGGCGCGATCGTGTTGGGCAGCAGGTGCCGGAACACGATCCGCAGCGGCGACGCGCCGAGGCCACGCGCGGCCTTGACGTAGTCCTGCTGCTTCGCGACCAGCGTCGCGGAACGCATGATGCGCATCGCCACCGGCCACGACAGCACCGCGATCGAGAGCACCACCTGCGTGACGATCCGCACCACGCCGGGGTTCTCCGAAGGTGCGTTCAGCGTGGTCAGGATGACGATCGCGCCGAGCACGAACGGGATGCCGGCGAAGATGTCGGCGAACCGGGACAACAGGCTGTCGAGCCACGTCTTCGCGTAACCCGCGATGATGCCGACGACCGAGCCGATCAGCACGGTCAGCACCGTGGCGAAGATGCCCACCAGCAGCGATGCGCGGGCACCGTGCATCGCACGGGCGTAGACGTCGTAGCCCTGCAGGTCGTAACCGAACCACGCGTCGCCAGAAGGCGCCTGAAGGGACTTGTCGAGGTCGGCGTGGCGCGGGTCGACCGACGTGAAGAGCGTCGGCCAGATCGCCATCAGCACGATGACCGCGATGATCACCAGCGACACGATGAACGTGGGCTTGCGACGCAGCTCGCCCCACGCGTCGCTCCAGAGCGAACGCGGCTTGCGCTGTTTCTGCGACGAGTCGTCGACATGGCTGAGCTGGTCGACACCGGCCGCCGCGGACGCCTCGAGTCCGGTGCCGCCGGACACGGATCCTGGGTCACTCATAGCGAATCCTCGGGTCGAGAACGGCGTACAGGAGGTCGACGAGCAGGCTCGCCAGCAGGTAGACCAGCACCAGCAGGGTCACGATGCCCGTGACCATGACGCCTTCCTTCTCCTGGATACCGCGGAAGATCAGGCCACCGATGCCGTTGATGTTGAAGACGCCCTCGGTGACGATCGCGCCACCCATGAGGCTACCCAGGTCGGTGCCGAGGAACGTGATCACCGGGATCAGCGAGTTGCGCAGCAGGTGGACGCCGACGACGCGGGTCTGCGGCTGGCCCTTCGCGATCGCCGTGCGCACGTAGTCGGAGCGCCGGTTCTCGACGATGCTCGAGCGGGTCAACCTGGCCACGTAGGCCATCGAAAGGCTGCCGAGCACGAAGCCGGGCAGGATCAGCTCACCGACCGTCGGATCGGAGCTGACCGAGGTGTCCATGATGTCGAAACCCTGCGGGCCGAGGTAGAGCCGCAGCACGAAACCCGTGACGAACACCGGCAGCGAGATCAGGAACAGGGTCGAGACCAGGACCAGGTTGTCCAGGAAGCCCTGCTTGCGCAGACCGGTGAGGATGCCGGCGGTGATGCCGATGATCGCCTCGATGATCAACGCGATGATGCCCATCTTGAGCGTGATCGGCCACGAGGTGGCGATCTGCTCACCGACGGACACGCCGTTGAAGGTGGTGCCGAAGTCACCGACGATCAGGTTGCCGAGGTACTTGAAGTACTGGATCAGCAACGGGTCGTTGAGATTGAGCTTCTGGCTCATCTCGGCGATGTAGGCCGGGTCGCACGGCCGCTGGCCGCACTTGCCCGAGAACGGGTCCTGGGGGATCGCCCAGACCAGGGCGTAGATCAGGAAGGTGGTCCCGAGGAAGACCGGTATCAGCTGCAGCAGACGGCGCAGCACATAGCGACCCATTAGGTCGGCTCCTTGCGTGGTGGGGGGCGCCCGATCCTGAACACCGCACCGGCCCCACGCCCGTAAACGCTCGACGGACGCGGGGCCGGACGGATCAATCAGAAATCAGGTTGTTCGGCTATCAGGCCTTGACGCGGAACGACTCGAGCACGCCCTGGCGCTTGAACGACATCTTGGCCGCGAGCAGGTTCTTCGAACGAGCGCCGATGCCCTTCTCGTTCCAGGTCGGCATGGACGGCAGGTCCTTGGCGATGAGGTCCTCGGCCTGCTGGTAGATCTTGATCGCCTCGTCCTCGTTCGCGGTCTCGTCCGCCTTCTTCAGCAGCGCGTCGACCTCGGGGTTCGAGTAGTTCGAGTCGTTGGACGACCCACCCGTGCGGTACAGCGGGTTGAGGAAGTTCTCGATCGACGGGTAGTCGGCGGACCAGTCCGAACGGCTCATGCCGGTCAGCTGCTTGCCGTCGACGATCTGGCGGAACGCACCGAAGTTGGTGGCGCCGACGAACTCGCACTCGATGCCCAGCGCCTGCTTGATGCTGTTGCACGCCGCCTCGAGCGGCTCCTTGCGGCCACCGTCCTGGTTGGACTGGATGGTCACCTTGCCGGTGAAGCCCGACTCCTGGAGCAGCTGCTTCGCCTTCTCCGGGTTGTACTTGCAGTACTCACCGCAGGTGTCCGGGCGGTAGCCCTTGATGCCGGGCGAGACGTAGCTGGTGGACGGCACGTACGAGCCGGCCAGCACGGTCTTCGTGATCTGCTCCCGGTTGATGGCCATCGAGATGGCCTGGCGCAGCTTCAGGTTCTTGAACGCCGGGATGTACTGGGGGAACGCGATCGCGCTCTGACCCAGCAGGTTCGCGTTCACGACCTGGTCGCCCAGGTCGGCCTTGTACTTCTCGCCGACCTTGGCCGACGGAGGCAGGGCCTCCATGAAGTCCAGCTTGCCCGCGACCAGGTCCTGGTACGCGGTCTCCTGGGAGGAGTAGATCTTGTAGTCCAAGGTCTTGAAGTGGACCTTGTCCTCGCCCTTGTAGTCGTCGAAGCGCTCCATCTTGATCAGCGCGTTCGGCGTGCGGGAGACGAACTTGAGCGGGCCGTTGCCGATCGGCTTGGCCTCGGCGGCCTTCGGGTCCGCGAAGAACGAGTCGGCCATCGGCGCGAACGGCGTGTAGCCGATCATCGTGGTGAAGACCGAGGTCGGGCCGTTCAGGGTGACCTTGAACTCGTAGTCGCCCACGAGCTCGAGGCCGGACATCTTGTCCTTGGCCGGCTTGGCGTTCTCGTCGGCCGGGTGAACGTCCTCGAAGCCCGCGATCGGGGCGAAGAACGACGCAGCCTGCTGAGCGTTCGGCGCGTACGCGGCCCAGTTCCAGGCGTCGACGAAGTTCTTCGCCTTCACCTCGGTGCCGTCGTGGAACTTCCAGCCCTGCTTGATCTTGATGTTGTAGACCTTGGCGTCGGTCGTCGTGATCGACTCGGCCATCAAGTTGTAGGGCGCGCCGTCTTCCGCCTTGTAGCCGACCAGACGCGAGAACAGGGCGTCGGTGACCTTGCCACCGCCGGCCTCGGTCGTGTTGGCCGGGAACAGCGTGCTCTTGGGCTCGGTGCCGTAGATGGACACCGTGCCGTCCGGGTTCTCCTTGCCATCAGCAGCGGTGTTACCGCCACCGCCGCCGCATGCGCTGAGCGTCATGGCCAGCGCGGCTGGCAATGCCACCCACGCAACCCGTGATCGCGACATCAGTCTCTCCCGCCTTTCCCCGGCGTCGCCGCAGTTATTGCGTGCGCACGCCTCCCCGGGAGGTCTCGTCCACCTCCCAAAACGTGAGAGGACGTTAACCGGGGTGTCCAGGAGTACGCGCACTGAAAGCGGTCACAAACTCGTCACGATCACCTCAAGTCGACCTTAATTCTCCGCTAGACCAGCGAAAACGCGATGCCGTCGAGGATGTCGTGCTCACTGCACACGAGCGTGCGAATACCCGCGCGATTCGAGAGCTCCTCGGCAATCGCACGCAGAACCAGCGCTCCACCGCAGATCACGTCCACTCGACCGGGGTGCATGGGCCCGAGCGAGGCACGCTCATCATGCGTCATGGAGAGGATACGGTCGGTGATTTCTCGTACATTGTCAAGTGTGATCCTGCTGAGGTGAATAACGTCGCTGTTGTACACCTCCAGCCCTTGGACCAGGGCTGACAACGTCGTAACGGTCCCGGCGACACCAATCCACGTCTTGGTCTTCTCGACCGGGACGATCTCGAACGCCTCTTTGATCGCGGCGCGCGCAAACGCTTCCGCTTCCTCGATTTCGGCCAATGCGGGCGGGTCCGAACGAATGAACCGCTCGGTCAGCCGCACACAGCCGATGTCCATCGACCGCGCGGCCTCGACCTCCGTGCCGCTGCCGAGGACGAACTCGGTCGAACCTCCACCCAGATCGGTGACGAGGAAGGGTCCCTCGTCCGGGTCAAGATCGGCCACCGCGCCGAGGTAGGACAGGCGTGCCTCCTCGTCCCCGGTGATCACCTCCGCGGGGGCGCCGAGGATCTCCTCGGTCATGCCGAAGAACTCGTCCCGGTTGCTCGCGTCGCGCGTGGCGCTGGTCGCGACCATGCGTGCGACCTCGACGCCCTTCCGCTGCATCGTGCGCGCGTAGTCGAGGAGGGCCTCGCGCGTCCTCTGGATCGCGTCGGGGTGCAGCCGCCCGGTCGCGTCCACCCCCTGCCCGAGCCGAACGATCTTCATCTCGCGGTGCACGTCCCGCAGCCACGCGGTGCCGTCGTCGCGCTTCGTCACGTCCGCGACGAGCAGTCGGATCGAGTTGGTCCCGCAGTCGATCGCCGCAACCCGCGACATGATCACCCCTATTTCAGCGTCCGATACTCCTCGGCAAGCATGGCGTAGACGTAGAGGTCGCCCCAATCGCCCTTGAAGATCTCGAACTCCCGGAAGTGGGCCTCACGGCGCATGCCCAGGCGTTCCATCAGGCGCCACGACGGCTCGTTGCGCGGATCGCACTGCGCGATGATCCGGTGCAGCCCGAGCTGCTCGAAGCCGACCTTGAGCATGACCGCGGCGGCCTCGGTCGCCAGACCCTTGCCCTGGAAGTCGGGGTTGAAGCCGTAGCCGATCTCGCCCTGGCGGTCCGCCTCGCTGAGCCACTTCAGGACGACGTCCCCGACGACCCTGCCCGCCTCCGGCCAGTAGACGGCCAGCGCCAGCCGCTGGCCCTCCCCGGTCAGCTCGTCCTCGGTGATCCGCTTGGCGAGCAGTTCCTCGCACTCGGGCCGGTCGGGGGCCTCGTTGTAGAGGTAGCGGTGGACGTCCGGGAGGGAGCGGTAGGCGTGGAAGTCGTCCAGGTCGCGCTCTTCGAAGGGGCGGAGGAGAAGACGGTCGGTCTTCAGCGGGTACTCGGGGCGCACGCCTTCACAATGCCAAGGAACGCCGTCCATGCCTCGCGATTTACGGGGAGGTGGGAGGCTGGCGCCTTGCTGTCCCGGATGCCGATGCCGCGGCGGACCTCGACGCAGTCACTTCCGTCAGCGCTGTAGCTGCTCTTGCGCCACGTCGACATGCGGTACGCCTCCTCAGAACAGGATGCTGGTGATCAGCTCCCTTGATTGTTCCGCGTCCAAGGCATCTCGATCCAGCCCCTTCAAGGCTTCGGCGTACATGTCGAGCGATGCCTTGTCTTCAAGGAAGAGTCCTGTGTTGTGGTTCTCGATGTAGACCACCGGCTCGAACTTCTCGTACCTCAGCTGGACGAAGGAACTCGCCAAGCCGGCGTGCGCCCCGATAGAGGTCGGCACCACCCGGAAGGTGATGTACCGCCGCACGAGCATCGTGTGCAGGTGATTCAGCTGCGACCGCATCACGTCTGGACCGCCCACAGGTAGTCGCAGCGCTTGTTCGTGCACGTAAAAGACGAACTCGCGGCCGGGGCGCAGGATCGCCTGCCGTTCGAGCTTTGCCCGGATGAAGGCATCGATGTCTGCGGGCTTGAGTCGAGCCGACTTCTCCGCCACGGCGCGGATGTAGCCGGCGATCTGCAGCAGGCCTGGGATCAGGTTCATCGACCATACGATGATCTTGCTGGCGAGCTGCTCCTGCTCGATCAGACTGCGCAGTCGCTCCGGCACGCCGTCCTCGGGGAAGAGCAGCCAGCCCTTCTCACGTGACTCTCTGAACAACGCGAGCAGGTGCTCGACGTCTGCGACTGGGGCTCGGCAGTACGACAGCAGCCGCACGAGGTCGACCTCGTCGACACCGCCCTTGCCCTGCACCAGATCGGAGATCTTGGCTTCCTGCCAGCCCAACAGCTCGGCCAGCTTCCGCTGGGTCAGACCGCTCTGCTCGATGGCGTACCGCACGCCATTGCCGAACTCCCGGCCCACCACGCTTGAGTTGCGCTTCGGCATGGAGAGGAAGCTAGGAGACGGAAGCCCTTCCGCTCCAACGTTTCTACCCGAATCGCCCCGAACGAAGTACGACTTGGAAACGTTCTAACGCGACACGCCGTACTAGCTCGGCGTACTCGTGATCACGCTGTTCGTCGTCGGCTCCACCGGGCTGGCGCTGCCGGCCGTCGTCGTGGACTTCTCCGTGGAAGAGGTCGGCGACAGCGAGGTGCCGGAGGACGACTGCTGCGGCGGGGTCGGCGGATCGGTCTGCGGAGGGTTCGAGGACGTGGACGACGGCGGGGTCGACGAAGGTGGCGTCGACGAGGGCGGCGTCGAAGAAGGCGGCGTCGAAGATGGCGGGCACGACGTCGACGGGCTCGACGAAGGCGGGTTGGACGGCGACGAGGAAGGCGTCGTGGTCGGCGTCGGGCAGTTCGGCGTCGACGGCGTCGTCGAGGAGACCGGCGGCTTCGTCGTGCCCTGGTCGCCGCCGGGGGGCGGCGTGCCGGGGTTGGTCCCGGGGTTCGGGACCGGCTGGTTCGGCCTCGGGTTCTGCACGTTGTTGCCGGTGTTCGGCAGGGTGGGCAGGGCGTCGACGTTCTCGCCGTACTCCTTGGCCCACTTGAGGACCGTCTGGACGTACGACGTGGAGTTGTTGTAGCGGAAAATGGCCTTGGCGCGGTCGTCCTGCTTGGTCATGTCGCCGCCGCCTGCGCAGAGGTAGCGGCCGGCGCCCAGGGCGGCGTCGTAGACGTTGTTCGGGTTGACGTTGCCGTCTTCGTTGCCGTCGGCGCCGTAGCCCGCCCACGTGCCGGGGATGAACTGCATCGGGCCCACCGCGCGGTCCCAGGTGGTGTCGCCGTCGAGGCGGCCGTCGTCGGTGTCCTTGATGGCGGCCATGCCGGGGGCGCCGTTCAGGACCGGGCCGAGGATCTTGGGGGTGGCGTCGCCGACGGCGTTCACACGGCCGTTGCTGGCGTGGTTGGACTCGACCTTGCCGATGCCGGCGAGCAGCGCCCAGTCGAGCTTGCAGCCGGGGACGAGCTCGGCCATCTTGTCCTCGGCGCGGAGGTAGGCCTCCAGCACGACGCCGGGGATGCCGTAGTCGCCGGGGAAGTCGTCGATCACGCCGGGGTCGTTGTCGAGGAGGTCTTCGTCGAGCTTGCCGTCCTCGAGGTCGGCGAGCAGGGCCGCGCTCAGCTCGTCGGAAAGCGGCAGGCGGCCGGACGCTCCGAGGTCGGCCGGGTCGAAGGCCAGGGCTCCGTAGACGTCGGCGGGGCCGAGCGAGACAGCGATGTCATCGTGCTTCGACAGGTTGACCCAGTCGACGAGCTTCGTGCCGACGACCAGGGCGGGCGCGAGCATCGCAGCCAGCGCGGCGACGGCGAAGCCCCGTTGCCTGGGGGACATCGCCACGGGACCGCGCAGTTTGGCCATTGCCACGAATACTCACCTCTCGTGCGTCATCGCGGCGCGCCGTCCGGTAGTTACGGCGAGCGCCCCCTCGCTGACCCGTCCCACCCTGCCCCAACTCAAGGCCCTAGGTGTACCCAAGACGGGGTGAAGCGTACGTTCGGTTCCTTTGACTGTTAACCGCCGCAGTCTCCAGCTGGCCAGAGCGACTGCTCCTTCAAGATCGCCAGGGCCTCGTCTCCCATGGGATTGACCCCAGGGCCCTTCGCGAGGGCATGAGCGACGTGCACGTGAAGGCACTTGACTCTGCCCGGCATGCCGCCCGCGGTGACCCGGGTGCCCAGCGACTCGATGGCGTCTCTCTCCGCGAGGTACGACTCGTGCGCGCGCAGGTAGGCGGCGGCGAGCTCCTCGTCGGTCTCCAGCCGCTCGGTCTGCTCTTTCATCAGCCCGCCGCTCTCCAGAGTGCTGACCAGCGAGTTCAGCTTCGGGCAGGTCAGGTAGTAGAGCGTCGGGAACGGCGTCCCGTCGGGCAGCCGCGGGGCTGTCTGCACGACGTTCGGGTGCCCGCTGGGGCACCGCGAGGCGATCGCACGTGTCCCGCGCGGCGTGCGGCCGAGCTGCTGAGCGACCACTTCCAGGTCAGCAGCGCTTACTTGTGCGTCACCGATTGCCACAGTTCCTCGTACCAAGACCTTTGTGCCGCGGGCTTGCCCGACGGTCTCTCCGATTCAGTGTTGCGATTCTCGTCACCCGGCAGTTGCACAATGTAGGGCGTCTCGCCCGGCCGCACCCAGTGAAGCCGCTTGCGCGCCTCGATCTCGACGTAGGCCGGGTCCTGCAACTGCGCCTTGCGCTGCTCGAGGGCAGCGACCGTCTCGCGCAGTTTCTGCTGCTCAGCGCCCACGTCACGCAGTTCGTCGCGCTGCGAGAGGTAGGTCCGCAGCGGGACCGCGATGCTCAACGCGAGTGCGCACAGCACCATCGCGAACATCGCGGCCCGCCGCGTTCCGGTCATGCCGAACGCGCCACCCGTGCCGTCACCGCGACGCGACGGCGCCTTGGGACGCGGTGGCTTGCGAGCGCGCGCGGGCCGCGCCTCCCGTTCTGCACGGGGGCGGCGGGGACGACGCGCGCGCTCGGCCATACCTCAGCTTCTCAGCTCTCCGGCGTGTAGCGCGGGAACGCCAGCTCACCGGCGTAGCGCGCCGCGTCGCCGAGCGACTCCTCGATGCGCAGCAGCTGGTTGTACTTCGCGGTGCGCTCGCCACGGGCAGGGGCACCGGTCTTGATCTGGCCGGCACCGGTCGCGACGGCGAGGTCGGCGATGGTCGTGTCCTCGGTCTCGCCGGAGCGGTGCGACATCATCGACTTGTAGCCGTAGGACGTCGCCAGCGAGACCGCGTCGAGGGTCTCGCTGAGGGTGCCGATCTGGTTGACCTTCACCAGCAGCGCGTTGGCGGCGCGGCGGGAGATGCCCTCCTCCAGGCGCTCCGGGTTGGTGACGAACAGGTCGTCGCCGACGATCTGGACCTTCTCGCCCAGCTCGGCGGTCATCTGCACCCAGCCGTCCCAGTCGTCCTCGGACAGCGGGTCCTCGATCGACACCAGCGGGTAGTCGCGCACGAGTTCGGAGTAGTAACCGATCATCTGCTCGGCGCTGCGCTTCGACTTCTCGAAGGTGTAGGCGCCATCGCCGAAGAACTCGGTGGCGGCCACGTCGAGCGCGAGCGCGACGTCGCGGCCCGCGCGGTAGCCCGCCTTCTCGATGGCCTCGAGGATCAGGTCGAGCGCGTCGCGGTTGCTGCTCAGCGACGGCGCGAAGCCACCCTCGTCGCCCAGGCCGGTCGCGAGGCCCTTGCTCTTCAGCACGGACTTGAGCGCGTGGTAGACCTCCGCGCCCCAGCGCAGACCCTCGCGGAACGTCTCCGCGCCGATCGGCGCGATCATGAACTCCTGGATGTCCACGTCGGTGTCGGCGTGCGCGCCACCGTTGAGGATGTTCAGCATCGGCACCGGCAGCACGTGCGCGTTCGGGCCACCGACGTAGCGGAACAGCTCAAGACCGCTGCTCGTCGCCGCCGCCTTGGCCACCGCGAGGCTGACACCGAGGATCGCGTTCGCACCCAGGCGCGACTTGTCCGGGGTGCCGTCCAGGTCGACGAGCTTCTGGTCCACGACGCGCTGCTCGACGGCCTCGATGCCCACCAGCTCGGGGCCGATCTCGTCGAGCACCGCGGTGACCGCGCGCTCGACGCCCTTGCCCAGGTACCGCTTGGCGTCGCCGTCCCGCAGCTCCACCGCCTCGTGCTCACCGGTCGACGCGCCCGACGGAACGGCCGCACGCTCCAGCGTGCCGTCGTCCAGCGCCACCTCGACCTCGACGGTGGGGTTGCCGCGCGAGTCCAGGATCTCGCGTGCTCCGACCTGCTCGATGACCGCCACTTGCGCTCCCTGTTTCTCCTGCGTCTCGTCTCGCGACGAGCCTACTTGGGCCAGGTGACCGGCTGGGGCTCGACACCTGAGGATCACAGCGGGGCCGCCGGCGCCGGTCTACTGAATCGTGCCAGACGCCCTGCGGACTGCACACGCTCCGGGCTGAATGGATTCTCCAGCCACCCCGCTGAAGCCCACCAGGCCGTTCTTCTTCGCCATGGCGAGCAGTTCGGGGAGGTGATCGAGCTGGCGCACCGACAGGGTGAGCAACACGTACTTCGCGGCGTCCTCCGGGCTGTCCGTCAAATCGTGTTCGGACGGTTCCAGCACGTCCCGGATGTCCGGCCAGCGGGCCAGCAACTCCGTGCGGAACCGCAGGACGTCAGGGCTGGCGGAAAGGCAGCCCGTGTCACCCTCGGCAAGGTTGTCGAAGATCTCCTCCGGCTCCCCGGCGCCTGCCTTCCAAAAGCCGAAATCGCTGCTCACCGCACTCCGATCGGAAGATGCTTCACGCCGTTCTGGAAGTTCGACCTCAACCGGCTGATCTCGCCGTCCGGCCGCAGTCTGCCCGGCAGGTCCAGGACCGCGTCGAAGATCGCCCTCATCTGGGTCCTGGCCAGCTGCGCACCGAGACAGAAGTGCGGCCCGTGCCCGAAGCTCAGATGATCGGCTTCCCTCCGCCCGACGTCGAACTTGTCCGGTTCGGTGAAGGCTCGCTCATCCCGGTTGGCGGACGAGAACCAGACGACGACCTTGTCTCCGGCCTTGATCGTCTGCCCGGAGAGCTCCGTGTCCTGGACAGCCGTCCGCCGGAAGTGCATGACCGGCGTCCACCACCGCAGCATCTCCTCGACCGCGGACCCGAGCAGCGAACGGTCGGCGCGCAGTCGGTCGTACTGGTCGGGGTGTTCGAACAGCGCGATCATGCCGCCCGGGATGCCGTTGCGGAGGGTTTCGTTGCCCGCCACGGAGAACAGCCAGAAGAGGTTCTCGAACTCCTCCAGCGAGATGTCCTCCCGCATGAGGTTGCTCAGCACGTCGTCTGACGGGTGCGCGCGCTTGTACTCCCCCAACGCGTGCGCGTACGCGTAGAGATCCGGCATGCCATCCCGTGCGCGCGGATCGCGGCCATCGTCAGGACGAAGTTGGAGCGCCTCCAACGCCATGTCGGTCATGCCGTCGGTCGAACTGGACGACAGCGCGTACTCCGAGTCCTGGAAGCCGATCACGCGGTTGCTCCAGTCGTAGAGCAACGCACGGTCCTGCCGCGGCACCCCGAAGACGTCGGCCAGCGTCAGCAACGGCAGGTCCGCGACGTCCGCGGCGAAGTCGCCGGACGGGTTCGCGATGATCTCGCGGGCGTTCGCACGGATTCCGTCCTCCAGGCGCGCCACGGCCCGAGGCGTGAACGCCCTGGTCATCATGCGTCGCAACCGGGAGTGCTCTGGCGGATCCTGGTTGAGCATCATCCGCTGGACGTACTTCAGGTCCTCTGGCTGCGGGTCGCGGATCTGCGTGGCGCCGCGATGCGAGGAGAAGACGGCGGGCGTCTTCAACACCGTCCTGACGTCGTCGTGGCGGAAGACCGCCCAGAAGTCGTCGATGCGTACGACGTTCTTTTCGCGCAGCCGGGTGAGTGCGTCGTGCGGGACGCCCGATGTATACGTGTCCGGGTCGACGATCAGCTCGGCATCGGTCCGCATAGAACGGGATTCTGACGTGCTTCATGTCGAACGTGGTGGAAACGGACCGCTACTGGTGCTGCTGCACGGCCTGGGCGCGACCGGCGAGGTGTGGGAAAGCGTCGTGAAGGACTGGCACGGCAGCTGGCTCGTGCCGGATCTGCCTGGTCACGGCCGCAGCGCCCCCATCGAGCGCTACTCGTTCGGCTCGATCGCGGCGGCGGTCGCCGAGGTGATTCCTCGCGAACCGGTGACCGTCGTCGGGCACTCGCTGGGCGGCGTGGTCGGGCTGGCGCTGGCGAGCGGCTGGTTCGGCGTCGACGTGACCACGTGCATCGGCGTCGGGATCAAGGTCCGGTGGAGCGGCGAGGAGCTGGAGAAGGCCGCGGCGCTCGCCGCGAAACCGAACAAGGTCTTCGCGACGGAGGAAGAGGCCGTCGAACGGGCATCGAGGATGGCGGGTGTGCCGATCCGGCACGGTGTGTCCGAAGTGGACGGCGGCTGGACTCCGTCGCTGGACATGAGGGCCTTCGGCGTCGGCAGGCCGGACATGCCCGGCCTGATCATGGCGTCGAAGGCGCAGGTCGTGCTGGCAGCGGGCGAGAACGACCCGATGAGCCCTCAGGAGCACCTGAAGGAGCTGGTGCCCGAGCCGGTGGTGTTCCCCGGCGCGGGCCACAACGTGCACGTCGAGTCGCCCTCGTCGCTGCTCCCCCTGCTCTGACTCAGGTCGCCACGAACCCGCCGTCGGCAGCCAGCACCGCGCCGGTGATGTAGCTGGCGCGGTCGGAGGCCAGGAACAGCACGGCCTCCGCGATCTCCGCGGGCTGGCCGGCGCGGGTGAGCGGCGTCGCCGAGCTGAGCTCGTGGAACATGTCGATCACGGTGACGGCCTCGGTGGCGATCGGGCCGGGCGCGACGGAGTTGACCCGCACGCCCGCCGCGCCGAACTCGACGGCCCACGACCGGGTCAGCGCGTCCATCGCGGCCTTGGAGGCGTTGTAGACCGAGCCGATCGGGGTGCCGATCTGGCCGGCGACGGACGAGACGTTGACGATCGCGCCCTTCTTCTTGGCCACCATGGCCGGCGCGAGGGCAGCCGTCAGGAAGTAGGCCGCGCGGACGTTGACGCCGAACACCTGCTCGTAGCCGTCGAGCGACTGCTCGGGCGTCGGCGAGAACGGGAAGATGCCCGCGTTGTTCACGAGCACGTCCACCTCGCCGACCTCCTCGGCGAGCCTGCGGACGTCGTCGATGTTCGCGACGTCCGCGACGATGAAGTGACCGGTCCCGCCGGCCTTCTCGATGAGGTCGACGGTCTCCTTGCCGAGTTCGGCGCGACGGCCGGTGACGTAGACCGTGGCGCCCTCCTCGGCGAGCTTCACCGCGATGGCGCGGCCGATTCCCGACGTGGCTCCGGTGACGAGTGCCTTCTGGTTCTCCAAAGTTCGCATGGTTACGAACTTGGCCGCGCCGGATCATTTCGGCATAAATTCCGGATGAACGGCCTGGTCAGGTCGCGAGGGCGCCGCCGTCTGCGGTCACGATGGACCCGGTGAGGAAGCTCGATCGTGGCGAGGCCAGGAACAACACGGCCTCCGCGATCTCCTCCGGCGAGCCCGCGCGGCCGAGCGGGGTCGGCGCCACGATGTCGTCGATGGCGTCGCCGAGGTTCTCCTCGACCTTCTCGGTGCGGGTGAGGCCCGGCGCGACGGAGTTGACCCGGATGCCGTGGCCACCGAACTCCACCGCCCAGCTCAGCGTCAAGGAGTCCAGCGCGGCCTTCGACGCGCCGTAGACCGACATGATCGGCGTGCCCGTCCGAGCCGTGACCGACGAGATGTTGATGATGCTGCCGCCGCCCTTCGCGATCATCTTCGGCAGCAGCGCGGCGGTGAGGAAGTACGGCCCGCGCACGTTGACGTCGAAGACCTGCTCGTAGGTCTCGACGTCCTGGTCGAGCGTCGGCCCGAACGGGAAGATGCCCGCGTTGTTGACCAGCACGTCGATCTCGCCCACCTCGTCGGCGAGCCTGCGCACGTCGTCGAGGTTCCCGAGGTCGGCGACGACGTGGTGGGTGTCGCCGAAGCCGGCACGACGCCCCGTGGTGAGGACGGTCGCGCCGGTATCGGCCAGCTTCACCGCGACCGCCCTGCCGATGCCGGACGTCGCTCCGGTGACGAGTGCTCGTTGTCCCTGCAGTTCCATGCGCCGACGGTTTCGCCGGTCTGTCGTCAGGCCATAAACGCGGAGTGAATCAGCTCGTCAGCACGGGCGTGCGCAGGCCGAAGTAGACGCGCACGAACTGCGGCAGCCGGTAGCGACCGAGCACCAGCGGCTCGATCAGGTGCACGTCCGCCAGCGACTCCAGCACCAGCTCGATCGCACCGGGATCACCCCCGGACATCTCCGCCGCCTCGTGGATGTCGATCACGTCGGCGTCCCGCCGGGCGAAGCACATGAGCAGGTGGCGTTCGTCCTCGGACAGCTCCTGCTCGGCCTTGATCAACGGGGCGAGCGTCGCGGCGCAGTCGGACGGGACCGCGCGGCCGAGCTTGCTCTCCCGCTCCATCTGCTCCAGCACCATCTCGATCGTCCAGTGCGGCCGCGAGCTGAGCTTGCCGCCGATCACGCGGATGGGGTTCGGCAGCCGGGAGACGCGTTGCAGCAGCACCTCGGCGTGCTCGGGCTCCGCGTCGACCCGGCCGGGATCGAGGATCTTGCGGAAGAACTCGTGCGACTCCCACTCGGTCAGCCCGCCGATCTTCACCCAGGTCACGCCCGGAAGCTCGTTCAACCGGCGCACGCTCGTGAGCACCAGCCCGGAGCCGGGCGTGACGAGATCCCGCACGGACGCCGCGTCCTGGACGTCGTCGATGACGATCAGGAACCGCTTGCCGCGCGCCTTCTCCCGCCAGAGCGCCGCCTTGTCACCGCTGGGGTTCTCCACGCCGACCGCGCGCAGCAGCTCGTTGGCGACGTCGTGGGAGCGCACGAAGATCCGGCCGTCCGGAAAGCGGTGCCTGACCAGGTGACCGATCCGGGTGGCCAGCGCGGTCTTGCCGCTGCCGCGCATCCCGGTGATGCCCACCGTGCCGGGGAGCGCGTCGAGAATCCGGGCGATCTCGGTGGTGCGACCGGTGAAGTCGGCCAGGTCCGGCGGCAGCTGCTCGGGCCGGCGGGGCAGGTGGAGATCGCCCTTGAGGATCTGCGCGTGCATCTTGCGCAGGTCCTGGCCCGGTTCGATGCCGAGTTCCTCGTTCAGCAGAGCGCGCGCCTGATGGAAGTGGTCCAACGCCTCCGCTTGCCTGCCCTCCCGGAAGAGGGCGTACATCAGCAGTGCGCGAGGCCGTTCGCGGAGCGGGTGGGCAGCGACGTGTTTCTGCAGTTCCAAGACATCCAGCTCACGTTCGAGCCAGTCCTCCCGCGCCTTGAGCCGGCGCTCGCCGAGCCGGACGCGTTGCGCTTCGAAGTAGGAACCTTGGAGGCCCTCCAAGGGCTCGCCGCGGCAGTCGTCGACGATCTCGGCCCGGATCGTGTACCCGCCGTCCTTGGACCTGAGGTGCAGCTCGGGCAGCGCCTTGCGGATCTTGTACATGTACGTCCGCAACGCCATGACCGCGCTCGGCGTCGGGTCGTCCCAGACCATGCCGATCAGCTGCTCGTTGCTCAGCCGGATGCCGTTGTTCAGCAGCAGCGCCGCCAGCACCGCCCGCTGCTGGCGCGGCCCCAGTTCGATCTCCTCGTCGTCTCGCCAGGCTCGTACCGGACCCATCAGTGAGAAGCACAGGCTCATGGAACATCACAACGCTTGCGCGCATTCCCTGCTTCCCCGAAACGAGTATTATGAACGTAGGCTCGCAGCCTACGGAGGTCGTATTGAAGGGGCATGTCACCATTCCGACCGCACTCGCCAGGAGGGCGAACAAGGTGCTGCGCCCAAGGGATGCCGCAGGCTTCTACGCCCATCCTCGCGGGGAGTTCGAGCGCCTGGTCGAGCAGGCCGTGCTCCGCCACATCTGCACCGGCTACTACGCGATGGCGCCCATGGAACGCCTCGGCGACCCCCGGTGGCGTCCAGAACTCGCGGCGGCAGCACTCGGTGTGGCCCAAGCCGACTACGGCAGAGACGCGGTGGCACTGATGGGCGTCACAGCCGCACGCCGCCACGGTGCTCTGCCGCGGGCGATCGGCACCGCGGTCGTGGCAGTGCCCAAGCAGCGGCCTCGGCTGCACACCGACCTGGGTGAGATCGTCTTCGTCAAGCGCGACGTGCAACGCCTGGACCTCGAACGAGTGGAAACCGAACTCACGGAGGGCTGGATGACCACGCCGGAGCAGACGGTCCTCGACATCGCCGCCCGGCCGCGGCTCGGCGGCCTCGAGGAAGCCGACGCCTGGCAGATCCTGCGCGCACTCGGCCGCAAGATCGACTGGGCACTCACGGAGGAC
Organism: Lentzea roselyniae; assembly: GCF_039537795.1. Lineage (NCBI taxonomy): Bacteria > Bacillati > Actinomycetota > Actinomycetes > Pseudonocardiales > Pseudonocardiaceae > Lentzea > Lentzea roselyniae. The sequence goes on from NZ_BAABBE010000004.1 coordinate 331,005, forward strand.
CTCGCCCACGACCAGCACAGGCCGGGAGCTCTGGCCCGAGTGCGGAAAGAAGCAGCGGGTGCTTGAGCACGACGAGCTCGTCGCGGTGGCCGACAGGTTCGGAGTCGCCGAGGACCAGGTTCTGCGGGATCACCTGATCAGCCACGTGCTGGCGGCCCTGGCCGAGGTCGCGCCCGAGGTCCTGTTCGTCAGTGGAACCGCACTGGCCAGGACGCATCTCGCAGATCCGGCGGCGGGCGGCAGGTTGTCCGAGGACATCGACCTCTGGGGTGCCTGAACGCGACGCCGTCGCCACCACGCTCGACGAACGGCTGCCACGGCAGCTGCGCAAAGAGTTTCCCGGAACGAGGTGGGATCCTCCCCTGGAGCGACATCAAGCCGGAGGTCTCGCTCAGAGTTCCGACACCGCCGGCTTTCGCGGCGATGAAGACCCTCGCTCGGACCGACCGACACGCAGCACGAGACCTGTACGACCTCGCACGCCTCGCCGAGCTGGGCGCGTTGACACGGGAGGCGGCCGAGCTGGTCCGCGACGCGACTGGCGCCTCGGTGCAGAAGTACGAGTTCGCGAGGCTGCCCACCGGGCTCGAGTGGCAGGCACAGCTCGCGCACCGGACCCGTGACCTTCCCGGCCCAGAACGGTGCCTCGATCTCGTGCGCAACGCCTACGGACAGGCCCTCGGCTGGTGGCTCCCGCGGCTTCACAGCCGGGTCGGCAACGGGCGCGGCTCGATCACCTGCTTCATCACGATCGTCGAGGTCAGCCCGCGCACACCGGGCAGCTTGGCCAGCGTCTCCTCGTACAGCCGCTGGTACGACGCGAGGTCCGCGGTGACCACACGCAGCAGGTAGTCGGGACTGCCGAACAGCCGCTGCGCCTCCACCACGTTCGGCACCCCGGCCAGCGCGCGGTCGAAGTCGTCCATGGCCTCGAGCCGCAGCTTGACGAAGACCAGTGCCTCGAAGCCGAACCCGATGGCGGCGGCGTCCACGACAGCCCGGTAGCCGCGGATCACGCCGGTCCGCTCCAGCTCGCGGAGCCGGCGCTGGCAGCGGGAGATGCTCAGCTGCACGCGATCCGCCAGCTCGGTGACGGTCAGCCGGCCGTCCGCCTGCACCTCGGCAAGAATTTTGCGGTCCAGAGCATCCATACGCACATTTTCGCGCGCCTGCCGCCTCTGAGCAGCAAGAAGGCAAACACTTTCGCCGCTGGTGCTCCTAGCTTCACGGTATGAACCCGTTACGTCAGCTCACCCTGGACCAGCTGAGGCGACGCACGAGCATGAAATGGCGGTACTACCCCGAGGACGTGCTGCCGGTGTGGGTCGCCGAGATGGACGTCCCGCTCGCCGAACCGGTCGCGCGGGCGATCACCGACGCGGTGGCGATCGGCGACACCGGATACCCCAACGGCACCGCCTACGCCGAGGCGCTCGCCGAGTTCGCCAAGAAGCGTTGGGACTGGGCACAGGCCGTGGAACGCACCGCGATCGTGCCGGACGTGATGCTCGGCGTCGTCGAGATGTTCCGGCTCGTCTCCCACCGCGACGCCCCCGTCGTGGTCAACTGCCCGGTGTATCCGCCCTTCTACCACTTCGTCGAGTCGCTGGGACGGTCCGTCGTCGAGGCGCCGCTCAACGCCTCCTGGCGGATCGACTTCGCCGCGCTGCAGGACGCGTTCCGCAGGGCGGGCGAGGGCTCGGTCTACCTGCTGTGCAACCCGCACAACCCGACTGGCACCGTCCACACCGCGGCTGAGCTCGCGGAAGTCGCCGCGTTGGCGCGCAGCCACCGTGTGCGCGTGGTGGCCGACGAGATCCACGCGCCGATCACGACCGCGGAGTTCGTGCCGTACCTGAGCGTTGCGGACGACGGGCTGTCGTTGATGTCGTCCTCGAAGGCCTGGAACCTCGCCGGGCTCAAGGCCGCGCTGGCGATCGCGGGCCCCGACGCCGCCGACGACCTCGCGCGCCTGCCGGAGGAGGTCAGCCACGGACCGAGCCACGTCGGGATCCTCGCCCACACCGCGGCGTTGCGGGACGGCGGCGACTGGCTGGACGCGCTGCTGGCCGGGCTCGACGAGAACCGGCAACTGCTCGCCGACCTGCTGGCGGCCGAACTCCCCGCCGTCCGGTACACGCCGGGTCAGGGGACCTACCTCGCCTGGCTGGACTGCCGCGAGCTGGGCCTCGGCGACGACCCCGCCAAGGTCTTCCTGCAGCGCGGGAGGGTCGCGCTCAACTCCGGGATCCCGTTCGGCACCGGCGGCAAGGGGTTCGTGCGGATGAACCTCGCGACCTCGCCGGAGATCATCACCGAAGCGGTCCGGCGGATGGCGTCGGTGTTTTAGAGCGGAACGAAGCCTCGTGCCGCGCGGCACCGGCTGGTAGTGCTGGTGCCGTGCGGATCAAACCAGGCTTCGCGGCAGACACCGTGCTGGTCTGGGCCTCCGGCCATCCGGCCGGCGCGCTCGCCGTGGCCGTGGCCCCGCCGTTCCTGATGACCACCATCCGCTTCACACTCGCGGCCGCGCTCATGGCCCTCGTGGCCCTGGTGACGAGCGCTCGTCCATACGTCCGTGGCCGGTTTGCTGGTGCAGGCGTGTCAGTTCTCCGGTGTGTACCTGGGGCTGAGACTGGGGGCCCGCGTCGGTGACGGCGCTGGTCATCTCGTGCACGGCAGTGGTGGCCGCCTGGGTGTTCCGTGTCCGAATAGGACCGAGGCAGGTAGCGGGCCTGGCGCTCGGCGTCGCCGCGGTGCTGGCCGCGTTGTGGGACCGGCTGGGGTCGTTCGGGTCCGGCGCGGTGTTCACGGTGCTGGGCATGCTCGGCTTCGTCGCGGGCGGCGTCTACCAGCAGAAGTTCTGCCGCGACACGGACTTCCGCAGCGGCAACGCCGTGTCGGTACCGGTGGTCGGCTTGCTGGCGCTGACCGAGAGCGCCGAGGTGACGGACTGGCGGCAGTTCTGGTCGACCATGGTGTTCCTGGTGCTGGTGAACTCGATGGACGGGTCGTCCCTGTTCCTGGTGGGCGTGCGCAACGGCGGCGCGGCGGCGATGACCACGCTGTCCTCTGTGGTGCCGTCGGTGACCGCGTTGATCGCGTGGCCGTTGCTGGGCCGGACTGCTGCTCGGATTCGGAGCGTGCCGGCTCGGCACCGCCACCTCTTCGAGTTCTGTCGCCCGGACGGCAGTCGAAGAACCGACGATCGGTGGGTAACGTTGATCGAATGACGGACAGCACCTTCGAAGCGTTCCGGAAGGCGGAGGCGTTGCTCGCGCAGCGCCGGCCTCTCGACGCGCTGCGCGAACTACAGCGGGTGCTGGACGAGGCCGGGGAGGCGCCCTCCGTACAGCTGCTGGCCGGCCGGGCCTATCTCGGATCCGCGCAGCTCAACCGCGCCGAAGAGGCCTTCAGAAAGGTCCTCGACCTGGACCCGAGCGATCACTACGCGCGGTTCGCACTGGGCAAGACCCTGCAACGGCTCGGCCGCCTCACCGAGTCACTGGCCCAGCTCCGGATGGCTGTGGCGATGAACCCGTCACCCGAGTACCAGGAAGCACTCGGCGAGGTCAAAGCCAGGATGGCACTGGGAAACTGACCTCCGAACGCAGGCCCAGCCCGCCAAGACCATCCTCAATGGACCGTCCACATTGGACAAATGTGGCGAACTCGCTCCCCACTCGCCCTCCTCCGAGGCCGCTGGGCCAACCGTCACCAGTACCGTTTTCATCGGTTTTCACCCGTTCACCCCGCCCGCGGAGCACGTAGCCTGGACGACGTGGTCCCGCCGCCGCAGAAAGACCCAGCCCGCCGCACCAGCTACGGCAGCATCTTCGGCCGTATCGTCCTGGTGCTGCTGCTGATCGTCGTGGTGGCCGCCGCAGCCTGGGGCCTGGGCGCCCTGAACCGCCGCGACGCGGCCCCACTGGGCCCACCCCCGTTCCTGGTCCCGATCCAAGAGGTAGAACCAGGCGCCGCCGCCCCAGGCAGCGCGGCCGCCCCGGGCAACACCGCCACAGCGGACACCAACCCACTAGGCGAGTGGGCAACCCGAGTGGCCTCAAAAACCGACATCCCCCTACGAGCCGTCCACGCCTACGCCGCCGCCGACCTGGCCATGCAACGCGAAGCTCCCGCCTGCCGCATCTCCTGGGCCACCCTTGCGGGCATCGGCCGAGTGGAGTCCCGCCACGGCAACATCAACGGCTCCCGCCTGCAGGACAACGGCCTCCCAACCCGCCCGATCATCGGCATCCCCCTGGACGGCTCCCCAGGCCTACGAGCAATCCGCGACACCGACGGCGGCCGCCTGGACGGCGACACGACCTGGGACCGCGCGGTAGGCCCGATGCAGTTCATCCCAGGCACCTGGAACCGCTGGGCAAAGCGAGCAGCAGGAGACGGCCAGCCCGCAGACCCGCAGAACATCGACGACGCCGCCCTGACCGCCGCCCGCTACCTGTGCGGAGGCGGCGCACGAGACCTGGGCACAGGCCAAGGCTGGTGGGCAGCGGTAATGGCCTACAACAACTCCGTGCAGTACGGCCAAAGCGTGTTCAGCGGCGCCGACGCCTACGCACGGGCAAGCGTCGCGCCGTAGCACCCCACACCCCACATACACACGCACCACCTCGCGCCTGCAAAACCGCAGGCGAATGACGAGACCGAATGACGGGGCCGAGGCGAGCGGCGAGACCGCAGGTGAGCTGCCAGGCACGGGCGAGCGCCGAGGCCGAAGGCGAGCCAAAAGCGATGCCGCAGGTGAACTCAAGCGATGGCGAAGCCGAGCAAAGGCGACGCCGAGCTGCTTTGAGCAACGCGGGCCGCCGTGGGGTGGATCTCGTCACGAGTCGTGCCGGGCCCCCCACGCAAACGCAACCACCTACGCAACCGCAAGCCGCCCAAACCAACCGGCGTGCCGTCTACCCGCGCGTGGCGCTGGTGGGTCTTTGATCAGATTGGCGGGGTCTGGGGCGGAGCCCCAGACCCCGCCAACCGCAGCGTCCGGTGCCAACGCGACCACCTACGGACAACAAACCGGAACCCCGCCAAACCCAACCGGAGGACGACCACGGACCCCATGCGCACAAGCAGAAACGGGGCAGCAGCCAAAGCCGCTGCCCCGCAGGCCAGGTGACCCGGAGGACGTGGTGCCGGCCAAGTCGGGGCAGACCGGCACGGGCAACACCCAGCCCCGCACTGCACAAACAATCTGTGCGTTCTAAAGCAATCGTGCGTTCCAAAAGCCCTGAAGAGGGTTGGGGCTTGGCGGAAGAAACCCCCAACCCCCTCCTATCAGGCCCCTGCCGAAGGCGCGGAGGACGTGGACAAAACCTCGGCAGGGGAAGGCAACGGCAACTCAACACTCACCCCAACGGAACCCTCTCCAGAAGGCTCACCCGAACGTTCAACCGGCTCCGAACGTTCAACCGCCTCCGAACGCTCCCCCGGCTCAGACCGCTCCCCAGGCCCAGAAGCCTCCCCACCCCCAGGCTCCCCCCGCTCACAAGGAGGCTCAACGGGCACAGAAGGCGAGGCAGGCGTCGTGGGCGTAGTGGGCGGAACCGGATCCTCAGACCGAGGCGCAGAAGTAGGCGGAACCTCAGTAACAGGATCAGCAGGCGCAGAAGTCCCGGTCGGTTCCACCGTCGGCGGCCCAGCCACAGAACTGGAAGTGACAACCGGCGAAGACGTCTCCGAAGGCTCCGGCTCCGGCTCCGGCTCTCCACCAGGCGGCTCGTTCCGCCCAGTGACGGGCGGCTTCCCAGTGGCCCGAACAGTCTCGGTGACAGTCGACACCGCAACCCGAGTCTGCGTGGCCATCCGAGCCGTCCGAACCTCTCGCACCGCCCCCTCCATCACAACGGTCTCCGTGACGGTGGAGAGCGACGTACCGGTCTCGAACGGCTCAGTCCACCACTGCGAGGTGGGCCGGGCCGGCGGCGGCGCAGCGAGCGGCGACTCGTCCGGCGACCCCGTCAGCGCGATCAGCGCGAACATGCCGCCGAGTGCCAGGAACGGCACGACGACCACAGCTCCGAAGCACCCGCGACCGCTGCGCGGCTCTTCACGGTGACTCATCTGGCACACCCCCGAACGGTGACAACTGTTCCATGTGGTTGATCGTCCACATGGAACAGTCCGTCACAGTTCTTTAGTCACACGATGGGGTTGTCAGGTCAGCGGCGGCAACTCCGGAGCGTGAGCAGCTGGCGAAGATGAAAGGCTTTCCAGAGCCAATGAAACTGCCTTCTCCAACTGCGGATCGCGCCCGGAAGCGCGGTCGGATGGGGTCATGACCACCTCGATGTCCGGGTCGACACCGTAGTTCTCCACTGCCCAGCCGTGGCCCTTGAACCAGGATGCGTACCTCGGTTGGGTGACCATGGTGCCGTCGACGAGCGTGTAGAGCATGTCGATGCCGATGACTCCGCCCCAGGTTCGGACGCCGACGACGGGTCCGATGCCCAGTTCCTTGATGGCCACGTTCACGATGTCGCCGTCGGAACCGGCGAACTCGTCGGCCACCGCGACGACCGGACCGCGCGGTGCGTCCTGCGGGTACGGCTCGGACGCCGTGTAGCCGCGGGCCACCGACCAGCCGATGACCTTGCGGCCGAGCTTCTCGATCACCAGCTGGGACGTGTGGCCGCCGCCGTTCTCGCGGACGTCCAGCACCAGAGCCTCCCGCGCCAGCTCCACGCGCAGGTCGCGGTGCAGCTGCGCCCAGCCGGCGCCCATCATGTCCGGCACGTGCAGGTAGCCCACGCGGCCACCGGACAGCGAGTGCGTGAAGGCACGGCGGTTCGCCACCCAGTCGTGGTAGCGGAGCGGCTCCTCGTCGGCCAGCGGCACGACCACGACCCTGCGCAGCTCGCCACCACCGGCAGGCCGCACCGTCAGCTCCACGGGCTTCCCGGCGGTACCCACCAGCAACGCGCCAGGGCCGGACAGACCCACCGGACGGCCGTCCACGGCCACGATGGCATCGCCCGCGCGCACGGCCACACCCGGCGCGGCCAGCGGCGAACGGGCGTGCGGGTCGGAGGTCTCACCCGGAATCACGCGGCCAACGATCCACGAGTCGCCCTGCCGGACCAGGTCGGCGCCCAGCAGGCCCTGGCGGCGGGACGCGGGCACGCTCGTCGACTCGCCCCAGACGTAGGCGTGCGAGGTGCCGAGCTCGCCCTGCACCTCCCACAGCAGGTCGACCAGGTCGTCGTGGCTGCCCACCTGGGCCACCAGCGGCCGGTAGCGGTCCAGCTCGCCCTGCCAGTCGACGCCGCCCATGTCGGTGCGCCAGAAGTGGTCGCGCATGAGCCGGCCGTTCTCGGCGTACATCTGCGCCCACTCGGCGGCCGGATCGACCACGACCCGCACGCGCGACAGGTCGATCTCCACGCAGTCGGACGAGTCGTCGTCGACCTTGCTGTCGGACGGCACGACCCGCAGGTCACCGCGGTCCTCGATGACCATGCGCTTGCCGTCACCGGACACCGCAAACGCTTCCGCGCTGTCCGCCAGGCACTCCGTCTTCTGCTTCGCGAAGTCGAAGCGCTCCAGGACGGTTCGCGGCGGGCGGGCGTCCGGCGAGGCCAGGTTGTCGCCGAGCACCCCGAGCAACGGCCGGCGCAACCACAGCAACCCGCCGCGCGCAGCCTTCAGCGAGACGTACTTGGCGGCCGCGACGGGCACCGGTACGACGCGGTCGGCGAGGCCCTCGAGGTCGACCTTCGTCGTCGACGGCTTCTCGTCCTCGTCGTCGGAGTCCTTGTCCTCGTCGTCGACCGGACGCCCGCCGTGCATCGGGTGGAACGGCGACGGCGTGGTGGCGGCCAGCGGCACGAGGTGCGGACGGCATCCGGTGGGGAACGACAGGTCGAACACGTGCGCGTCGTACACGGGGTCGAACGTGCGGACCGACAGGAACGCCAGGTACTTGCCGTCCTCGGTGAACGTCGGTGCGAAGTCCGAGAACCGCAGCGGCGTCACGTCCACAACGGACAGATCAGCGGTGTTCACCATCTTGATGTGCCGCAACGGCATCGGGCCCGGATGCGACCACGCGAGCCACGACGAGTCCGGCGAGAACGCGAGGTGCGTGATGTGCGCGTTGGCGCCCGCGACGACCTCGCGCACCTCGCCGGAAGCGATGTCCACCAACAACAACCGGCCGTCGTGCGTCGCAACGGCAACGCGCGCTCCATCGGGCGCGGCAGCCAGCGACATGACCCGGCCCAGCTGCCCGGAAGCGATCCTGCGAGCGGTGTTGCCCGGCTCGACGCCGCCGACCGGCGCGATCTCCAGGGCCTCCTCGCCCTCGACGTCGGTCACCCACACGACGTGGTCGGTCTCGCCGAGCACCTTCGGCAGCCGCGCGCGGACGTCCGAGCGGTCCGCCAGAGCGCGCACCGGGCCATCGCGATGCGTCACCCAGTGCACGGAACCACGCACCTCGACGGCCGACGCGCGGCCGCGGTGGTCGACGCTGAACGACTCGATGTTGCCGGAAGCGTTGACGTGGTGCCGTTGCAGGCCCGTACGCGGGCCACCGAGCTTGATGTCGAGCTTGCGCAGGTCGGACAGGCCGTCCAGCAGCCACAGCTCGCCGGCCTGGTGGAAGATCACCCGCGAGCCGTCGGTGGAAGCGTTGCGTGCGTAGAACTCCCCTGCCGTGTGCCGGCGCAGGTCGGTGCCGTCCGGCAGCACCGAGTACACGCTGCCGACGCCCTCGTGGTCGGACAGGAACGCGATGCGCCCATCGACCCACATCGGGTTGGTCAGCGACGATTTCAGATCAGCGAGAATCCGGGTGAACTCGCCATCACCGGCGAGATCCACCCACAGCTTGCCCGCCGTGCCGCCGCGATACCGCTTCCACCACGCGGGTTCCTGCATGTAGCTGGACGACGTGACGACCTGGCCGTCCGGGCCGAACGAGACGTCGTTGACCCACCCGTACGGCAGCACCTCGGCGGGTCCGCCGTCCAGCGGGACCGCGTGCGCCTGCTTGCGGTGCCGCGACATCTGACCGGTGCACGACACGGCGAGCACCCGGCCGTCCGGCAGCCAGCCGGACACCGCCGTACGGCCGACGCCCCAGTGCGTCAACCGACGTGCCGGTCCACCGTCCACAGGCGCCACCCTGACCTCGGGGGCGCCGTCGATCCAGCTGGCCCAGGCCAACTGCGTGCCGTCAGGGGAAAAACGAGGTGTGCGAGCCGGTACCTGATCGGCGGACGCGCGCCAGGCCCTTCCTCCGGCGACGGGCGCGAGCCACACGTCGTCCTCGGCCACGAAGGTCACCAAGTCACCGCGCAGGTGCGGATACCGCAGGTAAGTCACGAGATCGACGTTAGCCCACGTTCACCGTTTCAGGAGGGCCAAAAACGTCGCCAATCCTCTGCCGTAAGCGAATCCAGACCTTCGGCCCGTGCTTTGGCCTCGGCTTCCCGGACGTTCGAGGCAAAACGGCGGCACACCTGGCGGAGCTCCGTCTCCGGGTCCTCACCGGCGAGCTTGGCCAGCGCGGTCACGGCGAACAACGTCGTGCCCGTGTCGTCGCCCTCCGGCAGCAGGTCGACGGGGAAGCCCGCGCGTTTGGTGCGCTGCACCAGCTTCGCGGCCAGCGCCACCGCCGGCTGACCGAGCGCGACACCGTCCACACTGGACTCACGCCGCTTCTCGACCTGCTTCAGCTCCTCCCACCGGTGCTGCTGCGAGGTCGCGTCGTGCACGGCCGGGTCGTGGCCCTCGAAGACGTGCGGATGACGCCCGACGAGCTTGGCCACCAGTTCAGACGCAACAGCATCGACGTCGAATGGATCTTCGGCGTCCTCCGCCGCGACCCGAGCGTGGAACAGCACCTGGAGCAGGACGTCGCCCAGCTCCTCGCGCATCGCCGCGCGGTCGCCGTCCTCGATCGCCTCCAGCAGCTCGAAGGTCTCTTCGACCAGGTACTGCCGCAGCGAGAGGTGGTCCTGTTCGGCGTCCCACGGACAGCCACCAGGGGAACGCAGCCGGTGCATCACGGCGGCAGCGTCGAGCAGCGCCGCTCCCATCGGTTCCGGCGTCGTGATCACCTGAGCCCCCGGATACGCGTCCGGCGACGTCGTGATCACCACCGCGCCGTCCTCCACGGCCGCGGGCGCGGGCCCGTCGACACCGAGGGGAGACCAGAACTCCAGAGGCACGCCCTCGCCCGCGTAGACGGCCGTGGCCGAACGCAACGCGGGCAGAGCGGCAGCGGGCAGCACGGCGTCGAGCCGCTCGCTCAGGACGATGACGGTGATCAAGACTTGTTCTTGGTCGCGGTCACGCCGACGAAACCGGCCCGCTCACCGGTGTTGCCCACGACGGTCGCGTCGGTCGGGTCCCACACGCCGTAGCGGGGGTTGACCTCGATCTCCAGGTCGGCGGCGTGGAACTGCGCGATCCGCAGGCCGAACGCGGCGAGCAGACGCGGGTCGATGCGCTCGGCGAGGTCGTCCTCACCGGGCACCGGCGAGACCCGGTTGCGCTCCTTGACCAGCGCGACCATCCAGCTCGACTGCTGCTCGTCGGCCGGGAAGGCGACCACGGTGCCGGGCTTCACGCCCCACAGCGTGGTGTGCACCAGCGACGGGTTCTCGGTGACGCGGACCCTCTGGTTCGTCGCCGACGCCTGCTGCCCGCCCGTGGTGCGCGGGGCCTCCTGGATGAACCGCGACATCTTCGAGGGGTCGGCCGCGACCTCGGCGGCCTTCTCCTTCGCTTCCTTCGGGTCCTTGCTCTGGAAGAAGTCGATCACGACCTCGAGCGTGGAGAGGTTGCGCTTCGCCAGCTCACCCATCACCAGCACGTCGCGCTGACGGCGGTAGATCGTGGTGGCGTCCTGCTCGCTCTGCTTCGCGGCGGCCTCGGGGCCACCCTTCTCCTGCACCGCGTCGTACACCTTGGTCTCGTCGACCGTGATGTTCTCGCGCTGCGCAGCGTGCTCGGCGATCTTGTGCGTGATCTCGTCGGCCAGCACCAGGCGGGAGACCTGGTCGAGCTTGCCCTGGTCCTGCATCTGCTGGGCGGCGGGCTCCTTCTTGAGCACCGTGATGGTGCGTTCCTGGACGGTCTCCAGGTTGATCGTCTGACCCCCGACGATCGCGGCCGAGCCGGCCTTCGCGGGCCCGGTGCCGCATCCGACAGCCGACACCGTGAAGAGCGCGGCAACACCGACCAGCGAGAAACGCTTCAGAACAGTGCTCACGAGGATCTACCTTCTCACGCCGTGGTGACCGGGGTCACGGGAGTCCCCGCCAGTGAGTCGAGGAACGCACCACACCAGTCCAGCAGCTCCTGGTCACGCAGCTGCGGTGCACCCATCCGGCCGCCTGCCGCTCCCTCCGTCGGCCTAGGCACCGTCACGGTGCCCATGGCCTGCTTGTAGACGGCCTTCGGGAACAACCGGCGCATCCTGACCAGCTGCGAGTCGCGCAGTTCGAGCTTCGCGAACCGCACGTTCTGGCCCATCGCGATCACCTCGGTGACGCCGTGGCGGCGGCAGGTGTGCCGCAACCGGGCGACGCTGAGCAGCCGCTCCACCGGCTCTGGCGGCGTGCCGTAGCGGTCCTTGAGCTCCTCCCAGACGGCCTGCAGCGCCGGCTCGTCGGAGGCGGCCGCGATCTTGCGGTAGGCCTCCAGCCGGAGCCGCTCGCCCGGCACGTACTCGTGCGGGATGTGCGCGTCGACCGGCAGGTCGACCCGGACCTCGGCGAGCTCCTCCTCTTCGGTGCTCTCCGCTCCCGCGTGCTTGCGGAACGCCTCGACGGCCTCACCGACCAGCCGCACGTACAGGTCGAAGCCGACGCCCGCGATGTGACCGGACTGCTCGGCGCCGAGGATGTTGCCGGCGCCGCGGATCTCCAGGTCCTTCATGGCGACGGCCATGCCGGCGCCCAGCTCCGTGTTCTGCGCGATCGTCGCGAGCCGGTCGTGCGCGGTCTCGGTCAGCGGCGTCTCCGGCGGGTACAGGAAGTACGCGTAGCCCCGCTCGCGGCCACGGCCGACCCGGCCGCGCAGCTGGTGCAGCTGGGCGAGGCCGAGCAGGTCACCGCGCTCGACGATCAACGTGTTGGCGTTGGAGATGTCGAGGCCGGTCTCGACGATCGTCGTGCAGACGAGGACGTCGTACTCACGTTCCCAGAACCCCTGGATGAGGTGCTCGAGCTTGTCCTCGTTCATCTGGCCGTGCCCGGTCACGACACGGGCCTCCGGTACCAGCTCGCGGATGCGCTTCGCGGCCTTCTCGATCGTGGAGACCCGGTTGTGCACGTAGAAGACCTGGCCGTCGCGCATCAGCTCACGCCGGATCGCGGCGCCGACCTGCTTGTCGTCGTACGCGCCGACGTAGGTGAGGATCGGGTGCCGTTCCTCCGGCGGGGTCAGGATCGTCGACATCTCGCGGATGCCGGCGAGCGACATCTCCAGCGTGCGCGGGATCGGCGTCGCTGACATCGTCAGCACGTCGACGTGCGTGCGGAGGGCCTTGATGTGTTCCTTGTGCTCCACACCGAAGCGCTGTTCCTCGTCGACGATCACGAGGCCGAGGTCCTTGTAGCGCACGTTCTTCTGCAGCAGCCGGTGCGTGCCGATCACGATGTCGACCTCGCCGTCGGCGAGCCCGGCGATCACCTGCTCGGACTCCGCGGGGTCGGTGAACCGGCTGAGCCCCTTGACGTTCACCGGGAACTGCCGCATGCGCTCGGAGAACGTGTTGAGGTGCTGCTGGGCGAGCAGCGTCGTCGGCACCAGCACCGCGACCTGCTTGCCGTCCTGCACCGCCTTGAACGCCGCGCGGACCGCGATCTCCGTCTTGCCGTAGCCGACGTCGCCGCAGATGACGCGGTCCATCGGGACGCTGCGCTCCATGTCGGCCTTGACCTCGTCGATCGCGGCCATCTGGTCCTGCGTCTCGGTGAACGCGAACGCGTCCTCCAGCTCGCGCTGCCACGGGGTGTCGCTCGCGAACGCGTGGCCGGGTGCGCTCTGCCGTGCCGCGTAGAGCTGCACGAGCTCGGCCGCGATCTGCTTGACCGCCTTGCGCGCCTTGGACTTCGTGTTCTTCCAGTCGCTGCCGCCGAGCTTGTTGAGCGTCGGCAGCTCACCGCCGACGTACCGGCTGACCTCGTCGAGCTGGTCGGTCGGCACGAACAACCGGTCGCCGGGCTGGCCGCGTTTGGACGACGCGTACTCCAGCACCAGGTACTCGCGGGTGGCTCCGGCGACCGTGCGCTGGACCATCTCCACGTACTTGCCGATGCCGTGCTGCTCGTGCACCACGAAGTCGCCCGCCTTGAGCGCCAACGGGTCCACCGCGTTGCGCCGCCGCGAAGGCATCTTGCGCATGTCCTTCGTGGACGTTCCACCGCGGCCGCCGGTCAGGTCGGTCTCGGTGAGCACGACCAGCGCGAGGTCCGGCAGCACGAAGCCGTCCTCGAGCGCACCGCGGACGACCGTGACGGTGCTCGCTTTCGGTGCCTCGTCAAGGGATTCGACGCAGATCGCGGAGACGTCGGCTTCCTTGAGCCGCTCGACGGCGCGCTGCGCGGTACCGGCACCCGGAACCACGAGCACGGCCGCGCCGCCCGTCGCGGTGTGCGCCTTGAGGTCGGCGAACGCGCGCTCGACGTCGCCCTGGTACGCCTCGACCGGCTTCACGTCGAGGTGCACGACGTCCGGCGCGTCGGTGGTGAGCTGGGTGAGCGTCCACCACGGACGGCCGTTGGCGCGGGCCTTCTCCGCGATCTCGCTGATGCTCTGGTAGGCGCTGCGGCCGAGGTCGATCGGCGCCTTGCCACCGCCCGCCGCGGCCATCCAGGAGGCTTCGAGGAACTCCTGACCGGTGCGCACGAGGTCGGCGGCACGCGCCCGGATCTTCTCCGGGTCGTTGAGCAGGACGTGGGTTCCCGCGGGAACGACTTCGGTGAGCAGCTGAAGCTCGCCGGGGCAGAGCGCGGGGATGAGCGCTTCCATGCCCTCGACCGCGATGCCGTTGGAGATCTTCTCCAGCATCTCGGCGAGGTGGGCGTCCGACCGGTGCTCCTCCGCGAGATCGGCCGCGCGCTGTTTCACGTCGTCGGTCAGCAGCAGCTCGCGGCACGGCGGCGCGACGAACTCCGTGACCTCGTCCGGCAGCGACCGCTGGTCCTGCACGGAGAACGGCCGGATCTCGCTGACCTCGTCGCCCCAGAACTCGACGCGGAACGGGTGCTCCGCGGTGGGCGGGAAGATGTCGAGGATGCCGCCGCGGGTCGCGTACTCGCCGCGCTTCTCGACCATGTCGACGCGCGTGTAGGCGTTCTCCGCGAGCCGCGTGATCAGCTCGGCGAAGTCCTGTTCCTCGCCCACCACGAGGTGAACGGGCTTCAGCTCACCCAGGTCCGGCGCCATCGGCTGGATGAGGCTGCGCACGGTCGTGACGAGGATCCTGATCGGGTTGCCCTCGGGGTGCTTGAGCCGCCGCAGGACCTGCAGCCGCGCGCCCACGGTGTCCGCGCGGGGCGAGAGCCGTTCGTGGGGCAGCGTCTCCCAGCTGGGGAAGAACGCGACCTTGTCGTGGCCGACCAGGTCGCGCAGGACGTCGGCCAGCTCCTCGGCCTCGCGCCCGGTGGCGGTGACGGCGAGGACGGGCTTGGCGGTGGACAGCGCCGCGGCGACGAGCGGGCGGGCGGCCAGCGGACCGTCCAGCTCCAGCTCGGGCACACCGGCGGAGTCGATCAACGTGCGGAGGGCTTTGTCGGGCAGGACACCATCGAGCAGGCCGAGCAGCGGCATGTGAGAAACCCCGTCGAGTGCGGAACGCCAGACAGACCCCTGCCTGGGACGAGGGGTCTCACCACCCACCTTAGCTCGTTCCGCGACCACTTAACGGGTGGCTCCGGCGGGGCTCGACCCGTCACCCTGTGTGCGTGGAAATGAGAGAGATCAGGGCTGACTACGACGATCAGTCCATAGTGGTTTACCAGGCGTATTCGCCTGCGATCGCCTCACCGGCCGTGGCGGCGCAGCGGTTCGTGGCGCCGTTCAAGATGGAGCGGATGACGTGGATCAAGCCGTCGTTCCTCTGGATGATGTACCGCTGCGGGTACGCGCAAAAGGAGGGCCAGGAGCGCGTGCTGGCCGTGCGGATCACCCGTGAGGGGTTCGACTGGGCGGTGACGAACGCGGTCGAGAGCAACATCTCGGGCAAGCCGTCGGTGCGGGTGCAGTGGGATCCGGAGCGCGGTCTTCGGCATGAGGCGTTGCCGCACCGGTCGATCCAGATCGGGCTGACGCGTGAGGCCGTGCAGAAGTACGTGCACGAGTGGACGGTCAGCATCACCGATGTGACCTCGCTGGCTCGTGAGGTGCACGCGGCGGTGCGTGCAGGGGATGACGACAAAGCGCGCGCGTTGCTGCCTGTTGAGCGGCCTTACGGAACCTCCACGGCACCAAACGCATAGTTAGGACATGCGCGCACTGGTTGCAGCTGGGTTTGTGCTGGTGGTCGCGGCCTGTGCCGCGCCGGAGCCGGGCGGCACCGCGCCGTCCAGGGCGCCCGCGCCACAGGGCCTGAAGATCGAAGAGGTGGCCGGGGGCTTCGAGCACGGCTGGGACGTCGGCTTCCTGCCCGACGGGTCCATGCTGGTCACCGAACGCCCCGGCCGCATCAAGCTCGTCAGGAACGGCCAGGTCACGCCGGTCGACGTGAGTCTGTCCGACGTGCAGGTGCGTGGCGAAGGCGGCCTGATGGGCCTCGTCGTGCACCCCGACGGCCAACGCTTCACGGCTTGCTACAACACCTCCCGGGACGTGCGGCTGGTGACGTTCCGCCTCGAAGGCACCAAGGCCACCAAGGTGAAGGACCTGCTCACCGGCATGCCCTCGAATCCGAGCGGCAGGCACTCCGGGTGCCGGCCGACCCTCGCGCCGGACGGGACGATGTTCGTCGCGACGGGTGACATCGCGCAGCCCCGCAACCCGCAGGACAAGACCAGCCTCGGCGGCAAGGTGCTGCGGATCGACCCCGAGACCGGTGAGGGCGCGAGGGACAACCCGTTCGCGAGCTCGAACAACGCCAACGAACGCCGGATCTACACCTACGGCCACCGCAACGTGCAGGGCGTGGCGTTCCGGCCGAACAGCGACCAGGTGTTCTCCAGCGAGCACGGGCCCGGCGTCGACGACGAGGTCAACCTGCTCAAGGCCGGCGCGAACTACGGGTGGGACCCGTCGAAGGGCGGCACGCAGAACAGGTACGACGAGGACGTGCCCATGACCGACCTGGAGCGGTTCCCGAACGCGATCCCGGCCGTGTGGTCGTCCGGGTCGCCGACGGAGGCGATCTGCCAGGCGGAGTTCTGGAACGGCAAGCTCGCGATCACGGCGCTGAAGGGCTCGAAGCTGATGCTCTTCACGCTCGACGACGCCGGGAAGGTGCAGAACGTCAGCATTCCCGAGGAGCTGAACGACAAGTACGGACGGCTGCGCGCCGCCCGCACCGCGCCGGACGGGTCGCTCTACATCACGACGTCGAACGGCTCCAACGACAAGCTGCTCAGGCTCACAGGAGCCGCGTGAGGCCGCGGACGAACGCCTGCTGCTCGTCGCCCAACCCCGCGAAGTAGGCGACGTCGGCGTCCTCGACGTCCTTCATGGCCTTCGCCACCAGCGCTTTGCCTTCAGGTGTCAGCGAAAGCAGCCGCGCACGGGAGTCCGCCGGATCGACCTCACGTGAGACCAGCGCACGATCCGCGAGCTTGCGCAGGACCTGCGAGGTCATCATCGGGTCGGTGCCGGCGTGCTCGGCCAGGCGCTGCTGCGAGGGCGCGCCGCCGTGGTTGACCAGCCACCACAACGACGCGAGCAGCACGAACTGCACGTGCGTGAGGTCGTGCGGGGCCAGCGCCGCCCGCATGGCCCGCTGCCACGCGAGCGTCACCCGCCACAACAGGAAGCCCGGTGAGTCGTCCGGGCCCGAGAACCGCGTCACGACGCCAATTTCACCAGCAGCTCCAGCGCCTGCGGCAGGTCGGCCGTGACGACGGGGCCGAGTGCCTGCGCGGCCGGGCCCTCGATCACCACGTCGTAGGAGACCCGCAACCGTCCCTCCGGCAGCTCCTCGACCCGGTGCCCGAAGCGGATGAGCGCGCCCGGCACGGACGTCTCGTCGACGAAACCGGCCTTCTCCTCGATCCCGGTGAGCACGAAGTCGATCGGGCCCTGCCCCTTGATCACCAGCGTGCCGGTCGCGCCCTCGGCGAACGGGCCGTCGAACGTCACGGACTCCAGGCTCGGGTCCCACTCCGGCCACCGCGAGACGTCGCTCCACAGCTCCCACACGGCGTCCACGGATCCGGGTCCTTCGACGTTGTGTTCATACTCGAACTTTGACATGCGCGCATACTATATGCGCGCTTACTAAGGTGCAACGAGCTGCTCACGAACGGATGCGCAGCTTGGGCTTGTGGTCCATCGCGGAGAGGCCCTTCCAGGCGAGGTTGACCAGGTGCGCCGCGACCTCGTCCTTCTTGGGCTTGCGCACCTCCAGCCACCACTGGCCGGTCAGCGCGACCATCCCGACCAGCGCCTGCGCGTACAGCGCGGCGAGCTTGCGGTCGTAGCCCTGCTTGGCGAAGTGCACGCCGAGGATGTGCTCGACCTGTGAGGCGATGTCGTTGAGCAGCGACGAGAACGTGCCGGAAGACGAAGCGACGGGCGAGTCCCGCACCAGGATGCGGAACCCGTCCGTCGAGCCCTCGATGTAGTCCAGCAGCGCGCAGGCCGCCTTCTCCAGCAGCTCGCGCGGGTGACTGCCGCCGTCCAGCGCCTCGACGATCTGGTCCATCAGGCGCTGCATCTCGCGGTCGACGACGACGGCGTAGATGCCTTCCTTGCCGCCGAAGTGCTCGTAGACGACGGGCTTCGACACGCTCGCGCGGTGCGCGATCTCCTCGATCGAGGTGGCTTCGAAGCCCTTCTCGGCGAACAGGGCGCGGGAGACGTCCAGGAGCTGCTCGCGGCGTTCCTTGCCCGTCATCCTGACCCTTGTCACCCGAGTCAGCCTACGTTGTCACTCCTTGACGCTGATCCTGGCCAGCCGCTGCTCGCTCGGCCAGCGCACGTTCCACGCCCAGCCGAACTTCTCGAACATCCAGATCAGGCGGGCAGAGGTGTCGATCTGACCGCGCTTCACGCCGTGGCGCGCGGAGGTCGGGTCGGCGTGGTGCAGGTTGTGCCACGACTCGCCGAAGCTCAGGATCGCCAGCGCCCAGACGTTGGCGGAACGGTCGCGCGCGGCGAACGGGCGGTCGCCGACCATGTGGCAGATCGAGTTCACCGACCACGTGACGTGGTGCAGGAACGCGACGCGGACGAAGCCTGCCCAGAAGAACGCCGTCACGCCGCCCCAGAAGGACCACGTGATCAGGCCGCCCAGGATTCCGGGCGCGGCCAGCGAGATCGTCGTCCACAGCACGAAGAGCTTGTCGACCCACACGATGTCCTTGTCGGCCATCAGGTCCGGGGCGAAGCGCTTGTGGTTCGTCTTGTCGCGCTCGAACAGCCAGCCCATGTGGGCGTGCCAGAAGCCCTTGGCCAGCGCGGCCGGGCCGGTGCCGAAGAGCCACGGCGAGTGCGGGTCGCCCTCGCGGTCCGAGAACGCGTGGTGCCGGCGGTGGTCGGCCACCCAGTCGATGACCGGGCCCTGCAGCGCCATCGAGCCCGCGATCGCGAGGCCGATCTTCAGCGCGCGGTTGGCCTTGAAGGAGCCGTGGGTGAAGTACCGGTGGTAGCCGATCGTCACGCCGAGGCCGGAGAGGTAGTAGAAGGCGACGAAGAGGGCCACGTCGACCCAGCCCAACCCCCATCCCCAGGCGAAGGGGACAGCGGCGAGCAAAGCGAGGAAGGGAACGATGACGAACACGTACACGCCGAGCTGCTCGGCGTGACTGCGCCGTCCGTCGGTCAACGGCTTCGGGCCCTGGTCAGTGGACCGGTCCAACGTCGTGGTCATACGGATACCTCTGGGGAATGAAGGGCTTACCTACGCAACCGTAACTTACGGAAGCGTAGGTTAGGCCGGTCTGCTTCGCCAGACTCACGTGGAAACTCACGGCCAGTTCTCAGCTTCGTCACGCGGTGTCGCATGGAATCGAGACCCTGGCGCGGCATCATCGGGAGATGCCCAGACGCAAGATCATCCGGATCACCGTGACCTCGCTGCTCGTGCTGCTCGTGCTGGTCACTGCCGCTCTGGGCGGCGTCGGCTGGTACTACAGCGGCGAACTGCTCGAACCGGAGGAAGTGCCGCAGCGTTATCCGGAGACCTCGCTCGGCGTTGACGACAAGAACGTCGTGCTCGCCGAATCCAAGCTCACGCTGCAACGGGGCACCTTCGGCATCGTCTGGCCAGGCGGCGCCGCGAAGGTCGGTGACATCGCGGCGTCGAAGGACGGTCGTGTCGAACGTCCGCTGCTGGAGGGCACCGCACCGCCCGAGGGCACCAAGGTGCGCATCGAGACCGACGTCTACGAAGGCAACCCCAAGACCACGCTGGGTCTGGTGTACAGCGAGGTCAGGGTGCCTTCCGAACTCGGTGAGATGCCCGCGTGGTTCGTTCCGGCGTCGAACAACGACACGTGGGTCATCACCGTGCACGGGCGGGGCGCGTCGCGCGAAGAGGCCCTGCGCGTGGTTCCTCAGCTGCACAGTGCTGGATTGCCCGTTTTGTTGATCACCTATCGCAACGACGTCGGCGCGCCCGCGTCGCCGGACGGCCTCTACCACCTCGGCGACACCGAGTGGCGCGACGTCGAGGCCGCGATCAAGTACGCGCAGACGCAGGGCGCGCGCAAGGTCGTGCTCTACGGCTGGTCGATGGGCGGCGCGATCGTCGGCCAGACGCTGGCCCGTTCGAGCGTCGCGGCGGCGGTCAACGGCGTCGTGCTCGACTCCCCCGTCACCAACTGGACGCAGACGCTGAACCTCCAGGCGGAGAACCGGGGCGTGCCGACATGGCTCACCCCGGTCGCCGAGCTGGTGTCCGGATGGCGTGCCGGCATCGACTTCGACCGGTTCGACCTCGTCCGCAACCCGCCCGCGCTGAAGCCTCCGACACTGCTCTTCCACGGCTCCGCGGACGGCACCGTGCCGGCCCAGTCGTCACGCGATCTGGCGACCGCGGCGAACGGACTGGGGTGGCCGCTGCAGTACGTGGAGATCCCCGGCGCCGACCACACTTCGGGATGGAATGTGGCGACCGACACGTATCGCGGCGCGCTCGGAGACTTCCTGACCAGGTCAATCGGCGCCAAGCCGTGATCTTGAACTGAGCCGGATGAGTGGTGGTTGGACACGAGGAGGACGTCTCGTGACAACATGTGCGCAGGGCGGGCGCGAGTTCGCCCATTCCGCCATGGTGTAAAGGCAGCACCTCGGATTTTGGTTCCGATGGTCCAGGTTCGAATCCTGGTGGCGGAGCAGGGCATGAGATCTTGTGGTCTTTGGGAGGTGCGAAGCTGCCCGAGGAAACGGTCGACGAGCAGGGCAACGTGGGCCACCGCCACCACGAGATGTCCGACGCGTGGCTGGTGGGCCGCGCGAGCGAGCTTGTCGCCGTGGCCCAGAGCAGTCACCTCGCCGCGCAGCTCGACGCGGCGTCCGAGATCGACCACATCCTCGCCGAGGCGCAGGGCCGTGGTGAGCCCCGCATCGTCGCGCAGCTGCTCAGAGCCGCGGCCGTGGTCCGGCTGGTGACGCCGGGGCTCGTCGACATGTCCGACCCCCAGCTCGACGAGATGCTCAGCCACTGCCGCCGCCACGGTCTGATCGTGCTGGAGGCGGACGCGCGGGCGTTGCGCGGACGCCGGTTCCTGCTGGGCAACGCCGAGGACAAGGCGCTGACCGAGATCGCGGCGGCGCTCGCGATGATGCTCGACGAGGAACCGGAGACCGACCCGGTGTTCGACAAGCGGACGTGGGACCAGCTGCTGGCCACGACGCTGCAGGACATCGCACTGGTGCTGACCCAGCTCGGTGTCTACGAGATGGCCGACGACGTGCTCGCCCGCGGCCACAACCCCCTGTGGGAGAGCGGTCAGCCGCACCAGATCTACGTGCACCTGGTGAACAGGACCCGGCTGCGGATCGGCTGGGGACTGCGGCTCGAACGAGTGAACTTCCACGACCAGGCGCACGAGCAGTTCGCGTTCGCCGCCGGTCTCGCGGAGGCCGCCGAGGTGCCGTTCCGGCAGTCGCTGCACCCCGGCAGGCGTGACCTCCCCGCCGCCGAACAGGTGCCGATCCTGGGTGCCGCGCAGGCGCTGACGAACCCGAGCGAGGACCACCTCGACCGGCTGTGGTCGTTGCGCGGCCTCTCGATGTACGCGCGGGAGCTGATCATCGTCGCGATCGCGCTGGCCAGGTGCCTGGTCGAGGCGAACCGGCTGGACGACGCGCTGAAGGTCATCGGCGACACCCGCACGCAGATGGAGCACGACACGTCGGAGCCGTCGCTGGTGCTGTCGCTGGAACGCGAGTACGCGCACCTCTGCGGCCCGCACACGACGTCGGCGCTGGAGGCCTACAACGCGGCGCTGGAAGCCGAGCTGTGGGCGATGCGCGAGTCCCGAGTGGCCACGTTGACGACGCGACGTGAACACGAGCGGCTGACGCGCGCACACGGTGCGATCGCGCAGCAGGCGTTGCAGGACCCGCTGACGGGACTGCCGAACCGGCGTGCGCTCGACGACAAGATGAGCGAGCTCATCGCCGGTCAGGTCGACCCGTTCTCCATCGCGCTGGTCGACCTCGACGGCTTCAAGGGTGTCAACGACCGGCATTCACATGCCGAGGGTGATGATGTTCTTCGGGTGATTGCCAGCACACTCCGGCAGGCGTTGCGCGGCGACGACATGGTTGCCCGCTACGGCGGCGACGAGTTCGTGGTGCTGCTGCCAGGGGCCCCTCTGCACGCCGCGGAGGCAGCCCTCGGCCGGGCCGTGGATGCCGTGGCAGGCTTGCCAATCGACCTCTCGCGGGGTGTCACGCTGTCGGTCGGCGTCATCTCGCTGCGCCCCCGGGAAACCGCCAACCAGGCCCTGTCCCGGGCCGACTCGGCGATGTACGTGGCGAAGCGCCAGGGTGGCTGCCAGGTTGCGGCAGTGGCGGGGGAGCCGTCCGCGGAGGCTTAGGCTGGTCCGCGGACTTGGAACCACCCAGCCTGTTAGGGAGAGCATTGATGCTCGAGGGCCCTGTCAGCACGGTCGTGCTCGCCGCCGGGGAAGGCACCCGCATGCGGTCATCCACGCCGAAGGTGCTGCACCGGATCGCCGGACGTTCACTCGTCGAACACGCGGTGCGCGCGGCGGCCGGCACAGACCCCGATCACCTGGCCGTCGTCGTCGGTCACGGCCGTGAAGCCGTCAGCGAGCATCTCGAGAACCTCGCCGGTGCTCTGGGACGCAAGGTCACCGTCGCGGTGCAGGCGGAGCAGAAGGGCACCGGGCACGCGGTCTCCTGCGGCCTGGCCGAGCTGCCGCACGACCTGGCCGGCACGGTGATCGTGAGCTACGGCGACGTGCCGCTGCTCGACACCCAGACCTTCAAGGCGCTGCTGGCGGAGCACGCCGCCGCGGGCAACGCGGTGACGGTGCTGACGGCCGTGGTGGAGAACCCCACCGGGTACGGCCGGATCGTGCGCGACTCCGACGGTTCCGTGCAGCGGATCGTCGAGCAGAAGGACGCGGACGAGACCGAGCAGCTGATCAACGAGATCAACTCCGGCGTGTACGCGTTCGACGCGGCGGTGCTGCGCGACGGCCTGTCGCGGCTGTCCACCGACAACGCGCAGGGCGAGCTCTACCTGACCGACGTCCTGGGCATCGCCCGCGGCGACGGCCGCCGCGTGGGCGCGCTGATCGCGTCCGACCCGTGGCTGGTCGAGGGCATCAACGACCGCGTCCAGCTCGCCGCCGTCGGCGCCGAGATGAACCGCCGGATCGTCGAGCGCCACCTGCGTTCCGGCGTGACCTTCGTCGACCCGTCCTCCGCCTGGGTCGACGCCGACGTGCAGATCGGCCAGGACGCGCTGATCGAGCCGAACGTGCAGCTCCGCGCGGGCACCGTCATCGGAGCGAAGGCCGTCGTCGGCCCGGACACCACCCTGTCCGGCGTGACCGTGGGCGACGGCGCCTCCGTCGTGCGTACCCACGGCAGCGACTCGGTGATCGGCGCCAACGCTTCTGTCGGCCCGTTCGCCTACCTCCGCCCCGGCACGTCCCTGGGCGTGAAGGGCAAGATCGGCACGTTCGTCGAGACCAAGAACGCGCAGATCGGCGAGGGCTCCAAGGTCCCCCACCTGTCCTACATCGGCGACGCCACGATCGGCGATCACAGCAACATCGGTGCAGCATCGGTAACCGTCAACTACGACGGTGTGAACAAGCACCGCACGATCGTCGGATCCCACTGCCGGACCGGCTCGGACAACATGTTCGTGGCACCGGTGACCGTGGGCGACGGCGCCTACACGGGCGCGGGCACCGTCCTTCGCCGCAACGTCCCACCAGGCGCGCTCGCCGTGTCCGGTGGCCCACAGCGCAACCTCGACGGCTGGGTCCTCAGCCGACGTGAAGGAACCGCCGCGGCTCAGGCAGCGGCAGCCGCCCTCGCGAAGCAGAATGCGGATGAGACAGAGGAGGGTCGCTGACCGTGAACCCGCAGATGCCCGGCACACCGAAGAAGAACCTGATGCTCTTCGGCGGGCGTGCCTACCCGGAGCTGACGGAAGAGGTCGCGAAGCACCTCAACGTCACGGTGACCCCGCAGCAGGCCTACGACTTCGCGAACGGCGAGATCTTCGTCCGCTTCGAGGAGTCCGTGCGCGGCTGCGACGCGTTCGTCATCCAGTCCCACACCAGCCCCATCAACCAGTGGCTGATGGAACAGCTGATCATGGTCGACGCCCTGAAGCGCGCCTCGGCCAAGCGCATCACCGTGATCATGCCGTTCTACCCGTACAGCCGCCAGGACAAGAAGCACCGCGGCCGCGAGCCGATCTCGGCCCGCCTGGTAGCCGACCTCTTCAAAACCGCGGGCGCCGACCGCCTGGTCTCCGTCGACCTGCACACCGCCCAGATCCAGGGCTTCTTCGACGGCCCGGTGGACCACCTGTGGGCCATGCCCCTGCTGGCCGACCACATCCGCGGCAAGTACGCGGGCCACGAGATCACCGTCGTCTCCCCCGACTCCGGCCGCACCAAGCTGGCCGAGAAGTGGGCGGACACCCTGGGCGGCGCCCCGATCGCCTTCATCCACAAGACCCGCGACCCGCTTCGTCCCAACGAGGTCGTCTCGAACCGCGTGGTCGGCAAGGTTGAGGGCCGCCTCTGCATCGTGATCGACGACATGGTCGACACCGGCGGCACGATCGCCGGCGCCGTGAAGCAACTGCTGGGCGAGGGCGCAGCCGACGTGGTGATCGCTGCCACGCACGGCATCCTGTCCGGCCCGGCCACCGAACGCCTCGCCAACTGCGGCGCGCGCGAGGTCGTCTTCACGGACACGCTGCCGATCCCGGTGGAGAAGCGTTTCCCGCAGATGACCGTGCTGTCCATCGCTCCGCTGCTGGCCCGCGTGATCCAGGAAGTGTTCGAGGACGGCTCCGTGACTTCGCTGTTCGACGGCAACGCCTGATCTCGGCTCGACTCCTGACGGGGGCCTTCCGCAGGGAGGCCCCCTTCGCTTTCTCTCGCGAGGCCGCAGGCGAGCGGCGCGTGCCCGATCGTCGGCCACGCTGGGGCGGAGCCCCAAGAAACCCTCGGAACCGGCACATGACAGTGCAACCCGACCACCTGCGGACCCCACAACCACCCCCGATTGGCCTCCCCCATCCCCACTCACCTACACTGGTCGGGTTGCCTCGGCGAGGGCGAGCCTCACAACCGGCTCGGCGTGATCGACGCGGTGGCTTGATGCCGCGCGTGTTGACGTCCCGCGCTGCTCGCCGCCGCTGGCCACCACCCCAACGCTGATACTTGTGCACCGCCCCGACGTACAAGGCCAGACTTGTAAGGAGAGCCCCACCGTGTCCGAGGTCCGTCTCGCCGCTGAGCAGCGCACTGAATTCGGCAAGGGCGCAGCCCGCCGTACCCGTCGCGCCGGCAAGATCCCCGCGGTGCTCTACGGCCACGGTTCCGACCCGAAGCACCTGGCCCTGCCAGCGCTCGAGTTCGCCCGTGTTGTCCGCGAGCACGGTCAGAACGCCGTCCTCACCCTCGCCCTCGACGGCGAGAACGAGCTGGCGCTCACCAAGACCGTCACCACGCACCCCATCAAGAACTACATCGAGCACGTCGACCTGCTTCTCGTCCAGCGTGGCGAGAAGGTCACGGTCGAGGTGCCGCTGGTCATCTCCGGTGAGCCCGCCTCGGGCACGCTGGTGACCCAGGACCTCACCACCATCCAGATCGAGGCCGAGGCGCTGCACATCCCGGACCAGATCGAGCTGTCGATCGCCGGTGTCGCCGCAGGCACGCAGATCCACGCGAGCGACCTGAACCTGCCGTCCGGTGCCGTCCTGGTCACCGACGCCGAGGCCCTGGTCGTCGCCGTCAACGAAGCACCGTCCGCCTCGCAGCTCGAGGGCGAAGAGACCGCTTCGTCGGTCGAGGCGACCGAGGAAAGCTGAGCCCCATCACGTCGGGCCGGACCAACGGCGCGCCACCTCCTCACGAGGGGGGCGGCGCGCCGTTGCCTTACCTGCGGCCCACCGAGATCCGGGCCAAGACCTTCCGCCGCAAGCGGCAGGGCTACGACCCGGACCAGGTGAACGAGTTCCTGCTGATCGTCGCCGACGCCCTGGCAGGCCGTATCCGCCTCAACCCGGACCACGTGCGCACCGTCAGGTTCGCCACGGTCCCCAACGGCTACGACCCCCTGAGCGTCGACGGCGTCCTGCACCTCCTCGAGTTCCAGGTCCGCAACGGCATCGTGCCGCCGACCGGCCTGAACACCAGCGAGGACCTCTACGCACGCAAGCTGCCGAAGACCGGCACCGGCTACGATCGCGCCGAAGTCGACGCCTTCATCGCCCGCGCCGCGGCCAACCTGGACGGCCGGGGTGGCATGACCTCCACCGAGGTCCGCAACACCCGGTTCAGCACCACGTCCGGCCTGCTGGGCAAGGGGTACCAGGTGCAGGCCGTGGACGCGTTGCTGGACGACCTCGAGCAGGAGTTGCGGTTCCGTGGCCGATGACCTCGCCCAAAATGATCTGACGCTCATCGTCGGCCTGGGCAACCCAGGGCCCAAGTACGAGGGCAACCGCCACAACATCGGCTTCCTGATCCTCGACGAACTCGCCGGCCGGGTGGGCGGCAAGTTCAAGGCCCACAAGTCGGGTGCCGAGATCGTCGAGGGCCGCCTCAGCGGCCACCGCGTGGTGCTGGCCAAGCCCCGCAGCTTCATGAACCTCTCCGGCGGCCCCGTCGCGAGCGCCGTGAAGTTCTTCAAGCCCACCGCCATCGTCGTGATCCACGACGAGCTGGACCTCCCGTTCGCCGCCATCCGCATGAAGCTGGGCGGCGGCGACAACGGCCACAACGGACTCCGCTCGATCACGAAGTCGTTGGGCACCAAGGACTACTTCCGCGTCCGCTTCGGCGTGGACCGGCCGTCGGGTCGCCAGGACCCCGCCGACTACGTCCTGAAGGACTTCTCCACTGTGGAGCGCAAGCAGCTCGCACTGGAGATCGACCGGGCGGCGGACGCGACAGAGGCCCTGGTCACCAAGGGCCTGGAAGCCGCACAAAACGCTTTCCACTAGCGGCACAATGGTCGGCATGACCAACCAAAGGGGCCGTGCCGCGTAGGCACCCCGCTGCTCGGCGTCCGCGCAAGCGCGGCCCGATCTTCCGGTACCCGGTGATGCGCGGGTTCTCGCCACGCCTGCTGGCCGACGTCGACCAGCTCGAGCTCACCCGCAACTACCTCTACCCGTCCTACGTCGGAGTCCTGCTCCAACGCTGGACCCGGTTCATGCACAAGTCCCCGTACCTCAGGTTCCGGGACACCGACATCGGCCCGGAGTTCCCGCCACCGGTCTGCGACTGTTGCTTCGACCCGTACGAGGCCCGCGAGCTGCTCGAGTTCGTCACACTCGCACTCCCCCGCAAGAGCTCGAAGGAACTGCGCAAACGACTCGATGAGCTCGACGACATCTACTAGCGTGACCGTCATGACCAACCGAAAGGGCCATGCCGCGTAGGCGCCCGGTGCCTCCCAGAGGCAGACTCCGCCCGATCCACGGCGCATCGACCCGTCTGCTGGCCGATCTGCATCGCCACGGTGGTGCGGACGCGCTCGAACAGTGGTCGGACTTCGTGCGAAATCCGTTCCACCGGCGGTGGCTGAAGGAACACGAAGCTCACTACGACTACGAGGCCGGCGAGGCGCTCTGGTCGCGGGAACTTCTCGACCACGTCATCGCGAGGCTCCCCCGCCGCAGTGCGAGGGAGCTGCGCGAACTCGTCGAGGAGCTCGACGACCTCTGCTGAACCAACTGCTAGACCAGCGCAGCCGCCGCAGACCGCCGAAGCTTCCCCGACGGCGTCTTCGGCAACGTCCCCGGCGGCTGCACCACCACGGCGAACGGCCGGAGCCCGACCGCGTCCACCACCCGCGCAGTCACCTGCTTGGCCAGGTCCTTCTCGGCGTCGGAGTCCCCGGCCAGCTTCGACTCGACCACGACGGCGAACCGCTCCCGCTGCGTCCCGGCGTCCAGCCGCACCGCGACCGCGTTGCCGGCCCGTACCCCGTCGACCGAGCAGGCGGCACGCTCCACATCGGTCGGATAGATGTTCCGCCCGCCCATGATGATGACGTCCTTGCGCCGTCCACAAACGACAACCTGGCCGTCCTCCACCAGGTAGCCGAGGTCACCGGTCGACAGCCATCCCTCGGCGTCCTGCGTGGCCAGCGGGCCGTTCACCGTCAGATAGCCGGGCGTCACGGCCTCACCGCGGATCTGCAGCTCACCGACGTCGCGAACCCCGAGCACCTCACCGGAGTCGGACACGACCCGGAGCTCCAGCCCCGGCAGCGGCGGCCCGAGCAACGGGAACGCGCGGCCTTCCGCGGAGGGCACCGCCTTCTTGTCCGCCTCGACGGCGTCCGCGTCCACGACGTCCACCGAGAGCCCGGTGAACAACGGCGCGAAAGCCACACCCAGAGTTGTCTCGGCCATGCCGTAGGCCGCCAGGATCGACTCGGGCCGCAACCCGAACCGGGCTCCCGCCGAGACGAACGCCTCGACGGCGGCCGGATCGATCGGCTCGGCCCCGTTCAGCGCGAGCCGCATCGACGAGAGATCGAACGAGTCGGACGAGGACGCCAGGCGGCGCGCCACGATCGCGTAGGCGAAGTTCGGCGCGGCGGTGATCGTGCCGCGATAACGCGTGATCAGGTCTGCCCACAGCGTCGGCCGTGACAGAAAGTCGACAGGAGTGACCTTCACCAGTTCCAGGCCGAACAGCATCGGGACGGTGAGGAATCCCACCATCCCCATGTCGTGGAACAGCGGCAGCCACGAAATCATCACGTCGGACGAGGGGTCCAGCGCGGCCGCGATGCGCATGCCCTCGGCGTTCGACATCAGATTGCGGTGCGTGATGCGCACCGCCTTCGGATCGGCGGTCGATCCACTCGTCAACTGCAGCAGTGCCGTGGCATCCTCGGGAGTGGGAACAGGGTGAGCGATCGGCTCACCGTCGAGCTCGGAGAGTTTGCGGTACGGGATGCCGTGCTGGTCCAGCACAGAGGCCAGGGCGTCGAACGGGCTGCCGAGCAGCACCAGACGAGAGTCGATCATGGCGAGCACCCGCAGCGTGTCCTCGGCCCACTCGGCCAGGTCGGTGCGTGGTGTGGGTTGATGCAACATCGTGACGCTGCCACCGCACAGCCAGGCTGCCTGGACGGCTGGGGCGATCACGGCTGGTTCGGCGGCGAGCACTGCGATCGCGGTGCCCGGCGCCACGTCGAGCGCACCGGCCATCCGCCGGGCGCGTTCGTGCACCTCGGCCCAGGTCCGGCGAACGGGCGCGGCGGGTTCACCCGTCGTCATGCCTCTGTCTTGACCGTTGGCGGCCGTCGCCAGCATCACATCCACGAACTGACTCATGTTCGCGATCGTAGTGGCGGCCTTTGGTCCATCAGGACGAAACGTTATGCCACGCGAAACGCGATACTCCCCAGTACAGGTACGCAGGAGGAGGTCATTGGTGGATCGGGGCGGCCCCGGAGCGCAGCATCGTCTACCCGCGCATCCGGCACCTCTGCTCTCCGCGCAGGACGTGGCCCTCGTCGCGTTCCACCGTCCCCCTCGGGGCGCGCGCGGGTACGACGCGGCCGAGGTGGACGCATTTCTCGACCGTGTCGAGGACACCATGCGCAGCAGGGACATCCTCACGCGTGAAGACGTGCTCAACGTGAAGTTCAGCACGGCGACGCGGGATCCGGGCTACGACGTGAACGAGGTCAACGTGTTCATGGAGCTCGTGGCCGACACGCTGCGGTCCACTCCGCAACGCCAGCAGGCCGCGGCGCCCGCTCAGGGTGCGCACGCGACCTCACAGGCGCTGAGACCGGCGGTGCGACTGTCCCCGGACGACGTCGCCGCCGTGCGTTTCCACAAGCCCAGACCGGGCACGCGCGGCTACCACGAAGGCCAGATCGACGCGTTCCTCGACCGCATCGAGGCCACGCTGCGCGGCCAGGACAACCTGACCGCCCAACAGATTCAGGACGCGGTGTTCGGCGAGACCGCGCCCGGCACGTTCGGGTACGACGAGGAGGACGTCGACACGTTCCTCGACCTCGTGGTGCTCATGTTCGAGACCGCGCCGCCACCGGTCAAGACGCCGCCGACCACACAGCTGCCGCAGCAACAGCAGCGGCCCCAGCAGCGCCGTCCCCAACCGCCGCAGCGCCCCCAGCAGCAGCTTCCGGCTCAGCAACCGGCGACGCCGCGCGCCGTCGAGGCACCGAAGCTCACCGCCGCGGACATACGCAACGTCGCGTTCCACCGTCCTCCCCGCGGCCGCCGCGGGTACCAGGAGTCCCAGGTGGACGCGTTCCTCGACCGGATCGAGGCGACGCTGCTCGGTCAGGACAACCTGACCGCGAAGGACATCCGCGACGTCAGGTTCTCCCGCCCGTTGATCGGCCGGCGCGGCTACGACGAGAACGAGGTGGACTCGTTCCTCAGCCGGGTCGAGCTGCAGCTCTCCGGACCGGTGCGCAGCATCCCCCCGATCAGGTCGTGGAAGGACCTGCGCCAGCTGCGGATCCCCCAGGCGGCGTCCGGCCAGCGCGGCTACCGCACCGCGCAGGTCGACCGGATGCTCGAGGAGATCGGCGTCGCGCTCGACGGCATGCTGGGCGCGACCTCGGAGGAGGTCATGAAGGCGCGCTTCAGCCACGCGCTGCTCTCCGGGCAGGGCTACGACACGTCGTTCATCGACGAACTGCTGCCCATGCTCGCCAACGAACTGCGCCGCCGGGGCAAGTAGGGCTACCCCTCGACGACCTCGGCCGCGGCCATCCACGCAGCCTCGACGTCGGTCTCCTCCGCCAGCACGGCGCGGAGCTCGGCGTCGAGCTTCAGCAGCTTGTCGGGGTCGGTCGCGGCCTCTGCGAGCGCGGCGTGCAGCTCGGCTTCCTTCTTGTGCAGCACCTCGAGGCGCCGCTCCAGCCTGGCCAGCTCCTTGCGGGCGGCACGCTGGTCGGCGGCGTTCGACGGCGTCTTCTCGACGGCCGGACCAGTGGAAGTCTCCCTGTCGCGCAACGAGTCCCGGCGCTTGAGGTACTCGTCGATCCCGCCGGGCAGGTCGGTCAGCTTGCCGTCACCGAACAACGCCACGACCTTGTCGCACACGCGCTCGACGAGGTAGCGGTCGTGCGAGATCACGACGAGCGTGCCGGGCCACGAGTCGAGCAGGTCTTCCAGCTGCTGCAACGTGTCGATGTCCAGGTCGTTCGTGGGCTCGTCGAGCAGCAGCACGTTCGGCTCGGCCATCAGCAACCGGCACAGCTGCAGCCGCCGCCGTTCGCCACCGGACAGGTCCGACACCGGCGTCCACTGCTTCTGCGACGAGAACCCGAACCGCTCACCCAGCTGCGACGCCGACATCTCGTACTTGCCGAGGACGACGCGGCGCGCGATCTCCTCGATCGCCTCCAGCACGCGCATCGACCCGTCGAGGTCGTGCAGCTCCTGCGAGAGGTGCGCGATCTTCACCGTCTGGCCCTGGATCCGCTTGCCCGTCTCGGGTTCGCGCTCGCCCGCCAGCAGCTTCAGCAACGTCGTCTTGCCGGACCCGTTGACGCCGACCAGACCGATCCGGTCGCCGGGCCCGATGCGCCACGTGAGGTCACGGACCAGCACCCGGTCCGGAATGGACAATGTCGCGCCCTCGAGCTCGATCACCGTGCGGCCCAAGCGCTTCTTCGCGAACGCGAGCAGCTCGACGTTGTCGCGCGGCGCCGGCACGTCCGCGATCAACGCCTCGGCCGCCTCGATCCGGTAGCGCGGCTTGGACGTACGAGCAGGCGCACCACGGCGCAG
Organism: Lentzea roselyniae; assembly: GCF_039537795.1. NCBI lineage: Bacteria > Bacillati > Actinomycetota > Actinomycetes > Pseudonocardiales > Pseudonocardiaceae > Lentzea > Lentzea roselyniae. The sequence continues at coordinate 362,641 of NZ_BAABBE010000004.1, forward strand.
CCACGCGAGCTCCTTGCGCGCCAGGTTCTGCCGCTTCTCCTCCGCCGCGTCCGCGAGCCGCTGCCGCTCGGCGCGTGCGAAGATCCAGTCGGCGTACCCGCCCTCGTACTGCTCGACCTTGCCCAGCACGACTTCCCACGTGCGGTTGCAGACCGTGTCGAGGAACCACCGGTCGTGCGTCACGACCACGAGCGCGCACTTGCGGGCCAGCAGGTGCTCCGCGAGCCACCGCACACCCTCGACGTCCAGGTGGTTCGTCGGCTCGTCCAGCACGATCAGCTCGAGGTCCTGGATCAGCGCGGCCGCCAGCGCGACCCGCCGCCGCTCGCCACCGGACATCGTGGAGACCACGGAGTCCAGTCCCAGCGCCGTGATCCCGAGGCCGTCCAAAATAGACCGCACCCGCGCGTCCGCGGCCCACTCGTGCTCGGCGTCGAAGCCGAGCGGGTCGATCACCGCGTTGCGCACGGTCGAGCCCTCCGGCAGCTCGGTCCGCTGCGTCACGACGGCCATCCGCAGGTCGCGCGACCGCGAGACCCGGCCGTCGTCGGCGGGCTCCACTCCGGCCAGCACCTCGAGCAGCGTCGTCTTGCCGCCGCCGTTCAGCCCGACGACACCGATCCGATCGCCCTCGTTGACGCCGAGCGACACGCCGTCCAGCAGCGGCTGGACGCCGAACGACTTCGACACGGACTCCAGGTTGACCAGGTTGGCCATCAAAACCTCACGACTTCGGAAGAAACTGCCCGATGAAGGCTACCTAGTGCCGTGACCGGCAACCTCCGCCGCGTCTTCCGGCGCTCAGCAGGGCGCCTCGCACCCGTCTGACCGTCGAAATACGGGGCAAAGGCTGCCGGTCACGGCACTAGCCCGCCCAAACGCCCTGGCTACGCGTGCACCTCGGGCGGCGTCGGCTTGGGCTCTTCGGTCGTGATCACGCGCGCACCGGGCACCGGCCCGTGCGCCACGCGGACGGTCCGGCACACCCCGGCACCGGCGAGCTCCGCGGCCACGCGCACCGCCGTGTCGCCGTCCTCGCACAGGAACGCCGTCGTGGGGCCCGAGCCGGACACGATGCCGGCCAGCGCGCCCGCGTCGACACCCGCGCGCAACGTGCGGCGCAGGTTCGGCCGCAGCGAGACGGCGGCGGCCTGCAGGTCGTTGCCCAGCAACAGGGCCAGCTGCCGCGGGTCACCGGAGGACAGGCCCTCCAGCACCGCCTCGACCTGGCCGACACGCGGCGGGTCACCCTCGGCGCGCAGGCGGTCCAGCTCGTCGAACACGTCCGGAGTGGACAGTCCGCGCCGGTCGAACGCGAGGACCCAGTGGAACTGGTGGCGTCCCAGCACCGGGACGATCCGCTCGCCGCGGCCGGTGCCGAGCGCGGTGGCGCCGTAGAGGGCGAAAGGCACGTCCGCGCCGAGCTTTCCTGCCAGCTCGGCCAGCTCGTCGCGGCTGATCTCCAGCCGCCACAACGACGACAGGCCCACGAGCGTCGCGGCCGCGTCGGCGCTGCCGCCCGCCATGCCGCCCGCGACCGGGATGGCCTTGCGGATGACGACGCGGACCTTCGGGTCGTCCGGGTCCTTGCCCACGTGCGTGGCGAGCAGCCGCACGGCACGCCAGGCGAGGTTCGAAGCTCCCGTGGGGACCTGGTCGGCACCCTCGCCGTGGACCTCTACACCTGGTTCGTCCGCCACGGCGACGGTGACCTCGTCGACCAGCGACAGCGCCTGGAAGATCGTCACCAGGTCGTGGTAGCCGTCCGGTCGCACATCACCGACGGCCAGGTGCAGGTTGACCTTGGCCGGGACGCGGACCGTGACCGGGGGTGGAACGACTGCGAGCACGATGTCAGCCTACGGGCGTTCTGGAGTCGCGGACTCCTCCCCCGGCCACCGGCGATCTCAGACCGGGATGACCGAACCGTTGTAGGTCTGCTTGATGTAGTCCTTGACCTGCTGCGATCCGAGCAGCTCCGCCAGGTCGCGGATGCGCTTGTCGTCCTTCAGCTCGGTCCTCGTGACCAGGCCGTTGGCGTTCGGGTTGCCCTCCGCCTTCTCCAGCGCGAGCGAGTCGGTGGCGGGCTTGAGGCCCGCGTCGATCGCGTAGTTGCCGTTGATCACCGACGCGTCGGTGTCCTCCAGCGACCTGGGCAGCTGAGCGGCCTCCAGCGGCACGAACTGCAGGTTCTTGGGGTTCTCCGCGATGTCGCGCACAGTCGGTGCGTCGACGGCCTTGAGCTTGATCAGGCCGTTGGCCTCCAGCAGCTTCAGGCCGCGGGTCTCGTTCGTGGCGTCGTTCGCGAGCGCGACCTTGGCACCCGGGGGCAGCTCGTCGAGCTTCTTGACCTTCTTCGAGTACAGGCCGAGCGGCTCGACGTGGACGGGCTCGACCCACTCGACCTTGGCGCCGCTCTCCTGCGTGAACGTCTGCAGGTACGGGACGGTCTGGAAGTAGTTGGCGTCGAGCGAGCCGTCGACCAGCGCGGTGTTCGGCTGCACGTAGTCGGTGAACTCGACGACCTCGATCTTCAGGCCCTTCTGCGCGGCGAGGTTGTCGGCCACGTACTTGAGGATCTGCGCGTGCGGGACCGGCGAGACGCCGACCTTCAGCGTGTCGGAGGCGCTGCCACCGGACGAGCAAGCGGACAAAACGGTCAAAGCAGCCGCGATCAGGGCAGCACGAATACGCATGACGTTCCTTTTGAGAAATTTCTGAGGGGTCAGACTGAGGCGTGCCGGCGCCGGTCGGACGCACGAGCGGCACGGGTGAAGCCGAGCTGGATCAGCGTCGTGAGCACGGCGAGCCACGCCACGGTGCTCCACAGGATCCGGTCGTTGAAGCGCTGGTAGCCCTCGCGGATCGCCAGGTCGCCGAGGCCACCGCCGCCGATCACGCCCGCCATGGCGGAGTAGCCGATCAGGGCGATCACTGTGACGCCGATGGCGTTGATCAGCGCGGGCAGCGACTCGCGGATCAGCACCGAGCGAACGATCCTGAGCGTCGAGGCGCCCGTGGTCACCGCGGCCTCGACCACGGTCACGTGCACCTCGGACAGGATGTTCTGCACGAGCCGCCCGACGAACGGGATCGCACCCACCGCCAACGGCACGATCACCGCTGTACTGCCGATGGATCCGCCGACGATCAGGCGGGTGACCGACGTGAGCGCGACGAGCAGCACGATGAACGGCATCGAGCGGGCCAGGTCGGTGATGAAGCCGAGAACGCGGTGCACCGCGGGGTTCGGCCGCAGCCCGCCCTTGGCGGTGAGCTGCAGCCAAACCCCGAGGGGAACTCCGAAAGCTGTGGCGATCACGGTGGAGACGCCGACCATGTACAGCGTTTCCCCGGTGGCCTCGACGAGGTAGCTCAGCACGTCGGACCAGGGTGTAGCAGACCTCACGCAGCTACTCCCTGCGGGCCCTTCAGGGACCTCTGCACAGCGCCACCGGCCTCGCTGATCCACTCCAGCGCGGAGTCGGACCGCTCACCGTTCAGGCCGAGGCGGAACCGCGCGACCGGCGTCTCGCCGAGACGCGTGAGACCGCCACCGACGATGTTCAGCTCGACGCCGAACCGGTGCGAGGCCTCTGGCAGCAGCGCGCCGACCGCGGCGAACCCGACGAGCACGACGTCCGCGACGCGGTCGTAGCTGCTCTCGTTGATCGGGTTGAGGTCCACGGCGGGCAGCAGCGCCCCGCTCGTGCGGCTGGCCGCATCGCTGACCAGGTCGAGCACCTTGCCGTGCTCGACGACGCGGCCCTGCTCCAGCACGGCGACGTCATCGCAGATCTTGCGGACCACGCCCATGTCGTGCGTGACGACGAGAACGGTCACACCCAGCTCAGCGCGCGCACGGTCGAGCACCGTCAGCACTGAACCGGTGGTCTCCGGGTCCAGGGCGCTGGTGGGCTCGTCGGCGAGCAGAACGCTCGGGTTCGCGGCGAGTGCGCGCGCCACGGCGATGCGCTGGCGCTGCCCGCCGGACAGCTGGTCGGGGTAGGCGCCGGCCTTGTCGGTCAGGCCGACGAGGTCCAGCAGCTCGCCCACGCGGCTGCGACGCTGCGGTCCGGGGACACCGGCGCTTTCGAGCGGCAGCGCGATGTTGCCGGCCGCGGTGCGCTGCCGGAGGAGCGAGTCCCCTTGCGGCACAACACCGATCTGCCGCCTGGCGGCCCGGAGGGCCGACCCGTCCAGCGCGGTGATGTCCGTGCCGTCGACGCGGATCGCCCCGGAGTCGGGACGCTCGAGCAGCGCCACGCACCGGGCGAGCGTCGACTTGCCGGCCCCGCTCGGGCCGACGACGCCGAGCACGGTGCCCGCCTCGACGTCGAGGGTCACGCCGTTCAGGGCGTTGACACCCTGGAAGGACTTGGTGAGGTTTTCGACAGTGATCACATCTGCTCCACGGCTGCGCGCGACGCACACTCGCCTCGTGGGCGGTGCGCGGTCGAAGTTCTGCTCAGGTGTGCGCCCCTCGTACTACGGGAGGGCCGCGTCAAAGGACTTGAAGAAGGCGCCTTAGACGAGGTGGCGACGACATGCAGAAGCGGTGCGACGGCACTGGTCGACAACTCGACGGCGCGTCAGCATTCGCGTGGTACCCATGTGATCCTCCATCGGTCCTGGCGTTAGCACCTGCCCGCATCCAGCGGGTGGTTGCTGCGACGTCAAAGAGCCAGGTCTCTCGGTCGCTCCGGATGGCATCTAGCAGTCAACCGGACACACGTTCGGTTGCGCAAGCCAGAATCCGGATCGTTCGACAGATCACACTGTTGGCCGATGGATCTCCGGCCTAGACCTCCGCGATCCGGATGAAGTCGATCACGCTGAGTTGCTCGCCCCTGACCTGGGGGTCGATGCCCGCTTTCTCGAGCAGCTCGTCGACGTTGACGCCGGCCGTCTCGGCCCAGCCCTTGAGGGCCGCGCGGAGGGTTTTCCGCCGCTGCGCGAAGGCCGCGTCGACGATCGTGAAGAGCCGCGCCTTGTCCACTGTGGACAGCGGATTTTCGCGGCGGTGGAAGGAAACCAGACCTGAGTCCACATTGGGAGCGGGCCAGAAGACGTTCCTGCCCACGGGGCCGGCCTTCTTCGCCTCCGCGTACCAGGCGAGCTTCACGCTGGGGACGCCGTAGATCTTGCTGCCCGGCTTCGCGGCCATCCTGTCCGCCACCTCGGCCTGGACCATGACCAGGCCCTTCTCGAGGGTGGGGAGCTCGTTCAGGAGGTGGAGGACCACCGGGACGGCGACGTTGTACGGGAGGTTGGCCACGATCGCGGTCGGCTGGGCCGGCAGGTCGTCCCCGGTGACCCTCATGGCGTCCTTCAGGACGACGTGCAGCTTGGCCGCGTTCTCCGGGTCCTGCTCGCGGACGGTCTGCGGGAGGCGTTCGGCCAGCGGGGGGTCGATCTCCACCGCGACGACCTGTTTGGCGTTGGGGAGCAGGGCGAGGGTCAGGGAGCCCAGGCCGGGGCCCACCTCCAAGACGATGTCGTCCTCGGTCAGGTCTGCGGCGGCGACGATCTTGCGGACCGTGTTGGGGTCGTGCACGAAGTTCTGGCCCAGTTTCTTGGTTGGGCGGATGCCGAGTTCTTCGGCCAGTCTTCTGACTTCGGCGGGTCCCAGCAGGCTCACCGGAGCATTCTCGCAGGTTGGCCTGAGGGACGAAGGGCGGGTGCTCGCACCTCAACCCACCCCGGGCACGACGAAGGCCGCCCCTGGCGAACCAGCAGCGGCCTCATCGAGCAAAACGGAAGTGGTGCGGGTCTACGGCAGACCCAGCTTCGCGCGGCAGCCCGGCCAGGCGCCGTACGTGCCACCCGCGCGGTCGCGGAGCTTGGTGGCGACGGCGATCTGCTGCTCGCGCGTGGCCTGGTGCGGGAGCTGGGCGTAGGCGGTGCCGCCGTGGGCGGCCCAGGTGCTGGCCGAGAACTGGAGGCCGCCGTAGTAGCCGTTGCCCGTGTTGATGGACCAGTTGCCGCCTGCCTCGCACTTGGCGAGACGGTCCCAGACCTCGCTGTCGGGGAGGGGCTTGGTGCCCACGGTGATCTTCTTGGGCTTCGGCTCCTTGGTGACCTTGCCGCCGATCTTCTCGCGGCTGATCTCCTTGCCGTTCTTCACCGTCACGCGGTAGGTCGAGATCTGCTCGCCCGGAGTGCCCGGATCGGTGACCTTCTGCTCGCCCGCGTTCATGTTCGGGTCGTTGGTCTTCTCGACCGGTGGGGCGACCGGCTCGTTCACGTTGATGACCGTGACGCCGGTGCGGGAGATGTAGACCTCGGCGCCCGTGGCGAGCTTCACGTCGGTGCCGGACGCGACCGCGTCCTCCGGGCCGAGGGAGAGGTTCTCCTGCTTCAGGAGCTCGTCGACCGTGACGGCGGTGGTCTGGATCTCGCGGACCGGGTTGGCGCCGTCGAAGAGCTTGATGCTCTTGCGGGTCTTGATCTCCAGGTTCATGCCCTCGAGGGGGATGTCCTGCGTGCCCGGCGCGGAGAACCAGGCGCCCTCGGTCGGGACGCCTGCCTGGCGGGCGGCTTCCTCGACGGTGACGGAGCGGACCCAGTCCTCGCGGGCCTGGCCGTCGATGCTCATCTTGACCAGGCGGCCGCGGTCGAGGGTGATCTTGCCGCCGTCGGAGATCGGGGCGTTCAGCGACGGGGACAGGGCGTCGTGCTCACCGACGACGATGCCCTCCTCCGCCAGGACCTCGCCGACCGTGCCCTCGTACGAGTGGACCGTCTGCAGCGAGCCGTCGACGTCGACGGTCAGCGACTTGTCCATGGCCATGGCGGTCACGCCGCCGCCGGAGATCGAGACGAGGACCGCGGCGACCGCGCCCTTGAGGAAGCGGCGCTTCCAGGACGAGACGGCCGTGACGAGGAGCTGCGGGTCCTCCTTCTCCTCTTCCTCCGACGGGAGGACGAGGGGCGGCATGATCGTCGTCTCGGCGTTGATGAGCCGGATCAGCTCGTCGACGTCGACGTTCGCCGTGGCGAGGAGCTCATCGGCGTCCGGGCCGAGCACCTCGAGCACGTCCGCGGGCGAGATGGTCAGCGCACCGGCGGGAAAGCTCGGGTGTGGGTCCGCGACACCGACTGCAGTGCGCCCGACCGGCGTGAACCAGTCGGTGTCGTCGTTGAAGTCGTACGGAGCGGCAGTTCTGTCGCTTCCAGACAAGGGTCGATACCTCCATTGCGGAAGCTCGAGGCCACCGCACAGTTGGCGTTGACAAGATCATTCGAGGGTTGAGCTCGAAGGTTCCCGGCAACTCCTCCTACGTGGTCTCGCTTCTTCGCGCTTCTGGCTTCGGTCCCGCCCCGACTGCGGGCGTGCCCCTAAGCGACAAGGTCGGCTTCGGTGGCACGGTCACGGGACAGTAACGGGGTCGCGGACGTTGCGCAAACACCCCCGCCAATGTTGTGACCTCAGTCACCCATGGGGGTAGGAACCCTTTGCTCCGTTCGTCTTACGTCGCATCTCAGTAGTCGAGTCCGAACACTCGTTGAGCATTACGGGTGACTGCGGCGCAGAGTTCAGAAAGATCTTCGCCACGCAGCGTGGCCAAATCGCGAACTGTGTAATTCACACAATAGGGCTCATTTGGGCGGCCCCGGAACGGATGCGGCGTCAGGAACGGCGCGTCCGTCTCGACCAGGAGCTGATCCTGGGGCACCAGCTGCGCCGCCTCCCGCAGTGCGCGGGCGTTCCTGAACGTCACCGGGCCCGCGAACGACAGCACGTACCCCGCGTCGACGCACCGCCGGGCGAAGTCCGCGTCGCCGGAGAAGCAGTGGAAGACCACAGTGGACGGTGCGCCTTCCGAGGACAGCACCTTCAGGATGTCCTCGTGCGCGTCCCGGTCGTGGATCATCAACGGCTTCCCGACGCGCTTGGAAAGGTCGATGTGCCAACGGAAAGCCTCGTGCTGGGCGGCCGGCGGCGAGTAGTCCCAGTAGTAGTCCAGACCGGTCTCGCCGATCGCGACCACGCGATCGAAAGCCGCGAGCCGCTCCAGCTCCGCCTTCTCCACGTCACCGAACGAGGACGTGCGCGTCGGGTGCACGGCCACCGCCGCGTAGACCCGCGGGTCCCAAGTGGACGCCTCTGCGGCCCACTGCGCCGCCTTCAGGTCGTCCGCCACGGTGACCACGTGCGAGACCCCGGCCGCCTCGGCCCGATCGAGCAGGGCGGCCACACCGGCGGCATCGACGGCTCCACACGCGTCGAGATGCGTGTGAGCGTCGATCACCGGTGCCGGAAGAGCTTCCGGCACCGGCGGTCGTTCCCGCTTGTCCGTCACGACGTGACGATCGGGGCCCACTCCGGGCCGGTCTCGCCGAGCAACGGGTCGAGCTTCGCGAACAACGGCGACGGCTTCTGCAGCGGCCGGCCGACCTCGATCGGCGTCGACTCCCAGCGAGCCTGCTCACCGGCGTAGTCGCCGGTCAGCACCGGGTACGTGCGGTCGGCGACGTCCAGGTCGGTGACGTCGGTCATCTCCGGCTGCGCGGCCCACACGCCCGTGCCGCCCAGCGCCTCGTGCACCTTCTGCGCCGAGTGCGGCAGGAACGGCGTCATCAGCGTGTTCGCGTCCTGCACGACCTGCAACGCGGTGTGCAGCACCGAGTCGCGGCGGTCCGGGTCGTCCTTGAGCTTCCACGGTTCCTGGTCGGACAGGTACTTGTTCGCCGCGGAGATCACGCGCATGGCCTCACCGGACGCCTGCTTGAACCGCGAGCGGCGCAGGTGCGCGCCGACCGTGTCGAACGCCGCCCGCGACTGCCGCAGCAGCTCGTGGTCGGCGTCCGTCAGCGCCGTGGCCTTCGGGATCGCGCCGACGTTCTTGTGCGCCATCGAGACCGAGCGGTTGACCAGGTTGCCCCACTCGTTCGCCAGCTCGAAGTTCGTCCGGCGGACGAACTCCTCCCAGGTGAAGTCGGTGTCCTGGTTCTCGGGACCCGCGACGGAGATGAAGTACCGCAGCGCGTCCGGCCCGAACTCCTTCAGGAAGTCGCCGACGTAGATCACGGTGCCGCGCGACGTCGAGAACTTCGAGCCGCTCATCGTCAGGTACTCCGACGACACGACCTCGGTCGGCAGGTTCAGCGTGCCGAACCGGCCGGGCTCGCCGCCCTTGTCGCCCGCGCCGTTCTGGCCCAGCAGCAGCGACGGCCAGATCAGCGAGTGGAAGACGATGTTGTCCTTGCCCATGAAGTAGTAGCCCTGGGCGTCACCCGTCCAGAACTCCTTCCAGGCGTCGTCGTTCCCGGAACGCCGTGCCCACTCGACCGAGGCGCTCAGGTACCCGATCACGGCGTCGAACCACACGTAGAACCGCTTCATCGGCTGGTCGCTCCAGCCGTCGAGCGGGATCGGCACACCCCAGTCGAGGTCGCGGGTGATCGCGCGCGGCCGCAGGTCCTTGATCAGGTTCTGCGAGAACTTGAGCACGTTCGGGCGCCACTCGGTGCGCGTGCCCATCCAGCTGCCCAGCGACTCGATGAACGAGGGCAGGTCCAGGAACAGGTGCTCGGTCTCGACGAACTTCGGCGTCTCCCCGTTGATCCGCGAGCGCGGGTTCTTCAGGTCGATCGGGTCGAGCTGGTTGCCGCAGTTGTCGCACTGGTCACCGCGCGCGCCGTCGTAACCGCAGATCGGGCAGGTGCCCTCGATGAAGCGGTCGGGCAGCGTCCTGCCGGTGGACGGGCTGATCGCGCCCATCTCGATCTTCGGGATGACGTAGCCGTTCTTCCACAGCGCGGAGAACAGGTCCTGCACGACCTGGTAGTGGTTGCCGGTCGTCGTGCGGGTGAAGAGGTCGTACGAGAGGCCGAGGCCCTGGAGGTCGGAAGCGATCACACGGTTGTACTTGTCGGCGAGCTCGCGGGCGGTGAGCCCTTCCTTCTCGGCCTGCACCTGGATGGGTGTGCCGTGCTCGTCCGTGCCGCTGACCATGAGCACCCGGTGTCCGGACATTCGCATGTAGCGGGAGAAGACGTCGGACGGGACACCGAAACCGGAGACATGACCGATGTGCCGGGGGCCATTGGCGTAAGGCCAGGCCACCGCGGTCAGTACGGAGGCACTCATGCACATAGCCTACGGAGGCGGTGCCAGCCGCTTTTCACTGCCTGGGAGGTCCGTTTGTCCGCGACCAGGATGCTGGTGCTCGGCGTGGTCAAGCTCGTCGGCGAGGCACACGGTTACGTGGTGCGCCGCGAGCTGAAGTCGTGGTCGGCGGACAGCTGGGCGAACGTGCAACCGGGTTCGATCTACCACGCGCTGAAGTCGCTCGCCAAGGACGGCCTGCTGGAGCCGATCGGGACGCGGGAGTCCGAGGAGGGTCCCGCCCGCACCACCTACCGGATCACCGCGGCCGGTGACCACGAGCTGCGGGACCTGCTCTGGCACGCGCTGGCCGACGCCCACGCCGGCAACGACGAGGTCTCCGCGGCCGTGGCGATGCTCAACCTCGTCCCGCGCAAGCAGGCGATCGTGCTGCTGAAGAACCGGCTGGCCGGGCTCGAGGGTCAGCTCGCGCCGACCAGGCACGGCATCGCTTCGATGCCGGAGATGGGCAAAGCCGCGCACGTCAGCGAGCTGTTTCGACTGTGGCTCGTCCATCTCGAAGGCCAGGTGCGCTGGACTCAGGAGCTGATCGAACGCCTAGAGGCCGGTGAGTACGAGCTGACGGACTAGTCAAACTTGATTAGCTCCGGCTAGCCTCTAGTCAAAGTTGACTAGAGGGGATTCAGTCATGATCAAGGCACGCGGCCTCGCGCGCCGGTTCACGACGAAGCTCGGCCCCGTGGACGCGGTCCGCGGAGTCGACATCGACGTTGCCGAAGGGGAGCTCGTCGGGTTTCTCGGCCCGAACGGCGCGGGCAAGTCCACGACGTTGCGCATGCTCACGACACTGCTGCAGCCCACCGCGGGCGAGGCGATCATCGCCGGGCACGACCTGCTGACCGACCCCGCGGGCGTGCGCCGCAACATCGGGTACGTCGGGCAGAAGAACGGTGCCGGCGCCGACCAGCGGGTCGGCGACGAGCTCGAGTTCCAGGCCCGCTACTACGGCATGTCCAAGCACGAGGCCCGCAGGAAGGTCGCGGACCTGCTCGAACGGTTCGAGCTGCTGGGCACGGAGAAGCGCGGGGTGATCACGCTGTCCGGCGGCCAGCAGCGGCGGCTCGACATCGCCATGGGAATGCTGCACGCCCCGCGGCTGCTGTTCCTGGACGAGCCGTCGACCGCGCTCGACCCGCAGAGCCGGCGCAACCTGTGGGACCACATCAAGCAGCTCAAGGCCGACGGCACCACGGTCTTCCTGACCACGCACTACCTCGACGAGGCGGACTTCCTCAGCGACCGGCTGCTGGTGATCGACCACGGTTCGATCGTGGGTGAGGGCTCGCCGGACGAGCTGAAGAACAGCGTCTCCGGCGACCTGGTCGTGCTCGGCACACCGCAGGCCTCGATCGCCGCCACGAAGTTCGAGAACGCGGTCGTGGACGGTGAGAAGGTCAGCTTCCGCGTTCCGAACGGCGACCGCGCGCTGCCAGGCCTGCTCCGCGACCTCGACCACCTCGGCGTCGAGCTGCACTCGGTGCAGGTCCACCGGCCGACGCTGGACGACGTCTTCCTGACCATGACCGGCCGTTCCCTGAGGGAGGAAGCAGATGCTGCGTAGGACTTTCTTGGGTGACACCTGGCTCGTCTTCGTGCGCGTGATGCTCCCGGTGCTGCGCAACCCGGTGGCGGTCGTGTTCGGGCTCGCCCAGCCGTTGCTCTACCTCGGCCTGTTCGGACCGCTGCTCGGCGACACCGGCTGGCAGTGGTTCGTGCCCGGCCTGCTGGTGCAGATGGCGTTGTTCGGCACGGCCTACGCGGGTTTCTCGCTGCTGCCCGAGGTGCGGACGGGCGTGATGGAACGGCTGCGGGTCACCCCGGTCAGCCGGGTCGCGCTGCTCGTCGGCCGGGTCGGCAAGGACGTGGTGCTGCTCGTCGTGCAGAGCCTGCTGATCGTGCTGGCCGCGATGCTGTTCGGGTTCCGGGCCACTCCCGGCGAGATCGTGCTCGGGCTCGGCCTGGTGGCGCTGCTGGGCGTCGCGATCGGGTCGCTGTCGTACGCGATCGCGTTGAAGGTGAAGCTCGAGTACGTCTTCGCGTCCGTGCTGTCGTCCACGATCGTGCCGGTGATGCTGCTGTCCGGCGTGCTGCTGCCGATGTCGAACGGCCCGCAGTGGCTCTACTGGCTGTCACGGGTGAACCCGTTGGCGCACGTCGTCGACGCCGAGCGGTCGATCTTCAGCACCGGTTCCGTCCTGCTCGGCCTGATCTCGGCGTCGGCGCTGGTGCTGGTCGGCGTCCTCTACGGGGTACGCACGTTCCACCGCGAGTCAGCTTGATCTGATCGCGGCGTCGTAGAGGGCCTTCTTGCTGATCCCGGCCGCGTCCGCGACCTCGGCGGCGGCCGACTTCATCCGTTCCCCGTCGGCGACTCGCTGCTTCACCTCGGCGACGAGCGTGTCGAGGTCCGGCTTCTCCTCGGCGGGAGCCGGACCGAGCACGACGGTGATCTCGCCGCGTGCGCCCTCCACGGCCCACTCGGCGAGTTCCGCCAACGACCCGCGCACGACCTCTTCGTACTTCTTGGTCAGCTCGCGGCACACGGCGGCGCTGCGGTCCGGCCCGAGCACCTCGACGGCGTCCGCGAGCGTGTCCGCGAGCCGGTGAGGTGCCTCGAAGAAGACGACGGTGCGTTGTTCCGTGGCCAGAGGTGCGAACCAACGCTTGCGCTCACCGGACTTGCGCGGCGGGAAGCCGTCGAACGCGAACCTGTCGCTCGGCAGGCCCGACACCGCGAGCGCGGTCGTCACGGCGGACGGACCCGGCAGGCAGGTGACCTTCAGGTCCTGCTCGACACACGCGGCGACGAGCCGGTATCCCGGATCGGACACGGACGGCATCCCGGCATCCGTCACGAGCAGCACTGTCTCGCCGTTGTGCAGCGACTCGAGCAGCCCCGGCAGGCGCGCGGTCTCGACCTGGTCGTAGAAGCTCACGACCCGGCCGGACGGCTTGACCTGCAACGCGGCCGCGAGACTGTGCAGCCGCCGGGTGTCCTCCGCGGCGATCACGTTGGCTGTCTCCAGTGCCTCGATCAGGCGGGGAGACGCGTCGCGGATGTCCCCGAGAGGGGTGGCTGCCAGGACAAGACGGCCTGAACCGGATACAGGACTCACACCGTTCACCCTACGATCGGCGACGTGACAGTCCTCGTGCAGCCAGGAGAGGCGCCCGTCGTAGTCGAGGAGCCGCGCACGGATCGTGCAGCCGCGCTCGACCCGCCGCCGTCCGGAGACCGCATGCGCGGCTGGCTCGTCACGATCGTCGTGACGCTGATCGGCGCCGTCGTCCGGTTCTGGAACCTCGGGTATCCGACCGACAAGGGCACACCGATCTTCGACGAGAAGCACTACGTGCCGCAGTCGGCACAGGTGCTGCGCAACGGCGGCTACGAGGACAACCCCGGCTACGAGCTGATCGTCCACCCGCCGCTCGCGAAGCAGCTGATGGCGATCGGCCAGGACCTCTTCGGCTACGACGGCATCGGCTGGCGGTTCGCCTCCGCGCTCGCGGGTGCGATCACGATCCTGCTGATCGTGCGGATCGCCCGCCGCCTGACCCGCTCGGACATGCTGGGCGCGCTGGCCGGCGTGCTGCTCATCGCGGACGGCGTCTCGCACGTCCAGTCGCGCATGGGCATGCTCGACATCTTCATGGCGCTGTTCGTCGTCGGCGCGTTCGGCTGTCTGGTCGTCGACCGCGAACAGGTTCGTGAACGACTCGCTGTCGCCGTGCGCGAGGGATTCGTCAACAACTCGGCGTTCGGGCCGTGGCTCGGCTTCCGCTGGTGGCGCTTCGGTGCGGGCGTGTGCCTCGGTATGGCGTGCGGCGTCAAGTGGTCGGGCATCTGGTACATCGCCGCGTTCGGGCTGCTGACGGTCATCTGGAGCGCGTTGGCGCGCCGGGCGGCCGGTGTCGAGGAGCCGTGGCTCGGCGCGATCGCGAAGGACGTGCTGCCCTCGCTCGGCGGCCTGGTCGCGATCCCCGTGCTGGTGTACATCGCGACGTGGTTCCCGTGGATGGCCAGCGAGACCGGCATCGACCGGCACGTGGTCGGCGGCAAGGTCAAGGACATCTGGTACATCCCCGACGTCCTGCAGGCGCTCTGGTACAACGCCAAGAACGTCTACAAGTTCCACGTCGAGCTGGTCACCTCGGCGACCAACCGGCACCCGTGGGAGTCGAAGCCGTGGACGTGGCCGATGGGCCTGCGTCCGATGCTCTACTACTACGAGAACTCCGTGACGGGCTGCGGTGCGGCGTCGTGCCTCGGCGCGATCATGCTGATCGGCACGCCCGCGATGTGGTGGCTCGCGTTCCCGGTGATCGGCTGGGCGGTCTGGCGCTCGATCGGCCGGATGGACTGGCGCTACGCCGGCGTCCTGGTCGGCTACCTGGCGGGCCTGCTGCCGTGGTTCCTCAACCTCGACCGGCAGATGTACTTCTTCTACGTCACGCCGATGGCGCCGTTCCTGGTGCTGCTGATCGTGCTGGCGCTGGGCGAGATCCTCGGCCGCCGCTCCGCCGGTTCCGAACGCCGCGGCACGGGTCTGCTGGTCGTGTCGCTGTACGTGGGCATCGTGGTGGCGAACTTCGTGTGGCTGTGGCCGATCCTCAACGGCAACCCGATCACACCGGAGATGTGGCAGCAGCAGTTGTGGCTGCCTAGCTGGCGCTGATCTCGAGGGCTCTTTCCTTGGTCAGGTCACCCTCCAGCCTCATGGTGACCTGACCTCGTTGCCAGATGAGGGTCTGCCCGGCGCCGTGGGGTTCCTCGTTGCGCCACTCGCCCTTGCGGTCGATGTAGAAGATGCGGTGCGGGTACGGGACCCACACCTTGTCGTCGATCTGCTCGACGCCCTCGCCGTGGATCAGCTTGCCGATCGCCGGCTGGACGGTGCCGTCGAACTGGTCGAGCCGCAGGTTCCCGTAGTGCAGGGTGACGAACCGTCCTTCGTGGACGGTGAGCTTGTCCGGCGTGCCCAGCAGCGCCGGCAGGTGGATCTCGAACGGCATCTGCTTCCTCGCCTCGTCCAGCGAGACTTCCTGGCTGGGCAACGGAGGCGCGATGCTCTTCGGCGCCTCGGTGTGGAACTCGACGCCCGCGAACTCCAGCAGGTCCTGGACGGCCGCGCGCACGGCCGGTGACACGGCGAAGGCGATCGCGAAGGCCGTGACAGCCGCGACGAGTGCGGTGAGCCATCGGTTTCGCCTCCGCGGAGCGTTGATGCGGGTGAGGACGCTCGCGGTGAGGTCCGGTGGTTCCGGCACCTGGATCTGCCGGCCGAGGTCGCGGAGGGCGGCCTCGACGTCGTCACCGGTCATGGGCCACCTCCTCCATCATCGGGCGCAGCTTGGCGAGCGCGCGGGACAGCCGTGACTTCACGGTTCCCTTGGCGATGTTCAGGGTCTGCGCGGTCTCGGCCTCGCTCAGGTCCAGCAGGTACCGGCAGGTGACGACCTGGCGGTCGTGCTCCGGCAGGCTCCCGACGGCTTCCAGCAGCTTCGTGCGGGAGTCGTCCACGAGCGTGCCGGGATCGTCGTGGTCGACGGTCTCGGTCATCGCTCCGATCTTGAGTTCCATCAGGTTGCGGCGCCGTCTGCCGCGGTGCAGGTTCTTGGTCTCGTTGGCGACGATCTTCAGCAGCCACGGCTTGAAGTCGGCGTCCTCACGGAAGGTGCCGAGCTTGCGATACGCCTTCACGAACGCCTCCTGCACCACGTCACCGGCGTCCGCACCTGCCCCGAGCAGGTAGGCGGTCCGGTGCGCGAGCGCGGTGTACCGGGCGACCAGCTCGCCGTAGGCCGCCTGGTCACCTGCGATCGCCCGTGCCACCGCTTCGTCCGTGATGCCCTTCCTACACCGGGAACCGCGCGTTGGTTCCCGGTGTATTCGCGTCATGAGGATTCTCGCCTTGGTTTGCGCTTTCCTGCTGATCAGCACACCTTCAGCGCATGCGGGCGGATGGGCGGTCACGTACCTGGACCCGGTGCCGTCGATCCAGCCCTCCGTGGCCCACACCGTCGGCTACTGGGTGCTGCAGCACGGCACCCACCCGTTCGTCGGAGGTGATCTCGGCAGGACCGGGCTCCGGTTCAAGTCGGGTGCGGACGAGCGCCTGTTCGTCGGCGTCCCGCTCGGCCAGCCCGCGCACTACGCCGTGACGTTCACCTTGCCCGCGGGGTCGTACGAGGTGTTCGGCACACAGGGGGTGTTCCCGGACCACCAGCTGGGGACGCTGACCGTGCCCGGCACGTTCCTGATCAAGCCACCGGACAAGGACAAGGTCGCCTTCGGTTCCGACGGGACCTGGCCGTGGGAGGAGATCGCGCCGCCGATCAAGAACCTGGTGACCGCACCGTCGTCGTTGGCGCCCGCGCCTGCTGCCGCCGTGGTGCCGGAGGAGCCTGCTTCCGAGCCCGCGCCGGTGTGGCTCGTCGGACTCGTGGTGGCGGGCGCGGCCGGGCTGTTCCTGGCGCTGCGCAAGCGGTTGCGGCCTGCTGCGCGAAGGTGAAGTGGTGAGGCGATCGGCGGAAACCGCCTCACCACCCCTCGCGGGGCATCGCCTCCGATGCCGAAGCTTTCCGGGTGATCACGGCTTAGGTCGTTGAACGGTGAATCACCGTTACGGCCGAAACGGAGGTTCACCCGGATCGCCTACATGGGCATGTGCTTGGTGGGAGGCGGAGCCGGCTTGCTGATGAACCGCGTGACCGGGCCTTCCTTGCTCATCCCCGCCTGGTCGAGGAACTGCGACAGCTGACCGCGCACCTGCGCCAGCGTCGGACGGCGGCTCGGTTCCGGGTCCATCGCCGCGAGCAGGAGCCGCGCGTGGGCGCTGTTCTGCGGGAGCTTGGTGATCGGTTCGCCCTGGGCGGCGGCCATCAGCGAGGAGATCGGGTTCTCGCGGGAGCCGCGCGGCGGGTGGCCGGTCAGCGCGTAGGAGACCGTCGCGGCCAGCTGCCAGGAGTCGGACGCCGGGGAGGCCGTCTCACCGCGCGCGGTCTCCGGGGCGAGGAAGTCCGGGGTGCCGACCATCATGCCGGTCGCCGTGAGCGTGCTGTCGCCCTTGGAGCGGGCGATGCCGAAGTCGATCAGGTGCGCGGTGCCCTGGCCGTCGACGATCACGTTGGACGGCTTCACGTCGCGGTGCAGGACACCGCGGTCGTGGGCGGCGGCCAGCGCGTCCGCCATGTTGAGCCACAGGCGGGCGGCGAGCTTGTCGTCGATCAGGCCGTTCTTCAGCACCGTCTCGGACAGCGACGCACCCTCGATGTACTCCATGACCAGCGCCAGGCCGTCCGGGTCCTGGACGATGTCGAACACCCGCACGCAGTTGGGGTGGCGGACCGCGGCCAGCGCACGGGCCTCGCGGAGCATGCGCGCCTCGGTCTCGTTGTCCGGGGCGTGCGCGAGCTTCACCGCCACGGTGCGGTCGAGCTGCTCGTCGACGGCCAGCCACACCGTGCCGAACCCG
This sequence comes from Lentzea roselyniae, assembly GCF_039537795.1. Lineage (NCBI taxonomy): Bacteria > Bacillati > Actinomycetota > Actinomycetes > Pseudonocardiales > Pseudonocardiaceae > Lentzea > Lentzea roselyniae. The sequence continues at coordinate 380,254 of NZ_BAABBE010000004.1, forward strand.
CCGGAGCCGAGCTGGCGGACGCGGCGGAACCTGCCGTTGCCGGGGTTCCAGACCTTGCCCGACTTCTGCACCGGCGCTGGCGAGTCGGCGTTCGCGGCGCCCGGCCCGAACGGCAGCGGGCCCGGCGTGTCCGCGAGCACCGCCGGTTGCGACGGCTGTGACGGCTGCGGGGGCTTGGGCTGCGGCAGCACCTCGGCGACGCGCGTCGGCGGGTACTGCTTCTGCGGCGGAGGGGGCAGCGGCTGGTTCACCGGGCGCATCGGCCGGTTCATCGGCGCCGGCTGGTACGGCGGCACCTGTGCCGGCTGGTACGGCGGCGGCTGCTGGCCGGCGGCGTTGATCGGCTTGGTCGGCGTCTTCTTCTGCGCCTGGTTCTGGGGCAGCGCGGGCTGCGGCGTACGTGCCACCGGCTGCGGTGGCGGGTTCTGCGAGTTCCGGTCGGCAGACCGGTCGCGGCCGGGGCGGTTGAGCATGGCGGTAGTCAACCCGAAAATCCGTACGACGATTGAGCCGATTACCGCAATGGGCAGAAAACCGAGGAGCACGTGGCCCACCAGCGTCACGGGCAGTGCCGACGTCGCTGCGAGCAGCACCACGAACGGCGGCCAGAACACCCGGCGCGGCCAGTTCGGGCCCAGCCGGAACGCCGAGCCGGCCTGCAGCATCACGAACAGCAGGCACAGCAGAGCCAGCACCACGGTGATGCCCGCGGCGATCAGGAACACCGGCTGGTCACCGGGCGCCCTGATCACGTCGATGATCGACGGGGTGTTGTCCACCAGGTAGTCGCCCTGCTGCAGCTGACCGAAGCAGGTGGAACCGTCGAGGGAGTCCGATCCGGGGATCGCGCGCCGGGACAGCCCCTGCACGGTCCCGCGCATGATCAGCCACGGCAGCACCAGGCAGCTGGCGACGCCGAGCACGGCGAAGATGGCACCCGTCACCGCGCCGTAGGAGTTGCCCACGATCCGGCGCACCACGATGGACAGCAGCGCCCCGATCGTGGGGAACAGGCCGAGCACCGCGCCGAGCGCCGTGGTGGTCCACACCCAGTCACCGGGGCAGACACTGATGCCCACGATGCCGTGCAGCCACGTGAGCAAGGACTCCGCGAGCCCCACGACTCACACCACCCCTTCCGCGATCACCCCCAGCCTAGGCGCCCTCTCAGCCTACGGTGCGTAATCGGTCTGCGGTTGACGCCACAGCAACCCTTTCCTTGATCAGCGCGTTGTACCTCTTACAACGTGTCCGGGCACGATCCCGTTGACCCCAGTCGCCGCGGCTGCTCCATTCGTTATCGAGTGCGGCCGTCATTCGGCCGACGGTCACCCGATCTGACGCTGCCAGCGCGTGTACCGCGCGGCGATGGCCGCCGTCGTGAGCACGAGCTCGACGTGCGGTGACGCCATGAAGTCCGCGGCGCGGGAGGGCTGGGGCGGGGGGACGGGTGGGTTGGTTCGCTGCGGACCGGGAGAAGGGGGTGGTACCGGCAGCGCTGCCTGTTCGGGCAGTTCCGACCGGACGTGCCACAACTCCTCCGCCGCTCTGTCGACGGCGGCCACCGCGACGTGTTCCTCCTCGGCCAGCTGCCGCTGGAGCCGTTCGACCTGGGCAGGGTCCCCGAACTCCACCAGGCGTGCGACCTCGGCGTGGGTGTGCAGGTACGTTTCGACGGCGTCGAACGCGGCACCGAACGAGTCGGACACGTCGAACCAGCGCATCCGGGCGCGGTGCCGGTACTCGTCGAACGCCGTGCTCGCGGCTCCCGTCCACGAGGGCGGCGTCGCCCTGGCGTAGGCGACACCGACGGAAGCGCTCTCCTCGCGCATCCGCTTCAGCCACTCCTGGACGCTCCGAAGGGAGTGGAACTCACCGGAGAGGCTCACGCCGGGAAGTCGTCCGCCTGTTCGTAGTGCCGTGCGGTGTCCGCGAGCCGGGCCGCGGTCTCGCCCACGTCCCTCATCAGCACACCGGTCGCGTGGTCAGCGGCTGCCCGGAACCGCGTGAGAGCAGCGAAGAGCGCGCCGCGGGTGGGGTCGGTGTGCCCGTCGGGATGACGTGCGAGACCGGCGACGTCCTCTGCGGCGAGCAGCAGCGGCCCGGCCAGTGCCCTCAGCTCCGCGATGTCGACTGCGAACCCGTTCACGGCACCTCCCCGGCCCGAAAGTTTGGTGAAGAACGATACACAGCGTCAGCAGGTGAGATCACGAATTTCGCTCGCCGACACGAACACCATCTCGTCGAGCGGCGCCCCCGCGTCGACCACTACCCCCACGCCGAGCGGCGCCACGAACGGCAGCAGCTCCGCGCACTCGACCTCGAGCCACCGGTCCTCCCACGGCAGGCCCTTGAGCGTGCGGTAGGCCGCCAGCCGGTCGAGGCCGGTGAAGACGAGCACCGACTGCTCGTGCCCCTCGACCGCGGTGGCCATCAGCCCCGGCCGGCCGGGATCCGGCAGGTACACGGTGGTCGTGAGCAGCTCCGCGACGATCCCGGGATCACCCGCCCGCGCCAGTTCCCGCAGCCGCGGCTCCCCCACCACGGGCTTGGGGTACATCGGCTGCCCGAGCAACTGGTGCTCGAGGTCCAGCGCGGACGCGGGCACGGCGGGATCGACGAGGAAGTGCGGCACGCAGTGCAACGACGGCGGGATGTCGCCGGTCGTGGCACCCGGCAGCACGACGACGATCACCTTGCGCTGGAACAGCTCCGGCTCGCGCATCAGCAGCCCGCGCAGGTGCTTGAGCTCGTACTCGGCACCGCGGCTCAGCGGGTTGCGGCCGCTGAAGGCGAGCTTCCAGCCGGACGACACCGCCACCACGATCCGGTCGGCGTCCTCCATGCGCTGCAAGCAGAACGTCGACCAGTCAACGGGTTCGTGCTGGTGGTAGAGGTCGATGTCGGCATCCGCGCCGATGTGGTGCAGCAACTCTGCGAACCGGTGCACCGTGGCCCGCCAGGCCTGCGTGCGCACAGCATCCCAGCCGGGACTGGTGTGCGCCCAGACCACGAAGACCTCGGGACGCATCGGCACATCATGGCAGCCGGGCATCTCAGCCGTCGTAGACCTCGTGATCCGACTGCGCCCGTGAAGCGCCCTCGCCCGCCGACCCGCTCGACGACCTCGCGGCCGGGTCCGGAGCCACCGGGAGGCTGCCGAGGCCCGCGACGTGTTCGACGATCCACAGGTGCCGCGCGGCCGGGTTCTTCTCGACGAAGGAGTCGCCGAAACCGTAGGTGGCGACGCGGGCGTCCTGCAGGCCGAACATCTCCACGGTGATCTGCGAACCGAGCAGACCCTTCTCGCCGGGTGCACAGACCAGTTCCAGCCGGACGCGGATCCACTGCGGGACGTCCGCCGGATCGGCTTCGAGCTCTGAGGAGACCGCGGTGCAGGACGAGCCGTGGGCGCGGGCCACGAAAGCCGCGCGGAAGACGACGAGCTCACCGGCCGTGCAGCCGGTGAGAACGCGCGCTTCCACAGCAGACTCCGTTGAGGCGACTACGGGGCGGGCGGCCGCGCACCTCGCGGCGGGGGCTGCGGACGAGGCCGCTGCTCCACCGGAGGTGACGGCCACGAGTAATAACGCGGCGGCCACAGATCTCATGCGAGAAAGTTATTTGCGGGCGCGGCCTTCCTCACCGAACTTCACCCCACAGATGGGTGAGGCTCCGCTCGCCGTCCGAAGTGGACCAACGCGCGTCAGTGATCGCCGTGGTCGTGGTCGTGCTCTGGCGCGCACGGCTGGTAGATGTAGAACATCGTGACCGGCTCGTCTCCGGCCACCGTCTCGTAGTCGACGCCCGGCGGCACGAACGCGTACGAGCCCGCCCCCGCCTCGATGCCACCGATGCTGACCTTGCCGTCGATGATCCACGTGTGCTGCGTCGCCGACGGGTGGTTGTGGCCGACATCGCGCGCGCCCGGAGCCATCTGGATCAGGCCCACGATGGTGTCGCCGTTGGGAGACTTCCACAGCAGCTTGTTCTGCAGCCGTTCGTCACCGTGCAACGGGAACGACTTCAACTGCTCGAGCGCTTCTGGCGGGACAACGGTGACTCTGCCCGGCGTTGCGGTCATGATGCGGCGCCTTTCGAATTGCCTGCGGGATGGCGAAAGGCTAACCATGACCTGCCCACAGCACACCCGCACACGTGGTCGCTCACTTCTCCCGCGAATGCACCTCTTCCGGTCGCCTCGCCAGGACGATCGTCACGAGCAGCCCCGTCACGGCCAGCACACCGAGCGACTGCGCGAGGCGGGTGGTGCGCCCGAGCGAACACTGGTGCAGGAAGGAGTCCCGGTACTGGCGTTCGACGTCGCTGCGGTTGTAGCCCTGCGGGTCGAAGTAGAGCGTGCTGCCGCAGTTGGTCGACTCGTGGTCGCCCGGCGCGCGAAACGAGATCGGGAACATCAGCAGCAACGCGACGACGACACACCCTGCCAGCGCGATCCGGACCGGTGTGAACCAACCTCTCAGTTTGTCCCCCACCGGTCCGATGCCAGCCACTCAGATCAGCTGCACTTGGCTTCCGCGTTGAACAACAGGAACGTCGTGAGCTTGCCGTCGGTGAAGAGGAAGCTCAGCACGACGCCCTGCTGACCGGGCACCGGCACGTCGAACGTCTTGTCGTCCTTCTGCTGGGCGTTGGGGAAGGCCGCCTTGAACTGGTCGACCGTGGCACCCTTGCCGACGTCCTTGGCCGCCGTGGCGCCGGGCGGCGGCAAGATCATCCGGATCTTGTCACCGGCGAACAGCACGCCACCGTTGGCCTCACGTGCCTCGGCCCGCTCGGCGATGCGCTGCGTGGACTTCACGGACAGCTGGACCACCGCGTTGCTCGCCTCCGCGGAGGCAGCGAGCCGTTCCGCGTGGGCGGCGTAGTCAGCGGCACCCGCGTTCGCACCCGGTGCCGGTCCGATTGCGGCCTTGGCCTCGTCGGCGGCTTTCTACGCGGCCCCGTACTTCTGCTCGATCTCGGCGTCCTCGGCGAGCTGCTTCGGGTCCCGGTGCCGGTGCGCCCTGATACCGGTAGTCCTCGCAGTCGCCGGACTTGCCCGCTCCCGTGGCGGCGAGATCGCCGGTGGCGAGCGCTTCCTGCTTGGACATTCCTGGCTTCAGCTTCCCGAAACCCTTGACGTCGAAGTACTTCTCCTGCGTGGACGACTGCGGCTGCTGGTCCCCCGACGAGCAACCGACGGCGGCAAGTGCTGCCACCACGACGAATACCGCTTTGAATCCCCAGAGTTCTTCACCGGCACAAACCATCCGGTGAGAGGCACCAGCCGAACCGAGTTTCGGAGGACGTCCACACAGGACAGCGTTGAGGAGAAGAGCTGAGGCCGCAGCATGAGAACCCTTGGGAGGGCCGCGATGCCGAAGGCGAGCCGGCCGGGGTCCGGGGCGGAGCCCCGGCTGGAGTCTGGGGGTTTGGCTCCCAGAAACACGCGGAACGCAAAATGGCGAGCGCTCTTGCGAGCACTCGCCACCTATTGCGTGGAGCTGAGGGGAATCGAACCCCTGACCTTCTCGATGCGAACGAGACGCGCTACCAACTGTGCTACAGCCCCTTGCGGTGTTACGAGAGAACTATAGCAGGGGTTGAGGGGGTGTTTTCACCACCCCCTCCTATGCCCCGACAGCACCTCGGTACCGCAGCGACTCCAGTCCCTCTAACTCGACGAACACCGGATCTTCGTCGTCGGAGTCGACCGGGATCGTGCCCGGATGCACGTAGTACTCGTAGCGCGGCAACGGTGGCAGCGCCGGCGTCTCGTCGACGACCTCGACCTGGGTGGTCTCGGCCTCCTCGGCGACCGGGGCGGCAGCGGGCACGGGAACCTCCGCGACCTGCTGAGCCTGCGGACCGGTCGCACGGCGGCGACGCACCTGCTGCAGCCTCGCGAGCCGGCGTGCGCGGATCTCCTCCTCGATCCGCACCTGCCGGCGCAGGTACGTCAGGTAGCCCACGAGCAGGAGGTCGACTCCGGCGTGGCCGTACCAGAGCGGCTGGTAGAACACTCCCGCCACGACACCGGTGACGATGGCGGCGACCAGCAGGAACGCCACGACTCTGCGGCGGAACGCGTACTTGGCCTGGGCCACCAGTGCGGCGGATTCCGGGTCGTAGCCACCACGGCCGCGCCGGAACGGGCGTTCGACGTACTCCTCTTCGTCGAAGTAGTCGTCGTCCAGGTCGTGGATGTCGTCGTACTCGGCGTCGGGCATGGCGTCGTACTCCTCCCCCACGCTGCGCGCACTCTCCTGGCGCTTGCGGGCCAACATGGGGACGAGGACGACCAGCCAGGCCACGACCAGCGCAACGATGATCAGCGAACTCGGCATTCCCCGTTCACCTCCCCCGGCCCACGCGTGGTGCTGTCACCACGCTAGTCACAACAGTCACACCAGTGTCGGAGGCTCGCCGAGCGCGGTGCGTACCAAAGTGTGGTGTATCACCCACTTTTGGGTGAAGCGATTAGGACGAACGGAAGCAACCGTCAGGGAAGACGGCCCTCTCCGCGTGCAACCAAACGGCGCACTAGGCCATCCGGTATCTCTTCGGCCGTGAGCGCGAAGCAGAGGTGGTCGCGCCACTGGCCGGCAACATCCAGATAACGCTTGAAGAGGCCTTCCTCGCGATAGCCGGACTTCTCGAGCACACGGATCGAGGCCGCGTTCTCGGGCCGGACCGTCGCTTCGAGGCGGTGCAGACCAGCCTCGCGGAAAGCGTGGTCGGTGAGCAACGCCACGGCCGCCGTTGCGACGCCTCCGCCCGCCCGATCAGCGGCTACCCAGTAGCCGATCCAGGCCGACAGCAGCGAGCCCCTGACGATGTTGCCGACGGTGATCTGACCGGCGACCTCGCCGTCCACCAAGATCATGAATGGCAGCGTGGTGCCGCGCCTGGCCATGGCGCGCAGCGATGACCACTGGGCTGGCCAGGAGAGCGTCGCGTTGCGCTCGTCCCAGCCCTCCGGCGCGGTGGGTTCCCACTGCTCCAGGTAGTCGCGGTCACGGATCCGCAGCCGCGACCACCTGCCACCGTCGAAGAGCCGCGGCCCGCGCAGGACGACCGTTCCCGCGCGCACGTCGATGGGCCCCAGCCGGACTGGCCAGCCGGGGTGTCGGCCGAGATCCGCGAATACGCTCATCAACCGCGCTGCGCGAGGAAGCTGACCAGCACCTCTTCGCCGACGGAAACCTCGGTGACGTCCTCCTCGACCATGATCAGGCAGTTGGCTTCCGCCAGTGACGCGAGCAGGTGCGCCCCTGACGTGCCGAGCGGCTGCACCAGGTACTCGCCGTTGTCCGCGTCGCGCAGCAGCTGGCCGCGCAGGAAGCCGCGGCGGCCCTTCGTCGACGACAGCGGCGACAGCAGGCGAGCCGACACCGCGCGGCGGTACGGGTTCTTCTTGCCCAGCGCGGCCCTGATCAACGGCCTGACCAGCACCTCGAACACCACGAGCGCGCTCATCGGGTTCGCGGGCAGCAGGAAGGTCGGCACCGCGTCCGGGCCGAGCCGCCCGAAGCCCTGCGCTGAGCCGGGGTGCATGGCGATGCGGGTGACGTCCATGTCGCCGAGCTCGGCCAGCGCGGCCTTGACCTCGTCGCCGATCGAGCCGCCCACGCCACCGGCGATGACGACGATCTCGGAGAGCAGCAGCCGGCCCTCGACGACCTCGCGCAGCCGGCGCGGGTCGGCGGACATGATGCCGACCCGGCTGACCTCGGCCCCCGCGTCACGCGCGGCGGCGGCCAGCGCGTACGAGTTCACGTCGTAGACCTGCCCCTGACCGGGCGTGCGATCGACGTCTACGAGCTCCTCGCCGAGCGAGATCACCGACACGCGCGGGCGCGGGTGGACGAGCACCTTGTTGCGTCCGACCGCAGCCAGCAGACCCACCTGAGCAGCACCGATGGACGAGCCACGACGCACGGCGACGTCGCCGGTCTGCACGTCCTCGCCGGTGCGGCGGACGAACCCGGCGGACGGCACGCTGCGGTTCACCGTGACCTTGGCGTGGTGTCCGTCGGTGTAGCCGAGCGGAACGACCGCGTCGGCCAGCGTGGGCAGCGGCGCACCGGTCGCGACCCGCACCGCCTGGCCGGGCTGGAGCCGGCGCGGCTGCCGGGAGCCGGCCGGGATCTCGCCCACGACCGGCAGCTGCACGGGGTTCGCGTTCGCGCCGGAAACGTCGACGCTGCGCACGGCATAGCCGTCCACCGCGGCCTGGTCGAAGCCGGGCAACGCGCGTTCCGCGACGACCTCCTCCGCGCAGAGCAGGCCCTGCGACTCCGAGATCGCCACCCGCACGGGTGCGGGCCGCACCGCGGCCGCGATCACCCGAGCGAGCTGCTCGTCCACTGACCTCATGTGTTGGTCCTCGCGCTCAGGAGTTGTCGAGGCGTTCCCGCAACCACTCACGCAGGTCGGGTCCGTACTCCGGGGTCTTGAGTGCGAAGTCAACCGCAGCGCGCAGGAATCCGGCGGGATTCCCAAGATCGTGTCGCCCACCGCGGTGGACCACGACGTGCACGGGGTGACCCTCCGCGATCAGCAGCGCGATGGCGTCGGTGAGCTGCAGTTCACCGCCGGCACCAGGCGTGATGCGCTTGAGGGCGTCGAAGATCGCGCGGTCGAGCAGGTAGCGCCCGGCGGCGGCGAACGTCGACGGCGCGTCCTCCGGCTTGGGCTTCTCCACCATGCCGACGACCTGCTTGACGTCGTCGTTCCCGGTGTCGCGGACGTCGAACACGCCGTACGCGGAGATCTGCTCACGCGGGATGTCGAACGCCAGCAGGACGCTGCCGCCCTTCTCCTCGCGAACCTTCGCCATCTTCTTGAGCGCGTCGGTCGGCAGGATGATGTCGTCCGGCAGGAGCACCGCGACGGCCTCGTCCTCACCCGTCAGGTTGCCCTCGGCGCACCCGACGGCGTGACCGAGGCCGAGCGCCTGCTCCTGGATCGCGGTCTCCGCCTTGATCAGCTGCGGGGCGCGCTGGATCTTCTCGACGAGGTCGGACTTGCCGCGGGCGGCCAGCGTCTGCTCGAGCTCGGGGTTGGCGTCGAAGTAGTTCGCGACCGACGCCTTCTCCGGCGAGGTGACGATGACCAGCTTCGACGCCCCCGCCTCGGCCGCTTCCCTGGCCACGTACTCGATGGCCGGGGTGTCGACCAGCGGCAGCAACTCCTTCGGCACGGCCTTGGTCGTGGGGAGGAAACGGGTGCCCAAGCCGGCCGCGGGCACGATAGCGGTGTGGAAGGCGCTGCTCATGGGCTGCGATGCTAACGACATACCGAGGGATACCCCGCATGACGTCCTATGTTCGTGACCGTAAGGCCACGCTCCGTTCACGGTTGCTGGCGGAAAGGCGCGCGGTTTCGCCCGATGACCGCGCCGTGGAGGCCGCGGCGCTCGCGGCCCACGTGGCCGCGCTGGACGTTCGTCCTGATCAGACGGTGTGCGCGTTCCTGCCGGTCGGATCGGAGCCCGGTGACGCGTCGTGGCTCGACGGGCTGCGGTGCCGGGTGCTGCTGCCGATCGTGACGGGCGAATCGCCGCTCGACTGGGCCGTCCACACCGGACCGGCCGGGCTCGTTCCCGCCGCGTTCCGGTTGATGGAGCCGTCCGGTCCCCGGCTGGGGCCCTCGGCGATCGCTGGAGCCTCGCTGGTGCTGGTGCCCGCGCTGGCAGTGTCGCTGGACGGGGTGCGGCTCGGGAAGGGGCAGGGCCACTACGACAGGTCGTTGCCGCTGGTCAAAGCCCCGTTGGTGGCCGTCGTGCGGGATTGCGAGGTGCTTGAGGAGGTGCCCGCGGAGCCTCACGACGTGCGGATGAACGGGGTCCTGACGCCGTCTGCGGGCCTGCGGTGGCTGTGACGTTGACCTGTGGTGTTTGCGCTCCGGGAAGGTCCTGTCGCAAAATCGTGTTGGCACTCACAACGGTCGAGTGCCAGATCTAGGAGCGAACACAGTGCCTACGTACCAGTACGCCTGCACCGCGTGTGAGCACCGGTTCGAGGCTGTGCAGTCGTTCAGCGACGCCTCCCTCACCGAGTGCCCGGAGTGCTCTGGCAAGCTGCGCAAGCTCTTCGGCGCCGTTGGTGTCGTCTTCAAGGGCAGCGGTTTCTACCGCACGGACAGCCGCTCCGGCTCGTCCAAGAGCACGTCGTCCACGACGTCCTCCACGCCCGCGGCGACCACCTCGTCGTCCTCCTCGGACTCGAAGCCCGCGAGCAGCGCTCCGGCGGCCGCGGCGAGCTGAAGATCGCGAGTTGTCCACAACTTGCGGCTGAGCCCCCTTTGACATGCCCCCGACGGCCTTACCGTCGGGGGCATGACTCTTTCCAGCACCGGTTTCGACCGGGTCCGCACACTCCTGCGCCGCCGTCCTTCTGTTGCGTGGCGCCGGTTTCTCGCCATCAGCCTGGCTCTGCTAGCCGTGTTGCTGACCTTCTGGCCAGACGTGGGTCATCCGGCCGTTGTCGCGTCACGTGACCTGCCCGCCGGGGTGTCGCTCTCGTCCGCCGACGTCCGGCTGGTGACGCTGGCCGCGCCGGTTTCCGGTTCGTTCCCCGGTGTCGACGCCGTGGTGGGCCGGACGCTGAACGGCGCGGCGCGGTCGGGCGTCCCGCTCACTGACTTCGATCTCGCCGGCGCGCCGGACGATCTGGTGTCGGTCGCCGTGCGGGTGCCTGACCAGGGGTTGGCCGGCGTGGTGCGGATGGGCGACCGGGTCGACGTGGTGTCGCCGTCGGCGGAAGTGCTCGCGGAGAACGCGTCCGTGCGAGAGACGCGGGGACAAGTCGTTGTGCTCACGTTGCCGAGGCTTAATGCAAATCGGGTGGCCGCGATGTCACTGGATCATGCGTTAGCCGTTACTCTCCGCTGATGCTGAAGGGATTCAAGGACTTCCTGATGCGCGGGAACGTCGTCGACCTGGCTGTGGCCGTGGTCATCGGCACGGCGTTCACCGCGATCGTCACCGCATTCACCACGAGCCTGATCAAGCCGCTCATCGCCTCGCTCGGAAGCACCGAGACGAAGGGCCTGGGCTTCTACCTCCGACCGGGCAAGGAGGACACGTACCTCGACTTCAGCAACGTCATCAACGCCGCGATCAACTTCGCGATCGTCGCGGCCGTTGTGTACTTCGTCCTGGTGCTGCCGATCAAGAAGATCCAGGATCGCCGCAAGAGGGGCGAGGAGGCCGGCCCGGCCGAGCCGACCGAGGTCGAGGTGCTCAAGGAGATCCGCGACCTGCTCACGGCTCAGCAGAACCACCAGACGGTGGCGCAGTCAACCGACGTACGCGGTCCGAAGGTCTGACCGGATCGCTCCGAACCCCGAGCCGACCCACCCCACCGGGACGAGGCGCGCGGCCCTCACCAGTGAGCGCCGCGCGCCTTCTCCTGGCTCGACGGGTACACCCCCGCATGCGCCGCTCGTCCCCGCGGCACCGCACGCCAGTGGGTGCTGAGCAGCTGGGGTTCTGGCACCTGCAGACGAATCTCGGGGTCCCAGAGCAGGGCGGTGTGCTCGACCTCGAGAACGGAGTCGCGCACCGGCGGCCTGCAGGTGGTCCTGGCGGGCCACCGCGCGCTGGCCGACCATCCGCACGCGCGGGTGCTCCGCGACGACGGCCACCTGCAGCGCGACCTCGTCCTCCGGCAACAACAGCACGACCATCATCAGGTCCTGCGCTTCGGCTCAACCCTCGTGGTGGGGCGGCCGGTTCTCCACGTACCAGGCATCGCGCTCCTCCGCCGGAGCCGCGCCGCGCTCGTCCGACGTCGTCTCCGGGAGCACGTCGCCGAACACCTCAGCCAGCCGGCGACGGCGCTTCAGAGCAGCGTCGTCGTCGGCCGGCTTGGGCTTGTCACTCTTCGTCAAGACCGCTCAGCTGTTCGATGACGTAGGGCACCAACGCCGACAGCGTCGCCATGCCGTCGCGGACCGCGGAGCGCGAGCCCGCGAGGTTCACGACGAGCGTGCTGCCGGAGACGCCCACGAGACCGCGCGAGATGCCCGCGTCGACCGCGCCCGCGGCGAGGCCGGAGGCGCGGAGTGCCTCGGCGATGCCGTGGATGGGACGGTCGAGCACGCCCTGCGTGGCGTCGGGGGTGACGTCGCGCGGCGACACACCGGTGCCGCCGACGGTGACCACGAGGTCGACGCCACCGATGACGGCCGTGTTGAGCGCGGCCCGGATGTCGACCACCTCACCCTCGACCGCGACGGTGCCGTCGACGATGAACCCCGCTTCTTCGAGCAGTTCGGTGACGAGAGGGCCGGAGTTGTCGTCCTGCTCGCCGTGCGCCACCCGGTCGTCCACGATCACGACCAAAGCGCGGCCAAGGCGCTGCGCGCTGCGTTCCATACCGATCACCGTAGCGGGAGTCTGACTTCGAAGCGGCAGCCAGGACCGTGGTTCTGCGCGGAGATCCGGCCCGCGTGCGCGTCGACCAGCCCGCGAGCGATCGAGAGGCCTAGTCCGGCGCCTGTCGGGTTGCGGGCGGCGCTGCCCCGGAAACCCACGTCGAACACCTGTGGCAGCACGTCATCGGGTATGCCGCCGCACGCGTCGTCCACCCGCACCACCGCCTCGCCTCCGTCCACATCGACCTGGACGGCCACGGCGCCGCCCTGCGGTGTGTGGCGAATGGCGTTGGACACAAGGTTGCGCACGACACGCATCAGTTCCGGATCCGAGCCGCGCACGATCGGCCATTCACGAGCGTCCGCACGCAGCTCGACGCCCTTGAGCTGAGCCACCGGCCGGGAAGCGGCGACCACGTCGCTGACCACGTCGGCCAGCCGCACGTCGTGCAACGTCAGCTTCAACGCCCCCGCCGTGATCCGCGACAGCTCGAACAGGTCGTCGACGAGCTTCGACAGGTGGTCGGCCTCCTGCGCGATCTGCTTCGCGTAGACGGCCACCTCACCCGGCTCGGAGACGACCCCGTCCTCCAGCGCCTCGGTCATCGCCCGAATGCCGGCCAGCGGCGTGCGCAGGTCGTGACTGATCCACGCCACCAGCTGCCGCCGCGCCGCCTCCGCCTCCCGCTCCCACATGGTGCGCCGCGCGATCGCACGGCCCAGCATGATCGAGAACGGCACGGTGACCAGGCCGACCAGTGCGCACGCCATGAGCGCGGCCCCCAGCATCGGCGTGAACATGAACCCGCTGACCACGAGCACGCCACCGATGGTCGCCACCACCGGCACGATCACCATGACGGTCATCGCGCTGGTCAGCGACACCTTGCTCAGTCGATCGAACATCTGTCGTACCTGTATCCCACGCCCCAGACAGTGCTGAGCCGCATCGGCTTGGCGGGGTCCTTCTCGATCTTCTCCCGCAACCGTCGCACGTGGACGGTCACCGTCGACTGATCCCCGAACTGCCAGCCCCACACCCGCTCCAGCAGCTCGGCCCTCCCGAAGGCGCGGCCCGCGTTCGCGATGAAGAACGCCAGCAGGTCGAACTCGCGAGTGGTCAGCTGCAGCGGCGTCCCGTCGAGCGTCGCGGTGTGCGCGGCCACGTCGAGCACCAGATCCCCGTCCCGCACCACCCGCGGCTCGTAGGCCTTGTTGGCCCGCCGCAGCACCGAGGACACCCGCAACGCCAGCTCTCGCGGGCTGAACGGCTTCGTGACGTAGTCGTCCGCGCCGATCTGAAGCCCGGCGATGCGGTCCTCCTCCTCGCCCAGCGCCGTCAGCATCACCACGGGCGTGCTGCCGCGCTCCCGGACCCGCCGGCACACCTCGAGCCCGTCGATGCCGGGCAGCATCAGGTCAAGCACGACGATGTCCGGCTCCCGCGCGGCCATCAACCGCAACGCCGTCTCCCCGTCGCCTGCGAGCTCGACCTCGTACCCGGCGTGTTCGAGGTAACGGCGCACCACGTCCCGCACCGTCGTGTCGTCGTCGACGACCAGCACTCGTTCCGCCACGTCACCAAGCTAAGCCACGAGGACGCCGGCGGCTCGCATCCGTCACCAGCACGTAAGAAGGGGCCGTACCTGTGTGCGGGGCAGGTGCCCACAGGTACGGCCCCTCCGGGGTCGTCACGCCTGGTTTCTGGCGGGCGGCGGAGGCCAGAAACCAGACGTCCCCCGACCTACTCCACCTCGACTCCGTCGAGGGTGGCTTCCACGGTCCTGTTGTCGGACAGCGTGATCGTGACCTTGTCGCCGGGAGCCTTGGACCGGACCGCTGCGACCAGCGTGTCCGACTCGTCGATGCGGCGATCCCCGAACTTGGTGATCACGTCACCGGCCTTCAGCCCGGCCTTCTCCGCCGCGCCACCCGGCGTGATCTCCGTGATCCTGGCGCCGCCCTCGGTCGACTCGACCTTCACGCCCAGCACGGTCTGCTTGGCCTTGCCGGTCTTCACGATCTCGTCGATCGTGCGGCGCGCCTGGTCCATCGGGATCGCGAAGCCGATGCCGACGGAGCCTGCCTGGCCGCTGCCCGTGTTCGGGCTGTAGATCGCGGAGTTGATGCCGACGACCTGGCCCTGCATGTTGACCAGGGGCCCGCCGGAGTTGCCGGGGTTGATCGCGGCGTCGGTCTGGATCGCGTTCAGCACCGTCGCCTGCGAGTTGCGGGCGTCGCCGCCGGCCGAGACCGGGCGGTTCAGCGAGCTGACGATGCCCGACGTGACGGTGCCGGAGAGCTCGAACGGCGAGCCGATCGCGACGACGCCCTGGCCGATCTTCATGTCGCCGGAGTTGCCCAGCTGCACGACCGGGAGGTTCGAGACGCCGTCGGCCTGGATGACGGCGATGTCGGAGCTCGGGTCGCGGCCGAGGATCTTGGCCGAGGCGGTCTTGCCGTCCTGGAAGACGACCTTGATGTTGCCGCCCGCGGCCGCGCCTTCGATGACGTGGTTGTTCGTCACGATCTGGCCGTTGCTCGAGATGATGAAGCCGGAGCCCTCGCCGGCACCGGTCCGCGTCACGACCTGGATCTGGACGACGGACGGCAACAGCTTGTTCGCCACGTCCTCGACCGAGCCGGCCGGGGCGTTGCTGGTCTGCGAGGCGGGGCGCGGTGTGTCGAGAGAGCTGACCGCGGACGAGTCGTTGGCGAACGTGTAGCCCAGGTAGCCGCCGAGGCCGCCGGAGAGTCCGCCGACCATCAGCACCAGCGCGGCCACGCCTGCGACGACCTTGCCGCGGCCCTTGGGACGCGGAGGAACGGGCGGAGGCTGGTAGCCGGGCGGCAGGTAGTACTGGCCCGTCGACGGCGGTTCCGCGCCGAACTGGGAGGTGGTGGCCCCCAGGCCGAGGGGGTGGCCTGGGGGAAGTTGGCCGGACCCGGAGGCTGGAAGCTGCTGGCCGGGTCCGGACCCGCCGAGCTGCGCCTGGCCCGCGTCAGGTGAGGGCACCTGCGGCTGGGCCGGAGTGAAGGAGGCAGGAACGCTGCCAAGACCGGCTGGTTGGCCGGTGGGGGCCTGATAGGCCCCAGCCTGGCCGGATCCCCCCTGCAAAGGATCCGGCTGGCCGGGATCCGGCAGCTGCGGGCCCTGCTCCCGCGCGCCGGAGTCGGTCTGACCGGCGGGCGGCGGCACGGAGTGGGGCTGGTCCGGCTGCTTCGCTGGCTCGTTGCTCTCGGTCATGGCCATAGTCTCGCGGCCCGTCCTGAGAGAACCCTTAGACCAGCCTGGGAGCTCCGTGAGGGTATTTCAGCGGCTTCGGAGGCGCTCCGCGATCTGCTCCGGAGTGACGTCGTTGATCCACACGGCCTCGCCGGACTCGGAGCCCGCGAGGTACTTGAGCTTGTCGGCGGTCCGCAGCACCGAGAAGACCTGGAGGTGCAGCCACAGCTCGTCCCGGCCGACGTTCACCGGTGCCTGGTGCCACGCCGCGATGTACGGCAACGGCCGGTTGTACAACGCGTCCAGCCGGTGCAGCACGTTCAGGTACAACGAAGCGAAGTCGTCACGTTCCACAGAGGACAGACCGGCGAGATCCGCGATCTGACGGCGAGGCGCCAGCACGACCTCGACGGGCCAGCGCGCCGCGGCCGGCACGAAGGCCACCCAGTGCGCGGACTCTCCCACCACGCGCGCGCCCGCGCGCAGCTCGGCCTCCAGCACGTCACCGAACAACGGCCGGCCGTGCGCCGCGTAGTACTCCAGTGCGGCCTCGAGCATCCGTTCGGTACGAGGCGTCACGAAGGGGTACGCGTAGATCTGACCGTGCGGGTGCGAGAGCGTCACGCCGATCTCTTCACCGCGGTTCTCGAACGGGAAGACCTGCTCGACACCGGGCAGCCCGGACAAGAACTCGACCCGGTCGGCCCACGCGTCGACGACAGTCCGCACGCGCGACGCCGAGAGCTCACCGAAGGACGTGTTGTGGTCGGACGTGAAGCACACGACTTCACAACGTCCACGGCCGGGCGCGCGCGCGAACAGCGGCTCGCCATCCACAGTGGACGGAACGTTGAGAACGTTCTGCGCCAGCGACGGAAACCGGTTTTCGAAGACGACGACGTCGTAGTCGGCCTCGGGAATCTCCGTGGGCCGGCCCGGCGCCGACGGGCACAGCGGGCACAGGTCCGCCGGCGGCTTGTACGTCCGGGTCTGACGATGGGCGGCGAGAGCCACCCATTCGCGGGTCAACGGGTCCAGCCGCACTTCGGACATCGGCTGCGTCACGGGCAGATCCCGTGTGTCCACCGCGGTTCTCGGTGGCGCCTCAGCGCTGTCGTCGAAGTAGATGATCTCCCGGCCGTCCGCCAGTTTGCCCGCGGTACGCCTCACGCCAACTCCTCGCCGCTTCCTGGTACGTGCGCCAACACCAACTCGCCCACCTGATCCGCGAGGATCGCGCGTGCGTCGTCCGGCAGACCCTCGTCGGTCACCAGGACGTGCGCCTCGTCGAGGTCGGCGATCGTGGAAATGCCCACGGTGCCCCACTTCGTGTGGTCCGCGACCACGACCACCCGCCCGGCGGCGTCGACGAGCGCGCGGTCCGTTTCACTCTCGTTGAGGTTCGGGGTGGTGAAGCCGGAGCGCTCGGCCATGCCGTGCACGCCCAGGAACACCACGTCCAAGTGCAGCGATCGCAACGCCTGCACGGCCACGGGGCCCACCAACGCGTCGGACGGCGTGCGTACACCACCGGTCAGCACGACCGTGCGGTCTGTGCGTCCGCTCTGCTGCAGCACGTCCGCGACGCGGATCGAGTTCGTGACGACGGTCAGGTCCGGGATGTCGTCGAGGAACCGGGCCAACGTCCACGTCGTCGTCCCGGCCGACAGCCCGATGGCCGTGCCCGGACGCACGAGTCCCGCGGCGAGCGCCGCGATCGCTTCCTTCTCGGGCAGCTGCCGGACCGACTTGGCCTCGAAACCGGGCTCGTCGGTCGAGCGCCCGACGACGGACGTCGCGCCGCCGTAAACCTTTTCCACCAGTCCGCGTGAGGCGAGCACGTCGAGGTCGCGGCGCACGGTCATGTCCGAGACCCCGAGCCGGACGACCAGGTCGCTCACGCGCACCGCGCCGGTCCGCCGGACCTCTTCCAGGATCACCGCTTGCCGTTGACGTGCCAGCACCTCACACCTCTTCCCTGAGGACCACGACGTCCCCGGCTCGCACGGTGAGGCGTCCGGAGACCTGCTCGCCGGACAACACGTCGACACCGGACGCCTCGATCTGCGCGTCGGTGTCGGTGTGGTTGACGGCGAAGAGCCACGATACGTCGCCCTTGCGCCTCACAAGCTCAACTTGCGGACGCGACACCTCAACGCCCGCACTGGAAAGCGCGTTTTCCACCGTTCGGCCGAGACCGCTCTCGTCGAGATCGCACGCGACGTACCACGCGACGCCGTTGCCAAAGGCGTTTCGCGTCACCGCGGCCACGTCAGGCAGCGGGCCGTCGGCGTAGGAGGCAACGATGTCAGCGCCCTTGACGTGCAGGTGTTCCGTCCACAGCGAGGCGGTCGACCCGTCGGTCAACGAAACCGTTTCGCCCTGCCGCAGCGGGTAGAACTCCTCCGACCACACGCCCAGGACGTCCCGGAACGCGCCGGGGTAGCCACCGAGCCGCACTCGCGTGTGCTCGTCGGCAACACCGGACAAGTACGTGACCACGACATGACCGCCGCCTGCCACGTAGTCCGCGATCACCGCGGCATGCGCGTCGGACACGGCGTAGAACGCAGGCACGACGACCATCGAGTACGCCGAGAGGTTGGTGCCCGGCGCGACGAAGTCGACCGTCACCCCGGCCTGCCACAGCGCCTTGTAGTAGCCGAGGACGTGCTTGCGGTAGTCGAAGTCCGTCGTCGGATGCGAGTCCTGCCGCAGCGCCCAGCCGGACTGCCAGTCGAACAGGATCGCCACCGATGCGTCCACAGTGGATCCGACAACATCGGACAGCTTCGCGTACTCGGACCCGACCTGGCAGACCTCGCGGTACACCTTCGTGTCGGCACCCGCGTGCGGCACCATCGCCGAGTGGTAGCGCTCGCCGCCACCGCGCGACTGCCGCCACTGGAAGAACAGGGTTCCGTCCGCGCCGCGCGCGATGTGCTGGAACGAGTTGCGCCGCATCTCGCCGGGCAGCTTGGCGATGTTGCGCGGCTGCCAGTTCACCGCCGACGTCGAGTGCTCCATCAGCAGCCACGGCTTGCCGCCGGCGAGGCCGCGGGTGAGGTCGGCGGACATCGCGAGCTCGATGTGCCGGTCCGGTGACTGGGCCTCGGTGTAGTGGTCGTTGGAGACGAAGTCGACCTCGCGCGCCCACTTCCAGTAGTCCAGCGCCTCCATCGTCCAGGTGACCATGAAGTTGGTGGTGATCGGCACGTCCGGCGTGATCATCCGGAGCACGTCGCGCTCGGCCTTGTACTGCGCCAGCAACGCGTCGTCGCAGAACCGGTCGTAGTCGAGCAGCTGACCGGGGTTCGAGTACGTCGGCGTGACGCGCGGCGGCAGGATCTGGGCGAAGTCCGTGTAGCCCTGGCTCCAGAACGCCGTGGACCACGCGTCGTTGAGCTGGTCGAGCGTGTAGCGGGCGGCGAGCCAATCGCGGAACGACGCGGCGCACGTGTCGCAGTAGCAGCGCGGCACGTGGCAGCCGTACTCGTTGCCGACGTGCCAGGCGGCCAGCGCGGGGTGGCCCTTGTAGTGCGACGCCATCTCGGCGGCTAACGCGGTCGCCCGGTCGCGGTAGATCGGCGACGACGGGCAGTAGGCCTGGCGTGAGCCGTGGGAGAGCCGCACACCGTCCGCGCGGACGGGCAGCATCTCGGGGTACTGGGCGGTGAGCCACGGCGGGGGTGACGCGGTCGCGGTCGCCAGGTCGACACGGATGCCACCGGCGTGCAGCAGGTCGAGCACCCGGTCGAGCCACTCGAACCGGTACTCACCCTTGCTGACCTCGATCTTCGCCCAGCTGAAGATCCCGACGCTGACCATGTTCACGCCGGCGCGGCGCATGAGCTCGACGTCTTCGGCCCACACGTGTTCGGGCCACTGCTCCGGGTTGTAGTCGGCACCCCAGGCGAGCCCCGGCATGCCTGTCGGCCAAGTCGTCACGGCGGCAAGAGTGGCCGACAACAACCCCCAACGTCAACACAAGCAAACACAACTTCGCGTTTGGCTCTGTTCGGCGGTTGACCGGTACAAGTACCGGGATCGTGCTAGAAACGGGCTGTGCCTGGGTTTAACAGCTGCGTAACGGGACTTGACAGGATGTGTGCCTGGGACCACATTGTGCGCAACTTTGTTTGAGTTCTGTTCGGTTCGCACACGAGCGAGTGTCACCTGTAGGAGCGACGATGGTTCGGTACACGCCCGGTTCCACTCCGTTACCGCATCTCGGCAGGCGCGCGATGCTGCGGATCATGCTGGCCGGCGCCGGCGTCGCCGCGACCGGCGGTCTCGCGGCGTGCGGCGGCGGCTCGGGCTCAGGTGGTGACTCCAAGGTCGTCACCTTCGGCAACAACCTGTCCGACCAGGTGCCGAAGGACGCGATCACGGCCGCGGTGAAGGCCTTCGAGGCCAACTCCGGCGGGCTCTCCGTCACGATCAACACCAAGCAGCACGAGCAGTACCAGGAGCAGATCAACAACTACCTGCAGGGCAAGCCGGACGACGTGCTCGCCTGGTTCGCGGGCTACCGCATGCGGTTCTTCGCCAACCAGGGCCTCACCGGCGACCTCACGGACCTGTGGGGCAAGGTCGGCGGCAACTACTCCGACGCGCTCAAGCAGGCGTCCACGGGCTCGGACAACAAGCAGTACTTCGTGCCGTTCACCCAGTACGCGTGGGGCATGTTCTACCGCAAGAGCGTGTGGCAGGAGCGCGGTTACGCGGTCCCGAAGACGCTCGACGAGCTCGTCGCGCTCGCCACGAAGATGAAGGCCGACGGCCTGATCCCGATCGCCTTCGCGCAGAAGCAGGGCTGGCCGGCCATGGGCACGTTCGACCAGCTGAACTTCCGCATCAACGGCTACCAGTTCCACGTCGACCTGCTGGCGGGCAAGGAGAACTGGCAGGACAAGCGGGTCAAGGACGTGTTCGACACCTGGAAGCGGCTGCTGCCGTTCCACCAGGAGAACGCCCTCGGCCGCGAGTGGCAGGAAGCGGCGCAGACGCTGCAGCAGAAGAAGTCCGGCATGTACCTGCTGGGTGCGTTCGTGGGTCAGCAGTTCCCCGACGCAGAGAAGGCGGACCTGGACTTCTTCCCGTTCCCGGAGATCAACCCCGAGCACGGCACCGACACGGTCGAAGCGCCGATCGACGGCTACATGATGGCGAAGAAGCCGGCCAACCCCGAGGGCGCGCTGAAGCTGCTCGAGTACCTGTCGAGCGCCGAGCCGCAGCTCACCTACCTGAAGGCCGACCCGACCGCGGTCGCGACCAACCAGAAGGCGGACACCTCCGGCTACAGCCCGCTGCAGAAGAAGGTGGCGGACACCATCAAGAGCGCCAAGCACATCACGCAGTTCCTCGACCGCGACACCGACCCGGGCTTCGCGAGCGAGGCGGCCACCAACGGCCTCATCGAGTTCATCAAGGATCCGAACAACATCGACTCCGTGCTCAAGGGCATGGCTGATCAGGCGAAGAACATCTTCAAGTGACCGCGTTGCAGGAGAAGCCGAAGGCGGTGGCCCCCGTGGGGCCGCCGCCTCGTCGGCGTGGAAAGCGTGCCACCGCACTGGCAGGTACCGACAAGCTGGTGCTGGGGCTCATGCTCGGCATCCCCACGATCGTGCACCTGATGTTCGTGTGGGTCCCGACGCTGGGCTCGATCGCGTTGTCGTTCAGCAGATGGAACGGCATCGGCGGGTTCGAGGACATCGAGTGGATCGGTGTCGGCAACTACGTCGAGATCTTCACGGAGTACCCGCGGTTCTGGCCGGCGGTGCAGCACAACCTGATCTGGTTGGCGTTCCTGCTCGTCGTGCCGACCTGCGCCGGCCTGCTGCTGGCCGTGCTGCTCGACCGCGAGCTCAAGTTCAGCCGGATCTACCAAAGCGCGCTGTACATGCCGATGGTGCTGTCGCTCGCGCTGATCGGCTTCATCTGGCAGCTGATCTACACACCGGACGGCGGCCTGCTGAACTCGCTGCTGGGCCTCAGCGACAACCCCGTCGACTGGATCGGCGACTCCGACATCAACCTCTACGCGGTGCTCGTCGCGGCCGCGTGGCGGCACACCGGCTACATCATGCTGCTGTACTTGGCGGGCCTGAAGTCGGTCGACCCGGCGCTGAAGGAAGCGGCGGCCCTGGACGGCGCCTCGGCTACCCAGACGTTCTTCCGGGTCACCTTCCCGGTGATGAAGCCGGTCAACATCGTGGTCGCCGTCGTGACGGTGATCGAGGCGCTGCGCGCGTTCGACATCGTCTACGTCATCAACAAGGGCCGCAACGGGCTGGAGCTGTTGTCGGTGCTGGTGACCGACAACATCATCGGTGAGGCTTCGCGCATCGGCCGTGGTTCCGCGGTCGCGGTGATCCTGCTGACGATCTCGCTCGGCGTCATCATCCCGTACCTGTACCAGACGTTCAGCAAGGAGAACCGGACGTGACGGCCACCTTGGAACGGCCTGCGGTGCCGGTGAAGAACAAGAAGCCGCCGATCACCCCGGCTCGCGCCGCGCTGCACGTCTTCCTGATCCTGACGTGCCTCGTGACCTTGGCGCCGCTGCTGTGGGCGGTCTACGCGTCCCTGCGCACGTACGACGACACGTCGGTCAACGGCTACTTCTCCATCGCGAAGTCGCTCACGCTCGACAACTTCGCGAAGGCGTGGGAGATCGGCAACCTGCCGCACTTCTACTGGAACACGTTCCTGATCACCATCCCGGCGCTGATCATCACGCTGCTGCTCAGCTCGATGGTGGCGTTCGGCGTGTCCCGGTTCAGCTTCAAGTTCAACCTGCTGCTGCTCATGGTGTTCACCGCGGGCAACCTGTTGCCGCAGCAGGTGATCGTGACGCCGTTGTGGCGGTTGTACAGGCTGATCGAGCTGCCGGCGTGGATGTCGGCGAGCGAGTCGCTGATCGACTCGGCGCTCGGCGTGATCCTGATCCACATCGCCTTCCAGATGGGCTTCTGCACCTTCGTGCTGTCCAACTACATGAAGACGATCCCGTACGAGCTGACCGAGGCCGCCCGCGTGGACGGCGCGTCGGTGTTCCGGCAGTACTGGCAGCTGACGTTGCCGCTGTGCCGGCCTGTGCTGGCCGCGCTGGCGACGCTGGAGTTCACCTGGATCTACAACGACTTCCTCTGGGCGTTGGTGCTGATCCAGGACGGCGACAAGATGCCGGTCACGTCGGCGTTGCAGAACCTCAGGGGCACGTTCTTCACCGACAACAACCTGATCGCGGCGGGGTCGCTGCTGGTGGCACTGCCCACGCTGGTGGTGTTCTTCGTGCTGCAGCGGCAGTTCGTCGGCGGGCTCACGCTGGGCTCGACGAAGGGCTGAGGACACAGCAGGAGGGGGCGAGGGCCAGCCGGCCCTCGCCCCCTCTTCGCGTCTGAAGCCTAATTGCCGCCGGTCTGCGGGTTGAAGTCGGAGATGGTGCCCCACCGCCCGACCGGAATCACGATCACCCGCGCCTTGCCCACGACGTTGTCGATCGGAATCGCACCGTCGGCAGGCGTCGGGTCGCCGTGCTTGCGCGAGTCCGACGAGTTGTTGCGGTTGTCGCCCATCACCCACAACTTGCCCGCGGGGACGGTGACCTTCTCGAACGAGTCCTGCTGGCGCGGGCCGCCGCCGAAGTTCAGGTACGGCTCGTCCAGCGGCTTGCCGTCGACGAGGACGCGGCCCTGGTCGTCGCAGCACTCGACGGTCTGGCCGCCGACGGCGATGACGCGCTTGATGAAGTCCGTGCCGCTGGGCTCGGACAGGTTCACCATCGAGCCGAGGTCCTGCAGCGTGCCCGTGACGAAGTTCGGGGGCTGCTTGCCGCCCGTCCAGTTCGGCGGGCCGCGGAAGACGATGACGTCGCCCGGCTGGGGGTCGCGGAACAGGTACGTGATCTTCTCGACCAGCACCTTGTCGTTCACGCAGCCCGTGCAGCCGTGCAGGGTCGTCTCCATCGAGGCCGACGGGATGACGAACACGCGCGCGATGAACGTCTGGATGACGACGGTCAGCAGCAGCGCCACGCTGAAGATGACCAGCAGCTCTTTCCAGAACGGCTGCTTCTTCTTCGCCTTCTTCTTGGAGAACCTGGGCGCCGGCTCGTCGTCGTAGGAGTACGACGAGGAGCGCGCAGCGCCGTCTCCGGCGGGAGGGGTCGTCTCCCAGGTCGACGAAGAATCGTCGTTCACGCGATGACTCACACGCCCCACCTTACGGACGTCCGGGTAGGCGCAACGTGAACAGGGCACCACCCTCGGGCGCTCTGCCCGCCATGGCCGTACCACCGTGCCGTTGTGCCACCTGCTTCACGATGGCGAGTCCCAGGCCGGAACCCGGCAGGGTCCTCGCCTCGGACGAGCGGTAGAACCGCTCGAAAACGTGAGGTAGATCGGCATCCGCGATGCCGGGGCCCGCGTCCGCCACCTCCACCACGGCGCTGCCGTCGCCCACCTGACGCAGGGTCAGCCGCACCGCTGAGCCCGACGGGCTGAACTTCACCGCGTTGTCGAGGAGGTTCAGCACCGCGCGCTCGAGAGCACTTGAATCACCCAGAAGTGTCCACGGTTGCAGCTGCACGTCGAACGTGACGTTCGAGGCGCGTCTGCGCGCGCGGTCCATCGCCCGTTCTATCACCTCGACGAGGTCGACGGGTTCGTGGATGACCTGAGGGGCGTCCTCACGGGCCAGTTCGACCAGGTCACCGATCAGCGTGGTCAGCTCGTCGAGCTGGGCGCGCACGTCGGACTGGATCTCCCGCTTGTCCTCTTCGGACAACGTGGGCGAATCCGGACGTTCCGACGCGAGCAGCAGCTCCAGGTTGGTGCGCATCGAGGTCAACGGCGTGCGCAGCTCGTGGCC
Organism: Lentzea roselyniae; assembly: GCF_039537795.1. Classification (NCBI taxonomy): domain Bacteria; kingdom Bacillati; phylum Actinomycetota; class Actinomycetes; order Pseudonocardiales; family Pseudonocardiaceae; genus Lentzea; species Lentzea roselyniae. The sequence goes on from NZ_BAABBE010000004.1 coordinate 404,744, forward strand.
CGCGTCGGCGACCAGGCGCCGTTGCCGTTCCTGCGACTCGGCGACCGCGCCGAGCATCGCGTTGAAGCTGTGCGTCAGCCGCGCCAGCTCGTCGTCTCCCGACACCGGGATCGGCGTCAGGTCGCCGGTGTTCGCGACGCGTTCGGTGGCCTCGGTCAGCCGTTGCACCGGCCTGAGACCGGTGCGGGCGACAGCCGTGCCCGCGATGGCCGCGAGCAGCACGCCGGCACCACCGATGAGCAGCAGAACGACGCTGAGCTTGGCCAGCGTCGTGCGTTGCGGCTGCATCGACTGGGCGATGACGACCGCCTGGTCCGACCCCTCCGGCCCGTAGCGGACGGCGATCACCCGCGTCTCGGTCTTGTGGTCGGTCCAGATGTACTCGGGACGCTCGCCCTGCGCGACCTCCCAGGCCTCCTCGACGACAGGCGGCGGCTCGCCGGTCTTCGGGTAGAGGATCTTCCCGGTGTCGGCCTGCAGCAGGCCCATCTTCACGTCACCGGCGGCGAGGAACGCCGCCGGGTAGTTCTGGACCTCGTCCGGCGTGGTGACCTTGAAGCCGGTCGCGACAGTGGCGGCACGTGAGCGCAGGCCTTCCTCGAGCGCGTCGTACACGCTCTTGCGGACGATCATGTACGCGCCGAACGACACCAACGCGACGGCCCCGGCGACGCAGAACGCCGCGAGCCAGGTGACCCGAGCCCGCAGCGACGCTCTCTGCAGCCGTCCCTGGGGTTCGATGATCACGGAGGCGTCTCCCGGAGGACATAGCCCACCCCGCGCACCGTGTGGATCAGCCTCGGCTCGCCATCCGCCTCCGTCTTGCGGCGCAGGTAGCCCACGTAGACCTCGAGTGCGTTGCCCGAGGTCGGGAAGTCGTATCCCCACACGTCCTCCAGGATGCGGCTGCGCGTCAGCACCTGTCGCGGGTGCGCCAGCAGGAGCTCGAGCAGCGCGAACTCGGTACGGGTGAGGCTGATGGGCCGGTCACCGCGGCGGACGTCCCTGGTGGACGGGTCGAGCTCCAGGTCGGCGAACTTGAGCACGGCGGCGGACTGCTGCGCGGCGGCGTCGTTGTCCTGTGCGGCACGGCGCAGCAACGCGCGCAGCCGGGCCAGCAGCTCTTCCAGCGCGAACGGCTTGGGCAGGTAGTCGTCGGCCCCGGCGTCCAGCCCGGACACGCGGTCGCTCACGGCGTCCCGCGCGGTCAGCACGAGGATCGGCAGGTCGTCACCGGTGCTGCGAAGGCGCCGGCACACCTCCAGCCCGTCCAGCCGCGGCATCATCACGTCGAGCACCATGGCGTCCGGCCTGGCGGCAGTCACCGACTCCAGGGCCTGCATGCCGTCTCCGGCAGTCTCGACCTGGTAGCCGTTGAACTGGAGCGAGCGGCGGAGTGACTCCCGGACCGCTCGATCGTCATCGACAACGAGGATGCGCATAGGGGCAGTGTTGCTGAGGGATCTGAGAGGCGCCTGAGAAGGGCCCTAACTGCGGGTGTGAGTTCAGTGTTAACCCTCGAGGCCACGCGCGACGGGCGCATTCCACTTCCGCCACAGCGCAATCAGCCTGATGGTGATGATTGTTGACGCACCGGTCAACGCGACCAGGTCTTTCGGCAGCCCGGCCAAGGTGCCCAGCGCGACGGCGACCGCGCCGGCCAGCGCCGCCACGGCGTAGATCTCCCTCCTGAGCACCAGCGGAATTTCACGGAGGAGGAGGTCACGGACCGCACCACCACCGATGCCCGTCGTCATCCCGATGAGGCACGCGGCGTACGGAGTGGCGCCGAGAGCCAGCGCGGTGGTGGTGCCGGAGGTGACGAACAGACCGAGGCCCACGGCGTCCAGCAGCAGCACGGAACGGCGGAGCTTCGCGACCTGCGGGTGGAACCAGAAGACGATCAGGCCCGTGCCACCGGCAACCAGCAGGTACGGCCAGGTCCTGAGGGTGGTCGGCGGGTGCACGCCCAGCAGCACGTCCCGGATGATGCCGCCGCCCAGCGCCGTGGTGAGCGCCAGGACGATCACGCCGAACACGTCCAGGCGGGCACGGACGGCAGCCACCGCGCCGGACGCGGCGAAGACCGCGATCCCGATCAGTTCCAGGACGATGAGCAGCACGAACAGGAAGAGTACGGATCTACTTCGGTAACGCCTCCCGGCGGTAACCGGCTTCCAGCCGCCCACCCGCCGACGTCAGAACGTGCTCGACGACCTCGATGAACCACTCGGCGCCCTCGCCCCGCACCAGCGCCCGGTAGGCGTCCACGAGCTCGTCGGCCTTGGCCTCGCGCAGACGGCGCAGCAACCACTTCCCGTGGCCGAGCCACCGGTTCTGCACGACCAGCGCCAGCTCACCCGCGCAGGTCAGCAGCCTGGCCGCGACGAACAGCCGTTCGTCCTCGTCCCGTGCCCCGATCAGGTCCTCCAGCAGGTCGGTGGTCCCGTACCTGCGGTCTTCGAGTTCCGTGGCGGTCGGGTGCGGAGGACCGATGTCCAGCAGAGCGCGCGCCTCAGCCCGCATGCGCTGGCCGGTGCCGTTGGCATCGAGCATGAGGAAGCCCTCGGCGCACATGTGCAGCAACGGAGGCCGCCGGTCCTGGATGTCCCGCGCCACGAAGTCCTGGAACGACTCGATCGTGTGACAGAACAGCTCGACCGGCCAGCCGCGGTGCTCCAGCGTCTCGCGGAACGCACAGGCCAGGTCGTCGACGATCACGATGATGTCCAGGTCCGAGTTCGCCGTGTAGTTCCCGGCCGCGACGCTGCCGCCGAGGAACGCCGCCGTCGCGAGCGGATAGCGTTCGTCGATCAGGTCGCGGGCCACCTGCACGGGATCCTTGTCCCAGTCCAGCGGATGCCCGGTGACGTAGTAGTCCTGCGCGGGGTCGAGCGGGCCGAGCACCTGTTCGACGTGCTGCCGGATCTCCGGGCTCACCTCGTGCATGTCCACGAGCCACGGGTTGTCCTCGGCGTCGAACAGCGGCCGGATCTGCAGGAACTGCGCGCGCGAGATGTCCCGCACGCTGACCGGTGGCCCGCTGTGCCTCTTCGCGTAGCCCTTCAGGCGCCAACCCATGTTGTCGCCGTAGGCGTGCCTTGCGTCGTCCGCCGACATGCGTTCCATTGTTACTTGGCTGAGCCGTGCGGACGAATTCAGACTCTTGCCACCGCCAGCACGTATCCCAGCGACGACTCGCACGCGGCCGGCGACAACAGCTGGTCGAGGTACTGCTGCGCCGTTTCTCCGTGCGCCGCAACAAGAGCGACGTAGTGCCGCCGGGCACCGTCGGGCATCCGCTCCAGGGTCCCGCGCGTCTCCGCGGTCAGGTCCAGCAGTGCGGCAACGTCTCCACGGCCCGCGCCGCGTCGAACGCGTCGCCGGAGAACGGCATCGCGTGCGGGTCACCGCGCACGAACCGGCCTGGTCGTCGACGAACAACGCTTCCGCGCGAACGTTGGCCAGCCGAACCTGCTCAGCGCACGGAGATACCGGCACGATGTCGGCGTGCGACGCCTCCGCCAACCGGAAAGCCGAGGTGCCGACGCGGCGCCCCCAGGTCCAGCACGCGCCGGCCGTGGCGGGCGCCGAGCTTGTCGATGTGCAGGGCGGTCATGCGTTCGGCCGCGATCCGGTTCGAGGATTGGTCCTCTTCGGACGTCCAGAGACCGAAGTGCAGGTTGTGGTCCCAGATGGTGCGCATGACCTCGTGGTAGACGTCGGCCATCAGAAGAAGTCCGCGAGCCGTGGCACGCCGGACGCGCCGACGAGCTGGTCCAGCACCACCGCGTCCGCCGGGTCGCCCTCCAGCAGACCCGCGCGCCGCAACGCATGCGTGTTCTGCGCGCCGGAGAACCACGGGCCGAGCGCCCGCGCGTGCAGCCGGACGGCGCCGGTGCCACCGGGTTCGACTCGCACCGCGCCGTCCTCGGCGACGATGCGGTGCAGGCCCGCGTGCCACGGCGCGTGCTCGTCGACGATCTCCAGGTCCACCGCCGCGTTCGCCAGGCGCGGCCAGCCGCGGGCGGCCACCGCCGCGGGCAGGTCGACGACGCGGAGCATCCAGGTCGAGGTCCACACCGAGTACCGCATCGGCGTCGCCCCGAGCAGGTTGAGCGTCGCGGGGTCGGTGATCCGCAGGTCGATGGCGTCGAGCGTGCCCGCCCACGACCGCAGCGACGCGAGCAGGTTCAGCTGGGCCTCGACGTCGACGCCGATCAGGTCGTACACCTTGAGGCGGCCCATGTCACCGCCGGGCTCGCGCTGCGCCGTGAGGTACCCGCGCAGGCCGTTCGGGCCCGGCAGCACGCTCACCAGGTCCATCTCGAGCACCTTCGCGAGGTCGATCCTCGGCGGGCGGCGATCGGCCATGCCGTTGATCGTCCGGGCCACCTCGAGGTAGCAGTCGCGCAGCGCGCTGAGATCAGCCTCACCGGCCGGTCGCGACGCCATCAGCTCGGCGGGACGCGGAGTTGTCAGCAATCTGTCCATCGGCAACTCGACCCACTCGAAGAGCCCGGCGCGTTCCCAGCCGCGTTTCCGGTACAGGGTCGGCACGGTCGCGTAGAGCACGGAGATGGGCTGACCGTGCTCCCGCATCACCGGCAGAGCGGCGTCGAGCAGTGCGGCGGCCACGCCACGGCCACGCGTGGCACCGTCGACGGCGACGCCGCCGATCCCGCCCATGGGGACCGCGGCGCCACCGTAGAACTGCGCGTACTCACCGATGCCGAGCACACCGGCGACCTTGCCGTCGAGTTCCGCCACCAGCCCGTGTCTGCCCGGCTGGACCAGCCGCTCCGGCCGTTCGGTCGAGTTGAACGCGAGCTTGCGCAGGCGGAAAACCGCGTCGAGGTCGTCCTCGGTGTACTCCCGAATGTGCACGGACAACTATCTACCAGGAAAAGAAGCCCTGGCCCGACTTCTTCCCCAGCTCGCCGCGCGCGACCTTGTCCCGCAACAACTGCGGTGGCTCGAACCGGGGCCCCAGTTGCGCCGCGAGGTGCTCCGCGATCGCCAGCCGGACGTCGAGTCCGACCAGGTCGGTGAGCTCCAGAGGGCCCATCGGCCAGCGGTAACCGAGCTTCATGCCGGTGTCGATGTCCGCTGCGGAGGCCACGCCCTCCTCCAGCATGCGGATCGCTTCCATGCCAACGGCGACACCCAGCCGCGAGGTCGCGAAGCCCGGTGCGTCACGAACCTCGATGACGGTCTTCCCCCACTGTTCGGCCCAGGTTCGCGCCTTGGCCACGTTCGCGGGGTCGACGCCGTCGTGGTGGACGAGCTCGACGAGCTGCTGCACCGGGACGGGGTTGAAGAAGTGCATGCCCAGCACGCGTTCACCGGGAAGCCCTGCGGCGATCTCGGCGATCGACAGCGACGAGGTGTTGGTCGCGAGGATCGCCCGCGGGCACTTCTCGGCCGCGAACCCGAGGACCTTCTGCTTCAGCGGCACGTTCTCCGGCACGGCCTCGACGACGAGCTCCGCGTCCGCCGGCAGCTCACCGGTGCTCAGGTTCGCGAACACCGCCTCGGCGTCGGCGAGCTTGCCCTTCTCCTGCGCCTTGTCGAGCGAGCGCTTGACGGCGAGCCTGCCCTGTTCGGCACGTTCGGCGTCGGCTTCCGACAGCGTGACCTCGTGGCCGTGGGCGAGCAGGACGTGGACGATGCCCGCGCCCATCGTGCCGCCGCCGATGACGACGGCCTTCACGGCGCGACCACCTCGGCGCTGAACATCGCGACGAGCTCCATGCCACCGATCTCGGCGAGGTTCGCGCCGGACGAGGCCCACTCGGGCGTCTTGAAGGCGGCCTTCATCGACTCGGCCGACTCGAAGTACAGCTCGGCGATCAGGTACGGCTCGGTGTCGCCCAGGAACCCGGCCAGGAACACCCGCTGCACCTTGGCGACCTCGGCGCGCACGAGTCCCGGCACCGAGTCGGCGATCGGCATGTGCGTGCCGAAGTACTTCTCGTCGAAGCCAGCGGGATCTGCGGGCTTCTTGTACAGCGCGATGTACTTGATCATGTGACGCCATCCTCCTCGACTCGCCCAGCACTGTAACGCCCTGGCGCACCGCCCGGCTGGGGCACGATGGAGGAGTGCGGATCATCCTGCTGCGCCACGGTCAGAGCCTCGGCAACGTCGACGAGCTCGCCTACTGCCGCATCCCCGACCACGCCCTCCCGCTCACCGAGCTGGGCGAACACCAGGCCCGCGAGGCCGGGCCGACGATCAAGGAGCTGATCGGCGAGGGACCGGTCGCGGCCTACGTCTCGCCGTACAAGCGGACGCGCCGCACGTTCGAGCTGCTCGGCATCAACGCCGAGCGCGTCGTGACCGAGCCGCGGGTGCGAGAACAGGACTGGGGCAACCTCCAGGACCCGGTGCAGCAGGAGATGCTCAAGCACCAGCGGCACGCGTTCGGGCACTTCTTCTTCCGGCTGCCCAACGGTGAGTCCGGCGCGGACGTGGACGACCGGGTGGCGGCGTTCCTGGACGGGCTGGAGGTCCGGCTGCACAAGGACGACGGGCACCCCAAGACGGTGCTGGTCGTGTCGCACGGTCTGACGATCAGGTTGCTGTGCCGCCGGTTGTTCGGCTGGAGCATCGAGCTCTTCGAGTCGCTGTCCAACGTGGACACCTGTGAGAACCGCGTGCTCGACCACGACGGCACGGGGTGGAAGCTGGACCGCCCGTTCGTCCAGTGGCGCGACTCACCGGACGGGACGGTCCAGCTTCCTTTCTAGATGAGCCCCCGCTTGTAAGCGGCGACAAGCCTGCGCGGAACGAGGAGCTCCTTGCCGTCGAGAGTCCTGACGCGCACGAGATCCGGCGCGGTGGCCTTCCACTGCGAGCGCCGGTGGCGGGTGTTCGAGCGCGACGTCTTGCGCTTGGGGACGGCCATCAGCGCTCTCGCTTTCCGTAGCGGCGGTTGAACTTCTCGACCCGGCCCGCGGTGTCGACGAGTCGTTGCGTGCCCGTCCAGAACGGGTGCGAGTCGGCGGTGATGTCGACGACGAGCAGCGGGTAGCTGTTGCCGTCCTCCCACTCGATCGTCCGGCTCGACGTCGCCGTCGAACGGGTCAGGAACGTCTTGCCGGTGGACGCGTCCTGGAAGACCACCGGGTGGTAGTCGGGGTGGATACCGGGCTTCATATCTCCAGCTTTCGGATCGAGTCCACGAAGGACAGTTCGTCGTCGGTCAGCAGGGCGCCTTCGAACGCCGCGGTGATGTCGTCCGGTTCACCGAGGGTGATCGCCACGATCTGCGTGGTCTTGCCCTCGCGCGGACCGCCCTGGCCGACGTGCAGCCCACCGCCCGCGGATTCCAGGTGCAGCGCGACCTCCGGCTCGTCCGCCACCCACAGCCGGCCGCGCGAACGCACCACCGTCCCGTCGAGCAACGCGTCGAGCGCGTCGTTCAGCCGTGCCGGGTGGAACGGCCGGTCAGCCGTGAAAACCGCTGTCGAGACACCGCATTCGGGCGTGAGCGGGATCATCCGCGGCCTGGTGCTCCTGCTCACGACGACCGTGTCGGGCGTGCAGCGGTGCGCGCCGGGAGCCAGCCGGTCGAGCACGGCCAACGTCCGCTCGTCCGCATCTCCTTGCAGCACCAGCACATCCGCGGCCTCGGCCTGCGCGACGACGACCTGCGCGACCGTGCGCTGGTCGCTGACCATCGAGGCGTCACCGAGTGCGTCGTCGAGCCAGCTCTCCGCGTCGAGCACGGTGATCACGCACTCCACGTCGACGCCGAGGTTGCGGCGCACCGCGTCCGGCTCCAGCAACGGGTCGAGGTGCAGCACGACCGTGTGCCCCGCGAACGTCCCGAGCAGTTCCCGCAGGTCTTCGCGCACGGTGCACGACACGCAACCGTGCAGCAGCTCGATCTCGGTCGAGATGCCGTCGACCCAGCGCCGCACGCACGTCTCCGCGGCGACGTGCCGCACCAGGACCGAGCCGGGCCGGTCCCGCCACACCCGCACGGCGACGTCGTGCTCGACCAGCCCCGCCACCATAACGACAACGGTTTCCATGTAGGCTACCGTAGATGAAAACGAATGTCGTTTCAAATGGGAGGTCGCGCACATGCGCTGCCAGTTGACGGGCCGTGAGCCCGGCTTCGGCAACCGCGTCTCGCACTCGCAACGCAAGACGCGGCGCCGGTGGAACCCGAACGTCCAGCGCAAGCGGTACTGGGTGCCGTCGCTGAACCGGTTCGTGACGCTGACGCTGTCCACGAAGGGCATCAAGACGGTCGACAAGCTCGGCATCGAGGCCGTCGTGGCCCGGCTGCGCGCACAAGGGGTGAAGGTCTGATGGCCAAGGGGAACGACGTCCGGCCGATCATCAAGATGAGGTCGACCGCCGGCACGGGCTACACCTACGTGACCCGCAAGAACCGCCGCAACGACCCGGACCGCATGGTGCTGCGCAAGTACGACCCGGTGGCGCGCAAGCACGTCGACTTCCGAGAGGAGCGCTGACGTGGCGAAGAAGTCGAAGATCGCCGCGGACAAGCGCCGACGCGAAATCGTTGCGCGTTATGCGGAACGTCGAGCGGAGCTGAAGGAAATGCTGCGGCACCCGGAGACGCGTGAAGAGGCGTTGCGCGGCCTGCAGAAGCTGCCCAGGGACGCGTCGCCGACCCGGTTGCGCAACCGGGACGCGGTGGACGGACGGCCGCGGGCGTTCAACCGCGCGTTCGGGTTGTCGCGCATCCGGTTGAGGGAAATGGCCCACCGCGGTGAGCTTCCCGGCGTCTCGAAGGCGAGCTGGTGATGCGCGACAGCAAGAGGCCGGTGAAGCGCAGGCAGAACCTCCTCAACAAGGAGGGCGTGACCGTCGTCGACTGGAAGGACGTCACGCTGCTGCGCAAGTTCATCTCGGACCGGGGCAAGATCCGGTCCCGCCGCGTGACCGGCCTGACGCCGCAACAGCAGCGGCAGGTCGCCACGGCCATCAAGAACGCACGGGAGATGGCCCTGTTGCCGTACCCGTCACAAGGGCGATGACGCGGATCGCCGTGCTGGCCACGAACGCCAGCACGGCGAGCTGCACCAGCAACGCGAGCACCCAGGTCGTGTGTTCGTCGACCGTCAGATCACCACGAACACCGACCAAGAAGGTCGCGTAGAGGCCCCAGCACTGCAGTGCGGCCAGCCCGGCACCGACGATCGTCGTGCGCAGCGAGACGATCACGACGACGGCGGCGAGCAGGACGAGGGCCAGCAGCGGCCAGGCACCGGTGAACGCGGTCACGCCGACTCCACCACCGAATCCGAGCGCGGAGCCGTAACCGCCTTTCATTCTTCGCATCCGATCGGTCTATCGCCTCAGATGAGATCAGCGCCACCTCTCAAGCGTGAAGTTGGTGCTTTCGAGTGAGGCACGATCGCACGAATGAGCCTGTACGAAGTAGTGCACCGGCGCCGCGACACCCGTGCCGAGTTCACCGGTGCGGAAATCCCGCCAGACGTTCTGCGACGTGTGTTGACCGCGGCTCACGCGGCTCCCAGCGTCGGCCTCTCCCAGCCGTGGGACTTCGTGCTCGTGCGTGATGAATCGATTCGGCGCGCGTTTCGCGACCACGTCCAGGCCGAACGCAGTGTCTTCGCAGCTCAGCTCGATCATGAACGAGCAGAGGCCTTCTCCCGTATCAAGGTCGAGGGAGTCATGGAGTCGTCGCTCGGCATCGTCGTCACGTACGACCCCGACCGGGGCTCTCCGGCGGTGCTGGGCAGGCACGCGATCGCGGACGCGGGCCTCTACTCCGTGTGTCTGGCCATCCAGAACCTGTGGCTCGCCGCGACGGAAGAGGGCCTGGGTGTTGGGTGGGTGAGCTTTTACCGAGAAGATGTGCTGCGCCGCATGCTGGACATCCCCACAAGGGTCCGCCCGGTGGCGTGGCTGTGCGTAGGACCGGTTCGATCCCTGCCCGATACGCCCGATCTGGAACGTCACGGTTGGCGCAACCGACTACCCCTCGATGACGTCCTGCACCACGATCGGTACGGGGCGCGACCGTCCCGGTAGCCTGTGCAGGCCGCTCGGCGAGTCGGAACGGAGTCGATGAACGAGTGGAGCAGCGTGATCCGCTGGTAGCGGGCCAGATTCCGCGGTTGGACCGAGAGGTCCGCGCGTTGCTCAACGCTGGCCGCCTGCCGGAGGCGAACAGTCTCTTCGACGAGGTGGTCACCAAGGTGTCCCCCGGCGCCGACCGCTGGGTCCGGTCGGCCGTGCTGGTGAACCGCGCTGTCATGGCGTGGCGCCTCGGACGTATTCCTCTCGCCCTGGAATTGGCTGCCGAGGGGTGGACGGATCTCGACGCCGACCGCACGGACAGCCCTGCCGTGGCCCAGACGATGGGCTCGCTCGGCTACCTCATGGAGGGCATCGGCAACCGGCGCGCGGCGCTGGACATGCTGCGGCTGTCGGTGCAGGTGGCTCGCCGTGCGGGCAACACCGACACGTTGGCCCACTGCCTGCAGCGCCTCGGCGGTTCGCTGAACTTCCGCGCCTGCTCGGGGCCTCCCGCGGCGGCGCCTGCGATCTTCGAGGAAGCGCTGGCGTACCTCGACGAGGGCCTGGGCATCGTCAAGGACGAGACGCACCGGCGCGCGCTCCTCGGTGCGTACGGCCGGTCCCTGGCGGGCGTCGGCCAGCTGGACAAGGCCGAGGAGGTCGGCGAGGAGACCCTGCGGCTGGCGACGGACGCGGGAGATCTGTGGGGCATCTCGGTCGGGAACTGGGTTCTCGCTGTCGTGCGCCGTGAGCAGGGTGATCTGGACGAAGCGCGCACACTCGCGGCGCGTGCGGTGTGCAACGCCGAACGCATCAACGACACGTCGCTGCTGCTGCGGTTCTCCACGGAGCTGGCGGACATCTGCCACGCACTGGGTGACGCGGTGGGCGAGGCCGAGGCGTTGCGGCGGTCGATGACGGCGTCGCGCACGGCGACGGAGACGTTGCAGGAAGGCCTCGGCCAGGCGCTGGAGCAGCGCCGCGTGGCCGTTCAGGCACAACGGCTCGCGGTGGCGGCGCAGGAGGCCGCGGCGCGTGATCCGCTGACGGGCCTCGCGAACCGGCTGGGGCTGGAACGCGCCGCGCAGTCGTTGCTCGAGTCGACGGCGGCGCGCGGCCGGGTGCCGTGGCTGGTGCTGGTCGACGTGGACTGGTTCAAGGGCGTGAACGACGACGCCGGCCACGCGGCGGGCGATGCGGCGTTGCGCGAGATCGCCGCCTTGCTGCGGCGCGAGTGCCGGGCGGACGACCTGGTGGCGCGCTGGGCCGGTGACGAGTTCGTGGTGCTGCTCGGTGACACCGGGCCGAACATGGACGTGGGCCCGAACGTGGCCGAGCGGATCCGCGCGGCCGTCGACGGCCACGACTGGACGATGGTGCTCGGCGCGGTCCGCCGCCCGACCGTGAGCATCGGTGTCGCGGCGGGACCGGCCAAGCTGGACCAGCTGTTCGCGGCCGCGGACATGGCGCTGTACCGCGCCAAGCGGCACGGCCGGAACAGGGTCGAGGTCGAACCTTCCGTGGACGAGATCCCCGAGATCGTCTCGGGGAACTAGTTCCTACGCAATCAGACCACCGCGGTAGGCCACCAGCGCGGCCTGCACGCGGTTGACCGCGCCGATCTTGCCGAGCACCGACGAGACATAGCCCTTCACCGTCGCCTCCGACAGGTGCAGGGTGCCGCCGATCTCGGCGTTGGACATGCCCTGTCCGATCAGCACGAGCACCTCGCGCTCGCGCTCGGACAGACTCGCGAGGAGTCTGCGGGCCGGCTCGGCCATCCGCTCGCCGTCCGCTACGGCCGCGAGCACCCGTGCCGCTACACCGGGGTCGAGAACCGCTCCCCCGCGCGCGAGATCACGCACGGCCTTGACGAGCTGTTCCGGTTCGGTGTCCTTCAGAAGGAAGCCCGCCGCACCCAGCCGCAGAGCTTCCGAAACGTACTCGTCGACGTCGAACGTGGTCAGGATGCAGACCCGTGGTGGGTCGGGCAGGGTCCGCAGCCTCCGCAGTGCCACGAGCCCGTCCGAGGTGCGCATCCGGATGTCGAGCAGGACCACGTGAGGACGGTGCTGGCGGGCCAGGTCGGCCACCAGATGCCCGTCATCGCATTCGGCGACGACTTCGATGTCCCCGACGCTGCTCAGGATCATGCGAAGGCCAGAACGGACGAGGTCCTCGTCGTCGGCCAGCAGAACCTTGATCACGACGCCTCCCGCATTGGCGTTCCGTGCTCCCTCATGTTCGTGATCTTCGCGTACAGACGTCGAAGGTCACGTTAATTCTCAGTTATCTCATCATGTGGTAACGGTTTTTCGAGAAGGCGAGCGACGTTCACAGTTACCGGAATAGCGCGCCGACTTCGCTGCGTAGGCATGCCACCAGGACTTGAAGTGCATCATCGAGACCCTGAGTAACCAAACATGGAAATCCCACTGAGTGGAATGTCGTACCAGAAACACAGATACGGGCCGCGGAATCGGAAACCGCTCGTCGTTTCTGCCCATACGGCTTCCTGATGACCGTCGGGATCGATGCAGATGGTCACAGGACCGACACGGCAAACGCGAAGGTCTTTCGCGATAGTCTTACCGAAAGTAACCTGCATCACAACATCCCTGCACTCCTCGGAGAGGAGCTTCGCGCCATGCGGAGAGCCAATCCGGTGACGTCCCTGTTGGCCACCGCCGCCGTCACCGCCTCCCTCATGATCGTTCCGTCTGCCAACGCCGAGGAGCCTCGCGCGGTCGCGTTCGCCGCCGACGACTACTGCCTCGGCCAGTGCGGTGACGTCCTGCCGCCCGGCAACAACGGCAACGCGACACTGGCCGAGATCCTCGGTCACAAGGCGTTCGGCACCAGGCCCGCGCACTCGGCCGACCAGCTCGGCAAGTACGACGCCCTGGTCTCCGGGTACGGCGGCCTCACCAACGCCCAGCTCACGAACTTCTTCAACGACGCGTCGTTCGGCGTGGCGGCCGACCAGGTGGAAAGCACCATCCGGCCGCGCTCGGACGTGACGATCATGCGAGACAAGAAGATCGGCATGCCGCACATCACCGGCACCACGCGGTCCGGCACGATGTTCGGCGCCGGCTTCGCGGCCGCGCAGGACCGCCTGTGGCTGATGGACCTGTTCCGCCACCTCGGCCGCGGGCAGCTCTCCGGTTTCGCCGGTGGGGCGCCGGGCAACCGCGTGCTGGAGCAGAGCTTCTACAACCAGATCCCGTACACCGAGGCCGACCTGCAGAAGCAGATCGACACCGCGGCGGCGAAGAACGGTGAGCGCGGGCGTCAGGCCATGGCTGACGTCAACGACTACATCTCCGGCATCAACGCGTACCTGACGCAGTCGATCGCGGCGCGGAACTTCCCCGGTGAGTACGTGCTGACCGGGCACGCCGACTCGATCACGAACTGGAACGACATCCAGCCGTTCAAGGCGACCGACATGGTGGCGATCGCCGCGGTCGTCGGTGGCCTGTTCGGTGCCGGTGGTGGCGGTGAGGTGCAGTCGGCGCTGGTGAAGCTGGCCGCGCAGAACAAGTACGGCGCTGCCGCCGGTGAGCGGGTGTGGCAGGCGTTCCGGGCTCAGAACGACCCGGAAGCCGTCCTGACTCTCCACAACGGACAGTCGTTCCCGTACGCGGCTTCCCCTGCCTCGCCGGTCGGCGTTGCCATGCCCGACGCCGGCAGCATCACGCCGGAGCGGATGGTCTACGACGAGACGGGCGGCACGGGTGCGGCCGTTTCAGTACCTGCTTCCGGTGACCTGGCGAAGGCTTCCGGCATCTTCTCCGACGGCGTTCTGCCTGCTGATCTGCTGAACAAGAAGCACGGCATGTCCAACGCCCTTTCCGTTTCCGGTGCTCACACCGACACGGGCAACCCGATCGCCGTGTGGGGCCCGCAGACCGGTTACTTCGCGCCGCAGCTGCTGTTGCTGCAGGAGCTCAACGGTCCTGGCATCCGTTCGCGCGGTGTCTCGTTCGCGGGCGTCTCGATGTACGTGCAGCTCGGTCGCGGCATCGACTACTCGTGGAGCGCGACCTCGTCCGGGCAGGACATCGTCGACACGTACGCCGTGGAGCTGTGCAACCCGGACGGTTCGCCGGCCACGAAGGCGTCGCAGCACTACCTGTTCCACGGCGCCTGCCTGCCGATGGAACGCCTTGAGCGCAAGAACGCGTGGAAGCCGACCGTCGCCGACGGCACGCCGGCGGGCTCCTACACGTTGGTGATGTGGCGAACCAAGTACGGCCTGGTGACGAGCCGTGCGACCGTCGGCGGCAAGGTCGTGGCGTACACGACGCTGCGCTCGACGTACATGCACGAGGTCGACTCGATCATCGGCTTCCAGGAGTTCAACGACCCGACCGCGATCCGTTCGGCCGCCGACTTCCAACGCGCCGCCAACAAGATCGGCTATGCGTTCAACTGGTTCTACGTCGACTCGCGCGACGCGGCCTACTTCAACTCGGGCCTCAACCCGGTGCGCCGGTCCAATGTGGACCCGAATTTGCCGACGTGGGGCCGCGCCGAGTACGAGTGGGTCGGCTGGGACGGCAACGAGAACGTGGCGTCGTACATGCCGTTCGAGGGCCACCCGAACTCGATCAACCAGGACTACTACATCTCGTGGAACAACAAGCAGGCCAAGGACTTCACCTTCGGCGGCTTCGGCCACAGCGCCGTGCACCGCGGTGACCTGCTGGACGACCGCGTCCGCGCGCTGATCTCGTCGGGCCAGAAGGTGACTCGCGCGTCGCTGACCCGCGTGATGGCCGAGGCCGCGGTGGCCGACCTCCGCGCCGAGCAGGTGCTGCCCGAACTGCTGCGCGTGGTGGAGTCCGCCCCTGTCGACCCCACCCTCGCCCCGGCCGTGCAGAAGCTGAAGGACTGGCAGCGCTCCGGCTCGTTGCGCAAGGAAACCTCGAAGGGCAGCAAGGCCTACGCCCACGCCGAGGCGATCAGGATCCTTGATGCCTGGTGGCCGCTGCTGGTCGAAGCCCAGTTCAAACCATCGCTGGGTGATGGTTTGTACAACGCCCTGGTGAGCGCGCAGCAGGTCGACGAGGCCCCGTCCGACGCGCACGGCTCCGCACCGCACAAGGGTTCCTCGTTCCAGTACGGCTGGTGGGGCTACGTGGACAAGGACCTGCGCAAGGTCCTGGGCGACCCGGTCCAGGGCGCCTTCCCGCAGACCTACTGCGGCGGCGGCACGCTGTCAGGCTGCCGGACCGCCCTGGTGACGTCGCTTTCCAAAGCCGTGGCCAAGCCCGCCAACCAGGTCTACCCAGGCGACGCGGACTGCGCGGCAGGCGACCAGTGGTGCGCCGACACGATCATCCACCGCGCCATGGGTGGCATCACCCAGGACAAGATCCACTGGCAGAACCGCCCGACCTACCAGCAGGTCGTGCAGTTCCCGTCCCGCAGGAGCCAGAACATCACCAACCTGGCCTCGAAGGCCGTCGCCACCGCGTCGTCCCACGAAACCGGCTGGAACAGCCTCCCGCCGTCGCACGTGCTGGACGGCAACGCGTCGACCCGCTGGGCCAGCGACTGGAGCGACAACCAGTGGATCCAGGTGGACCTTGGCTCTGTGCAACGAATCGGTCGCGCAGTGTTGCACTGGGAGTCGGCCTTCGCCAGTGGCTACCGCATCGAACTTTCCAATGACGGCACGAACTGGCGGAACGTTTTCTCCACAAGTGCTGGCGACGGCGGCGATGATGTCGTAGCGTTCTCGCCACAGGACGCGAGATACCTCCGAATGACGGGTACCCAACGGGCCACGCGTTACGGATACTCCCTGTACGAGCTTGAGGTCTACAGCTTGTAGACCTTCGAGATGAGGACGCCGATCCACCCCCAGGGGTCGGCGTCCTCTACTTTTCCCGGGCCTCTCACGCCCGGAACAGGTAGTTCCTCGTGGCGTCGCCGATGTCGTTCGCCGGCACCCACTCACTCCCGTGCCACGTGCTCATCCGGTACCCGCGCTCAGTCAGGAAGTCCGCCACGTCCCGCGCCCGGTACCCGAACCGCTCGACGTGCCGTTCCTCGATCTCCAGCAGGAACGCCGGCTTGAACCGCGCGATGGTCTCCTCGGCGCCCTCGAGCACCCGCAGCTCGGCCCCCTCGACGTCCGCCTTGACGAAGTCGAGCCGCGTGATCCCGTTCTCCTCGACGAAGTGGTCCAACGTGTCGGTCCTGACCAGCACGTCGAGGTGCTCCTCGAACTCCTCGTTGGACCCGAGCCCGTTGGCTCCCACCGTGAGGAACGACCGCCCGGTGACAGGACTCCCGTGCCGCACCGGCACGCTCATGACCTCGCGCCCCTGGCTGTTCCCCAACGCCACCGAGTGCCTGCGAATGTTGCGCCCTTCCCGAGGCCTCAGCGCGTAGGAAAGGGCCGGATGCGCGAACACCAGCGGCTCAACGCTGTGCACAGTCCCTTGTGGACCAACCAGTCTGGACAACGTGACCGTGTACAACCCCAAAGCCGCCCCGACGTCAACACAGACGTCACCGGCCTTCACGATCTTCCGGAGCCCGATCAGCTCCGGCTCGGCATAAGGCGTGAGCCGGGCGAGCGCCCGCAACCCGGCCACCACCGCGGCACTGCGAAGTTCGGTCAACACCCTCGCCAGCCTAGACGTGTCCGTTCGTGTGCTGTTCGCCCGCGGGCAGCCCGATCTGATCAGCGAACTCAGCCGCCACCCGCGACCCGCCGTAAACACTGAGCGCCTTGGCCAGGTGCTGCCGCAGATCCTTCCGGTGCGAGTCCTCAAGCTCAGGCATCGCCCGCTCAACACTGCTGACCAACGACTCGGCCCAATGCGTGGCCGGCTGCCGTTGAGCGATCTTGACCAGCTCAGAGAGGTGGTTCGACAACTTCACCGCCTCCTCGACCTGGTACCCGTTGCGCTGCAGCCACCAGATCGTGGCCGTACCGACGTCCGTCAACACCTCGTCCCGCAAGTACCGGATCTCGGCCCGCTCAACGTCCCGCTCAGCCAGCTTGAACGTGGAGTTCCGCAACAGCTCGATGTGCTTGCGAGCCATCTCCAGGTCTTCCTCCTGCACGCTGACCTTGACCTGCTCGGCCCGCGCCCACACATGCGTACCCGGCACCTGCCGTTCGGTGGCGAGCTCATCCCCCAACTGATGCTGCAACGCCGCATGATGCACCAGCATCGCCTTGCCGCTGATCTCCTTGGCCCGCTGCAAAACGTGGTGAATCGCAGCACTCCGCGGCGAGTTGTGCCGAAGCCCGGTAGCCAGATCAAGCCGCCACACGATCGTCAGCTTGACCTGAAAGTCCAGCCCGTACACCGCACTGGGCAACGGCGTCTCGAACTCCTGCTGATGACTGCTCGCCGGCGGCACGAAGGTGAAGTCCTCGGCACGCCGAGGCACCCGCCGCCGCCACCAAGCCTTGAGGGCGCCAAGCGGTCCAGGACGGAAGTCGGGCCAGGGTCTGCTCACGCCCTCTCCCTACCTGACGTTTCTCCACCGCAGAAGGTGGCCTGCCTCACTTCCCTCCAACGGCCGCAGGGTGGCCGTCTGGCCCCTCACGGTGCGTGAGCGGGGGCGCTGGTCAACTCGGTGGCGGCACCCCGGTAGACTGCTGTCGCCAGCCCTAGTAGCTCAGGGGATAGAGCATCGGTTTCCTAAACCGTGTGTCGCAGGTTCGAATCCTGCCTGGGGCACCACCTTTCGCCGGGTGAAACTGAGGGCTCTGACCAGTGGAAACAGGTCAGGGCCCTTAGTCTTCAGCCGACACTGAAGACGATCAGCGCCCACTTTCGTGGTGCCGCGCGTGGTGCGAGGCGGGCGTACGGTCGCACCATGACCAAGCGCAAGGCAGGTCCCAAGGACCGCGAGCGCGGGCGGATCGAGGTCCTGCCGAGCGGCTCGCTGAGGGTGGTCGTGTACGCGGGAGTCGACCCGCTGACAGGCCTTCGGAACTACCGTCACGAGACGATTCCGAAAGACACGCCCGATCTCTGGGACGAAGCGGAAAAGACCAAGACCCGAATCCTCAACGAGATCGACGAACAGCGCAGTCCGCGCACCAAAGCGAACGTGAACACCCTCATTGACCGGTACCTGGATAACCTGGACGTCAAGCGGAATACCCGCAAGGGCTACGAGGGGTACATCAACAACCACATCCGTCCGCTTGTCGGCGATCTGCCGGTAGCGAAGCTCGACGGCGAAGTCATCGACTCGCTTTACTCGACTCTCCGCACGTGCCGTGCCCACTGCGGAGGCAGGAAGTTCGTCGAGCACAAGTCCGAAGAGAAGAACCACGACTGCAAGCAGCTCGACTGCCAGCCTCACGAGTGCAAGCCATTGGAAAAGAACTCCGTTCGTCAGGTCCACTTCTGCCTGAGCGGCGCGCTCGACTGCGCGCTTCGCTGGGGCTGGATCAAGGTGAACCCTCTCGCCCAAGCGAAGCCACCAAAGCCGGTCAAGCCGAATCCGAACCCGCCTACTCCCGAACAGGCGGCAGCGATCGTGAACGAGGCGTTCAAGGACCTTCCGTGGGGAATGTTCGTGTGGCTCGCTATGACTACCGGCGCACGACGCGGAGAGGTCTGCGCGCTTCGGCTGGACCTTCTCGACCTGAACAACGCGGTTCTGTCCATTCAGACGGCCATTGCGCAGGATGGCGCTGAAACCTGGGAGCAGGACACCAAGACTCACCAGCAACGGCGCATCGCGCTCGATCCGGAAACCGTCGGCCTTCTTCGGGCCTACATCGAACAGCGGAAAGCCGAAGCAGAGATCGGCGGAGCCAAGCTCAAGAAGGACGGCCGCGTCTTCTCATCATCGGTCGACCACAGCACTTGGCTCAAGCCGGACACTGTCACACAGCGATACCGACGCATGTGCGAACGACTCGGCTGGAAGATGAACATCCACCAGTTGCGCCACTACTCCGCCACGGAACTAATTGCCGCTGGTGTGGACGTGCGCACCGTCGCCGGCCGTTTGGGACATGGCGGCGGAGGTGCTACCACGCTGCGCGTTTACTCCGCGTGGGTCTCGGAGGCGGACCAGCGGGCAGCCGGGAACATCGGTACCCGGATGCCCAAAGCACCGATCAAGGTTTCCGAGTCCGGCGCTGTCACGACAACTTTGGAACCGACAGCCGACAACCCATACCAGAAGATCTACGCAGACCTTCGAGGCGCGATCACGTGCGGCGCACTGCGCCCAGGCGATCTGCTTCCCACCGTGGTCGAACTGAAGGGCCGTTACGGCCTGTCAGCCGGAACCGTCAACCGCGCTATCGCTGAACTGAAAGCCGAAGGACTCGTTCACGCGAGCCGTGGCAAGCGCGCCGTCGTGCTGGCTCCCGGCGAAGAGCCGGACATTGCCGAAGTCGTGAGCCTCAGCCGGAAACGAGCAGCGAAGTAAGCCGCTTTCGCTGGCGCTGAGATCCGATCTGCGTAGCCAGTAGCCGTGCACGCTCCGCGTGCGCGGCTACTTCATGTTTCTCCCCTGTCGCCGCGAATACCTGCACCAGATCAACCCTGAGCGCGGTTTCGGCTCGCGTAAAAGTCGGATCGAGTCGGCTGAGCACGTCGGACAGAATCTCGACGGCCTCTCGCGTACCGAGCCGTGCAAGTGCGCTGCCACGCCAACGCGCAAGGTGCGTTGAGTCGAACACCAGATACGGCGTCTCCGCGTTGTCAATACTGGCGGGCATCGAACACAGTGCGTCATCAAAAGCACGCATACAAACTTCGCGCTCTCCGCTCGCCGCGCACGCTTCACCGTAGCCCGCGGTGAGCCAGGAGAAGAGCAGTTGGGGAACCTTCCCTTTGGCGATTGTCCGCGCATAGTCCGTCAGTTCAACGGCCGCCCGCACTTCGCCGATGTCGAGCAGCACAACGGCCTGCCCTGCACACGCATAAGCTTCGAGCGCTGGCGAGCGTGCTTCGCGCGCTGCCATTCGAGCCGTGTTGTAGTGGTCCCACGATTCACTGACGAGTCCTTGATCGAGCGACTGCCAACCGGCAAGAGCGGAAGCGTCGACGAGAACTTCGGCGAGCCCCGACCGGATCGGCTGACTGAGGACGTCGCGCATCGCTCGTTCCATCTGACCTATCTGCGCGCGAAGCTCGCCGAGCAAGGCAGACGCGCCCAGTCGGCGATCAATCACGCGGGTGATGTCGAGCTTCTGCCGAAGGAGGCCGACAGTGTCCATGTCCAGGTTCCGCCCTGCGGCAATCCTGGCCTGCAACCCCAGGTCGTCATCCGTGACCGCAGGAACGGCGTCAGGCATAGGTTCGAGCAGCCGTTCGATCGGCACGCTGAGCATGCCTTCAAGCAGACGGCGCGTTGATGTCTGAGGAAGACCGAGAGGCTTGCCATCGGCACGACGGCCAGACGCGAACCGCTGGACATGACGCGGACTTATCGTCGCGTTCAACCCGTGCTCGCGCGCAAACCGCTCGGCCTCCTGGCTGAACTCCTCCGCCGTCTGCTTCCGCTGGCGCAGCAGCTCGCCGAACAACGTCCGTGACTGTCGCTGTCGATCTCCTGAATCCATCGGCTGACCTTCCGTCTCACTGATGTCAGCGCCGATCAGTATAAGTCGCAAGATGTCGCCGATGGTCACAACCAGGTCGTTTACGCCTGATCTGCCGCCATAGAAGCTGATGTCTGCGGTCACGTTCTTCGGGAGGACGGTGGACGATCATGGTGTGGGATGCAACGGGAGTCGTGCTGTTCGTGGTGTGGCTGGTGCTGCCGCTCGCGTACACGGTGGTACTCGGCCGGAGGTACGTCAGAAAGGCCCGAGCGGCTGCCGAGGAAGCCGTGAACGCCGCCCAGGAAGCCGCATGGGCGCAGGCGGACATTCAGGACGTGCTGGACGACCTGGCGCCCACACACGAGCCGCACGAGGACGTTCCGGTCCGATTGCCGACGGCACGCGCAGCAGACACCGGGGAGTTATCCGCAATCCGGCCGCCCGTGTCGGTCGGCAAGCACAGGCTTGACGAGTCACAGCTGGCGCAAGGCGTTACGTCATGACGCCCGACGACACCGAACTGATCACTGAGTTCGGGAAGATCTCCAAACTCATGCCAAACGTGCTGTTCGACTTCGTCATGGGCACCCTCACACCTGAGCGACAGCAGGAGTTCGGCGAGATCCTGATCATGCTCGGAGAGTTTCTGGTCAACCACGCCGAAGGCCGCAAGCAGTCCGAACAGCCGACGACGGTTGACGCTGTCGAGAGCCAGGCCGAACAGGTCGTTGACCTCACCAAACGGTTGCCGTCGTGACAAAGCCACCGACCTCCGGGGCTCCGTCTCACCCCCATCCGAGGTTGGTCAGGGAGAGCCGACGCGGTGCGCGTTGCCGCGTCGGCTTCTCTCATCGCCCTTTCGAACCACTGCAAGGAAGTTGGTATGCCTAAGCGGATCTCTACCGCCCGCGGTCGTGAGTTCGGCGCTGGTCTGAGGGCGGCCATCGAGGGTTCCGGTCTGACCTCGCGTGCGCTCGCGGACATCGTGGACTGGGACGAGTCCAAGCTGTCGAACGTGGTGAACGGCAAGGGTGGCGCCACTCAGATCGAGGTTGCCGCACTGTTGGGGGCTTGCCGGATCAAGTCGGCTGAGGCCACTCATCTGCTGGCGCTGTACCCAGAGACGCACATCATCGGCTGGTGGCAACAGCACGGCATGTATGCGCCTGTCCAAGTCCGGACGGTTGTCGAACACCTGAAGGCAGCCAAGACGCTGACAAGTTGGCACACGCACGTGGTGCCGCTGTTTCTGCAGACGGCTGACTACATGTGTGAGGTGCTGCGCGCGTCCTCTACGACGCCGGCGAGCGACCTGCAAGATCGAGTGAAGGCACAACTTGCCATGCAGGCATCAGTCCGACGCGGCGTGAGGTGCATCTACTTCATCCACGAGTTGGCGCTGTATCTGCCCGTCGGTGGTGCCGAGGTGCACGCCGGGCAGTTGCTACACCTGCTGCACATGGCGAACCGGCCGAATGTCACGATCCGGATCGTGCCCACCTCGCATGGCGCACACGCAGGCTTGGCCGGACCGTTCACGTACTTGACCTTTCCGAAGTACGAACCGCTGGTGTGGACAGCAACCGAGAACTCCAGCCTCTTCGCCGAGGCGACGGACGCGATCAAGGGATACGAGAAGGTCATTCGCGCGCTCGATACGTGCAGTCTGGAGGAAGTCGCCTCCAAGGAGCTGATTGTCCGCCTGTTCGATCGTTCACGGGCTGCAGAGGCTCAAGCGGCTGACTGTCTGTTGAAGATGGAGACGACCGACGATGCCTAAGAGTTCCTATCAAAGGATCTTGATGTGCCTGTAGCAGATGATGCAGGTTGCCAAGCCGAGGAACGCTTCGTGGATGTCATCGCGGCGCTCCCAGCGAATACGCAGCCGCTTCATGCCGTGGTACCA